>NZ_DFOE01000002.1:0-364870 GCF_002376635.1 Sphingobacterium sp. UBA3549 | reverse complement strand
ACACAGTTCAGTTTACACTACCTGTCTTCTGTCGGGGGTGCCATCTTGTTTCTTGGGCTTTGGTCCCGGTTTGATTGCTTTAATTGTTTCCATATAAAAAAATGCTTTTATCTAAAATACAGTTAGATAAGGAGGTTATTTTATGGTATCCCGTAATATTTAGACTGTAAATTAATTCGGAAAATATATAATTCTATACAGAAGCTATTTTTTTCTAAAAGCCTCAATTTCCACTTTACTGAAATGTCTTTCTAAACGGTAGGTGTCCGCGATATCCGTTGTATTTTGAAAATATTTGTAGGTCTTTTCAAATTCTCTTGCATACTTAGTCAGAAATCTATCAATTCTTAAATCTATCCCAGCGTCGTATTCCGAGTAGATTGACACCAAGAATCGTTCTATAATATCCATTAATTCCCATACCTCGTTGTAAGTAGGAAAAAGGTCTTGTGTCAGTATATTGATTGCGTCGTCGGTATGGGCATAAAATTTATCACGTAACAATTTTAACTTATTAAGTGTTGAATCTTGATCATTATTATTGATTACAGATAAAACTTCAATAAAACAATCCAGCGAAATATTTTCTTTAAATTCTTTGTTTATGAGCTTATTGTAAAGCTTTCCAATCCCAAATTTTTCTCCTTTGGATTTTGATAATATCTTGGTTATTTCGAGGACAAATAGCACCCAGCATTTTCTTGAAAGTTCTGCATAAACTGGTGATTCTCTGGTGACCAAATAATCCAATATTTCGATGTTAATTTCGGGATCATTTTTGGTTTTGAATTTTTCAAAATAGAGTTTCGGACTTCTTGTTAAATGTGCTTCGGCTAGCGTAACTTTACTTTTGATATATAACACATATATTTTTCCAATGAGTTCTTTGCATTTATTTTTGTCTTCCATTTAGTTTGATTTACAAATCGAATCCCAATTCGGATAGCATTCGTTCGTGATTATTCATAAAATACTTCATCAGTTTATACTGTTCAGTATCCTGATATGCAATTAATTTTATTCCATTTTCAGATACCTGATAGATATCTGCTTCGGGATAAGCCATCAGGATAGGGGAGTGTGTCGCAATAATAAATTGCGATCTCAGTTCTACAAGCTCTCTTATTCGGCTTAGCATATTTAGTTGGCTTATGATAGACAGTGCCGATTCTGGCTCATCAAAAATATAGAGTCCGTTTCCGTTTAAGCGATGATGTAATAACGAGAGAAAGCTTTCACCATGAGAACGTTCGTGTAGCGATCCACCATAGAATTCCTGAGCTTCATATTGATCTACAGCAGTGGCAACATTATAAAAACTTTCAGCCCTGAGAAAATAACCATCTCTGTTGCGGTATGCCGTTCGTATTACCTGAATAGCTTCAAATAAAGCGGAATGGGAATCCATGGTACTAAAATTAAAATTGCGGCTTCCACCTTCAGGATTGAAACCTGCATTGATAGCTATTGCCTCTACAAGGGTGGATTTTCCGATACCATTTTCTCCGACGATAAAAGTCACAGGGTTCCGAAATTTTAGTTCATCCAATGTTGACAATGAAGGAATATTATACGGATAGTGGTCTCGGTCTTCCAGAGGCTTTTTATTCCGGATTTGGCTAATATAAATCATGTTATTATTCAGGTCTATAGATAAAATGAGGATTTTTAATCAGCTTCTTCCGGTAGAAAAATATAATCATAGGATGTGGCTATTTGGATACTAATTGACTCTAAAAATTCTATCTGAACATCTGATAAATTTGATGAAAATATACTAAGCTCTACAAAATACGTTGATCTAAATTTAGTAGTTGTAATGTCTATATCTTCTTGATTTATGTCTATTTCCCATTTGTATTTTGCTGTATCACAAATTGAAGTTTTCATTATATCAACTAGCTCTAGGGCTGTATCTTCTTCTTCACTTAGTGCATCCATGATCATTTCTATATAAGGCTCCCTATCATCTCCCAGTTGACTGTTTATGTCGTTAATGGCTTTTTCCAAAATTTTTATTTCGGGGATATTCTTTTCGAATTCATCGAGTGATAAGTTTTCCCTGTTATGCCGAACGAGTTGAATTAACTCTGCTATCAGCCCGTTAAAAGAATCTTCTGGTGCGGAAGTAAACTCTTTGATTAGAATGTTTTTTTTCATTTTTTATTATGGAGTTACTAAAATTATGTCATTAGGATCAAATCCCTCTTTTGTAAATAGTTCAGGAGTGTCTTCTTCGTTGATTCCCTCCAACATAAGAGCCGCTTTGGCCTGCTCAAATGCTTTAAGGACTGGTAAACCAAAACTAATAGAGGAATAGAATTGGGAAGAAAATACTCTGGCGGCTTCATCGCCTATGCTCGTATTCATACCAATTGTTGCTTCAATATGTTTGGAAACAGCTTTTGCTTGATTTTTAGAAAAACATGTATTGAAAAACACTAAGCGAATGTTATCCGATGATGCTACCATGGTTTGTACAATTGCATCTTTGCTGACAAGTTTAGTGTTACCGTCTGGAGATTGAAAAACGATTTCATCTTGGTCAGAGCCATGGCCACTAAAGTGTACTATTGTTGGATTGAACTCGTTTAAGGCTTGCAGCAAATCTATGGTCTGTAGCGCCCAAGATGACTCTAATTTAACTGAGTCTCTATGTTTGGCATTCCTTATCATATGAGCTATTGCTCGTGCTTCTTCGTCAAGACGTAATTGAGCTTGATCAATAGGGTTAGATGCTAAGAACAATACGGTAATCTTTTTAGGAGGAGTCTTCAATATATTGATTTCCCTTTGCGTATCCACATGGAGCTTATCATGACGATTAATAGCTGAATTAATTTCTCTTAAGTTCTTTTCTTGAATTTTTTTATTTTTTTCATTTTCAGTTGAACGTTTTTTATCAATAGCTGCTTGTTCTTTATCAATTTTAGTTTGATAGCCTGTTATTTCCTGATTTTTCTTCGCAATTTTTGTTTCTAGATCAGCTAACTTTTTAGTGTAATTTACAGACTCTTTGCTTAACCTATCTATTTCTTTAACTTTACTGTTAATAATACTAGCTGTTTTTGTTCGTCTAATGGTATCATTAGCAGTATTGATTTTTTTGTTTAAATCTGAAATTTTTAATTGCACAGTTGCTTTATCATTAAGTAATCTTCCAAGCTCCTTTTGTTTGGAAATTAAGCTTGATTTATAAGAGTCAATTAATGCCATGATTTACTAAGTTTTATATGAATAAGTTAATGATAAACATTTAAGGTAAGTATATCATCAAAATAGTGGTTATAGATACCTTATCCTGGTTATTATCTAAAATGTGAAATAAAACTAGAAATTCAAAACGATTTTGAATATCAATCCTTAATTATCTTTTTTCAAAAATAAAGGGTAATTACCCTTTATTTTTGATTTATATTAAAAAATTACCGTATATTTGAGGGTAAATACTTTCAAATGAAAAATATAGATGTAGATAAGCTTCTTCAAGATATATTCAACGATGATGTATCCTTCGATTTGAAAGCACGTTTTGACGAGAAGATAGAAGAATACGGGATCACGAAGACTAAAGCACTTAAGTTGTTAAGTATAGATAAGGATGTATTTGAAGATATCATTAACGGTACAGCAAAACAACCAAATCTTATACACGTTGTGAAAATAGCTGAGTTCTTGGAAGTCAATGTGGACGACTTTATACAGATAGTCCTTAAGAATCAGAATACGGAAAATATAACCTCAATAGATCGTGCGCGTAAAGTAAGGTTTTTAATGAAAAACTTTGATGTAAAGGCACTTACTAAAGAAGGTTTCTTTGAGAATATCGATGACGTAGATCTACTTGTGGAGCGAGTTTTAAATTATTTTGGTTATGATTCCATTCGGTCGTTTGAGGAGGAACTTGTTACACCTTTGTACAGTAGGATCAAACGTAAGTTTTCAGATAAAATGAAGGATTTTTGGGTTCGGTCTGCTTATCAGACATTTAAGCTGATTGATAATCCGAATGAATACGATCGTGAGCGGCTTAAAGACGTTATCGTTAATATGAAGCCGTATTCGCAAGATGTTAAGAATGGTCTTTATACGGTATGTAGAGCTCTATATAATATTGGCGTTACTGTTATATTTCAGGATTATTTGACCACAACTCAAGTAAAAGGGGCGACTTTTATTATTAATGGTAAGCCATGTATTGTACTGACAGACAATCCGAGAAAATATCCCACTATCTGGTTTACGCTACTTCACGAGTTACACCATGTTTTATTCGATTATGATGCAATCAGTACCAATCGTTACCATCTGTCTGATGATGAGGATCTATTTTTGATTGAGGAAAAGGCAAATACTTTTGCGCGTGAATACTTTATGTCGAAATCAGATTTCGATTATATCAAGACCTATATCAAGAATTCTTATGTTGTTGAGCGGTTTGCTAAAGATAAGGAGATTCACCCATCGTTGGTGTATTCGTTTTATGCTTGGTATCAGAAAGATCTTTATGGTAAGAATTATTTTGGGGCATTCAAGGAGTTCTATCCAGATTATAGGATTGCTGTATCTAGATTGAATCCAATTGCTTGGAATGAGGAAAGTGTAAGAGTAGTGAGCGAAAAAATAAAAGCTGTATTTGAGATCAATTAATAAATTATTTATGGAAGATAATAACAAGAAGAAAGTACATCAGGACGCAATTGTCAGTAAAGCAGATTTGGAGCGCCTGGAATTATTGCAACGTGCTCATGAGAAAAAAGGTAAACAATTAACTATTGCCGGTGAATCTGGTACTTTGAAGGAAATAGATGAGCTCCGAGAATTGGTTGGCAAACAGTTAGAGAATCCTGAGGAAAAATATAATATTTATTATGGCGGTATTCGGAAATTGTTAATGGATCATCTGCCAAAAGGAGAAGAGGCCAAGGAAATGCGTAATATTATCTATGATGAAAAGAATATCTTCTTAAATCTTGGTAAACGTAAGTGTGATGGAGGAGGTGTTCGGGGTTCGGATGGTCGCATGACTTTTCAACCAGTTATGAATGAAATCTTAGATATCATTATAAAATGGGTAGGTAGTTCGCAAAATCCTTTTGAGCTATATCGTGATTTCTATATGCTCAACGAAAGACATGAATATCAACATGAAGAATATGATGACACTACTGCGAGTGTAGCGAAAGCGATGTTAGTATTAGCTAAATAATAAATATTTAAAAATAATAATATGGATGAAGAATTCATTTATAAATTACGAGAGTTGTTAAAGAAACAGCTAGGGACATCGAATTTATTAGCGGAATATGAATTGATTATAAGAAAGCATCCCGATTATTTGGCAGATCAATGCTTTAAAGATATTCATGATATGAAAAATAATAAGAGGCTGACTCTTCTTTATTTGAATGATCACATTCTGAGTTCGATATATGCTCTAGAACAAGAAACATTTGGAAATACAAACTAAGTGGTAATACAATTAAATATTATCGATGGTAGTATACGATGAAGATATTGATTTCAGATCAATTGATTGGAAAAGATTTGAAGAATTATGTTTTGATTTTCTCATAAGTAATCACTTTCATAGCCTTTTATGGCGGCAAGGTGGAGCTGATAGCGGTCGAGATATAGAGGCTATATTTACAAATTCAAATCCGATAATAGGTTCTTATGATGAAAAATGGTTTGTAGAATGTAAAAACCATTCTAAAGGTTTGGAGGTTGGAGATATTTCAACTAAAATTGAATGGGGTATTGCTGAGGGGATTGATCACTTTTTATTAATTACATCAACTTATTTAACGCAAGCTACTCGAGATTGGTTAAATAAGCGGAAATTGGATCTGAAATTTGAGATTCACGTGTTGGAAGGTAAGCAATATAAGATCCGTTTACTGTCCTTTCCTCATTTAGTTAATGCTTATTTTTTAGATGATTATTTAAATTTAATAAAATCCGCTTATAAGAATTGGAGCTTACATGGGATTTTTTTAGAACCAGAAGCTTTACATAAATTATTCCAATATTTAGAAGTTAGGAGATTGTCACAGTCGGAACTAGCTTTTTTGATTTGTAATTTTATGAATAGGGAAGAGGAAATTGAAAATTACTGTGAAGACGAAGATTTAGAATTGTTTGATTATAGCTTTTTGTTAAAATATATCGCTCAAAACGATTCTAAAACAGTATTAAAAGAATGCGAAAAAAACAGATTAATGAGGTTCGAACATTGGTACGGTACACAGTATTCTACTATTAAAAGTGAGAACATCAACGAATTTTATTGCCGGTTAGTTCTTGGTGATAAATTCCTGGAAATCTATTTAATGAGGAATAATAAATGTATAGAAGCGAGAATGTTGTATCGTAATTCCTAGTTACTTGTTAGTTATGAAATTAAAAATTTACCCTATGAACCAACTATCCCACTTACCCAAACAAAAACAAGACGAATTAACTGAAATTGTAGAGATTATCTGCGAAATCACAAATCCGGCTAAGGTAATTTTGTTTGGGAGTCACGCTACTGGTAAGTGGGTAGAAGATGAGTATGTCGATAAAGGAACAACCTATAGCTATATTAGCGATTACGATATTTTGGTGGTTCTATGTGATAAGGAAAAAGGTGAAGAAGTTGAGGTCGCGAGTAAGATTGATAACCGTACCGGGAAATTTAAAAACGAGGTAAGCGCGATAGTACATTCGATTTCCTATATTAACAGTGGTTTAGAGAGAGGTCAATACTTTTTTAGCGATATTGTCAAAGAAGGGATAGCGCTCTATGATAGCGGAGAATATTCTTTTGTCGAAAGTAAGCCTTTGACTAATGAACAGCTAAAGGAGCTCGCTCTTGAAGACTTTAATAAATGGGTTAAAAGTGGTTCAAGGTTTTTGGAAGCCACTAAACTTCTGTATGATGATTTTTCTAAAAGGAATTTGCCTTTGAACGAAGTGATTTTTAATCTTAACCAATCAGCAGAAAGATTTTATAGTGGCGTTTTATTAGTATACACTGGATATAAGCCTAAAACACACCGTATTAAAGCTTATCGTAAATATGCTAAACATGTCTCAGAAGATCTTTATCGAGTCTTTAAATATCCACCCACTGACAGTGAAGAAAATAGATTGTTTAAAATCTTAAACGATGCTTATATCGATGCCCGTTATAAGGACGATTATTATATTGCACCCAGCGATCTAAAAAAATTAATTAGTAAAGTTGAGAAATTGGAAGCTGTTGTCACTGAACTTTGCGAAGGCAGAATCAATTCTTTATAAGGCTATTTAAAATTACAGAGATCGTCAATCTTTACTTCCAAAGCTTTCGAGATTTGATAAATAATATAGATAGATGGTGAGACTCGGCCATTCTCGATCCTACTTATTGCTTGATAATCTTTAAAGCCAATTAGCGCGGCTAATTGAGGTTGAGTTAATTCCTTATCTTGTCTTAATTCCTGAATCCGAGCCCCTAGCTGTTTTCTGAATTTTATTTCCTTATCATCCATGTAAGCTAATGAAGGCATAAAAAGAAATATTTTAATAAACATATTTGTTTAGTCTTAACTCTTTTTATATCTTTGTATAGTCATTCATTGGTCCAGCGTGAGAAACTGAAAACCAAATATGAATGAGAATTATAAACTTAAAAAAATACAAAAAATTCGTAGAGAAGGCCTCCCTTATTTATTTAAGGATATGGTCGCGTAGTTTCTCACGCTCAACCATTGAGCAGGGGAGGTTCCTTTTCTATTCATCATATGCTGGGAGTATAGTATTTAAGGATCAATTGATTCTTAAAATTAGCCCTCCGGAATAGTTTTTAAATAATTATTCCTTTTCGAATTCAGGTTCGGAGAGGAATAAATCAGTCTACAAAAAGTCTGAACTTCTTAAACTGATGCGGTACCGTTTCTATTAATCTCCGTGTAATCGTTTTATAACCGCATTTGAGACGCCATTTTATTTCACTCGCGTAACTTTTCGCAAAGGGACCATCATATGCGTTAATTTAACGTAATGGGATCATTTTGCTTCTAGTTATGCCCTAAAAACTTAAAAAATGAAACCCAAATGCAATTCCATTCTCGCATTAGAAAGAACGATTTATGACGTTCATCAATCTGATTACTACCCACTAAAAGATATTGAAGCTTTTTGGAAACAATATCCAATTGGTATGATCAAAGACCATATTATTGAGCTCCAATCAACAGTAAATTCAGATCAGCTTTCTGTATTCTCTATAAACTTATTGAAAGCTCTTGTTGCTTATCTGACAGCACATTTAAGCAATTTGGATTTGGCTCCGCTATCTCTTTCGGAAGTTTTCGAAACTAGCAAAGAAGAGCTAAAGGCACCCAAGGAAATCTCCGATTTCTTTAATCGCATATCCCAATCCAATACCAATTCCTAAAATGATGAAAAAGTTAAAACTAAAATCCAATAGCAGTGCACTGCTGCATATTCAAATACTAAAGATTGCGGTACTCGTCATCTTATACCTCTCAGTTTCTATGTTTAGTTTATCAGCTCAGACGCCCCGCAAGGACAGCGGGGCTGATGGGCTATATAATTTGAAAGGCACTGTAGTTTCAGCTACAGATGGAAAGCCTTTGCAGGGTGTATCTGTACGTTTAGAGGCTCAGAAGCAGCGGACATCATCCAGCGAGGATGGGAGTTTTACACTTCCGGTCGAACATAGAAATGGGGTAGTAAAATTTACATACATAGGCTACAAGCCCATTGAAGCCGAATACTCCGCCGGAGTATCATTAACGATAAAGATGATACCTGTAGAGAATCAATTGGAAGAGGTGGAGGTAGTCTCCACAGGTTACCAAAAAATTCCCAAGGAAAGGGCGACAGGTAGCTTCGAATTCGTCGATAATAAACTGCTCAATCGCAAAGTATCCACCGATTTTGTGAGTAGGCTGGAGGATGTGGTGCCTAGCATCTCGAGCACGAAATTCTTTCCAGAAAATAAAGGACGATTGCTCAATATTAATGTTCGCGGAGTGAGTACAATGAATTCCGAAAGCTGGCCCCTCGTCGTTATCGACGGCGTTCCTTATCCCAATAATTTTGATCTGCTCAATGGCAACTTTATGAATATCAATCCCAATGATATCCTAAATGTAACGGTACTGAAGGATGCATCAGCTTCTTCCATCTGGGGTGCACAGTCCGGCAATGGTGTTATCGTGATCACCACAAAACGGGGGAAATATAATCAGCCTTTCCAGATAGATTTTAATACCAATCTTACCATCGGGGAGAAACCGGATCTATACTATGCCCCACAGATGGAAAGTTCGGACTATATTGATCTGGAGCAATTGCTCTTTGACAAGGGCTATTGGACATCACGTATCAAAAGGTATAATGGCAGTATGACACCTGTAATCCAATTGCTTAAAAAATTCAAAGAAAATAGCATAACATCGGATGAACTGAAAAGTGAACTGGATATGCTGCGCAATGTAGATGTCAGAAAAGACTATCTAACCTATATGTACCGCCCTTCCGTAGCGCAGCAATATAACCTGCAGATGCGCGGTGGTGGGGAGAAGCTGAACACTTCGTTCTCCTTCGGCTATGATAAAAATCTGGATAACCTGATTACTTCTTCCTACGATAGGTTCACAGCAAAAAATAATACGCAGCTCAATCCAGTGAAGAACCTGACCATTGACCTCGGACTTACCTATACCGAGTCTCATAACAATCAGAGTTATATTCCCATGGGATATAACATGATGGTACGCAATTATCCTTACCTGCGGCTCGCAGACGAAAAGGGAAATCCGCTGAAAGTGGATGCCATAGCACTCAACCCGATATTTAGGGATACAGTAGCAGGTGGAAGATTGCTCAACTGGGATTACTACCCGCTCAACGAGCTCGGTCAGACCCATCAGAATACTTCCGTACGTGAAACTTTTGCCAATGTCTCACTAAATTATCAATTGCTGCCCTCATTAAAGCTGAGCATGTTATACTCCTATCTGCGAGCCTATCAGCCAACGGAGTCCTGGCGGGGTATCGGATCTGTACAGCAGCGCGAATGGCTCAATTACCATACCGCATGGAACGGGGAGGGGGTGACTTTTCATTATCCCGTCGGGGACTATCTGAATAAGCTTCACCGAACCAATAAATCACAGCAGGGCCGTATACAGGTGAATTGGAACAGGGGATGGAAAGGTAAGCACCGCTTAGATGCTATCGCAGGAGCGGAATTCCGCATGGTTTCCAGTGATATGATCTCCTCTGTGTTCTATGGCTATGATCCGGACTATCTTACCTTTCAACCTGTCGAATACGGCAAAAGAGTACCTTATCTAAATGGAATCGCCGGTTCTACAGCCCTGATCGACGCCAGCCAGATTGAGGCCTATGAAAATAGGTATGTCTCTTATTTTTCTAATGCGGCATATGCTTATAAAGATAGATATACCCTCAGCGCAAGCGTCAGGAAGGATGCTTCCAATATTTTTGGCGTAAAGTCCAATGACAAGGGGCAGCCATTCTGGTCCCTTGGGGCCTCATGGCTTTTATCAGCGGAGCAGTTCGTAAAAAATAAAGCCATCGACTTGCTCAAGCTCCGCGCTACCTATGGCTATAATGGTAATGTCAATAACAGTGTCGCTGCCTATCCGATCATTTATCTGTCGACATCCCCCCATTATATGACCGGACAGAGTTATGCCAGTATCCAGTCGCCACCAAATCCCAAACTCCGATGGGAGCGCGTGGGTATGTGGAATTTTGGTCTCGACTTTAGCATGCTCAAAAGCCGATTGTCCGGCGCAATAGAATACTATATCAAAAGGCCTAAAGACCTCATCGCTGCAGGTGAAGTTGATCCGACCACGGGCTTTGCATCCCTCACTATCAACAGTGGTAACCTCGACGGTAGGGGAGTGGATGTTATGCTCAATTCGACTAATATCAAAAGGCAGCAGTTCAGCTGGATGACCAATCTGGTTTTCTCCTACAATAGGACTAAGGTGACCAGATCTTATATTAGCAACAATGTGGCGCGGAACTATATAGCAGGGATCGGTGCTTCCTTGGCGACCCCCATCGAGGGTATGGATCTCTATAGCCTGCTGACTTTCCCCTGGGCGGGGCTCGACCCAGCAACGGGTGCACCGCAGGGGATTGTCAAAGGGGAGGTCTCTAAAGATTATGCTGCTATCGTGTACGACTCCAAAATCGAGGATGTGGACAACCATGGAAGTAGGGTTCCCCTGTATTTTGGCTCATTCCGAAATACATTTAACCTGAAAGACTTTGAGCTATCTTTTAATATCGGGTACCAGCTGGGACATAAATTTATTCGGAAATCGTTCGACAATCAGTCCTTTATTGATCAGGGAATTGGTCACGCAGATTATGCACTGCGGTGGCAGAATCCGGGCGATGAGCTCCAGACAGATGTACCTGCGTTCAATTATCCCAACGCATTGTATTCGTCGGATTTCTACCGCGCCTCGTCCGCACTGGTCAGTTCTGCCAGCCAGATCAAATGGAAAGACATCCAACTGAGCTGGCAACTGCCCATGATGGCAAAATTGCCTGTAAAAAATGCAAGGTTGTATGCTTATGTGCAAAATATCTGCACGCTCTGGCGTGCCAATAAATGGGGGGTAGACCCGGATTTTGGAACCAATATTCCATTGCCGCGTACGTATTCCCTAGGTTTTAACTGTAGTTTCTAGACTTATGAAAATTTATCTATTATTATCCATTATGCTTTTACTCAGCTCATGCAATGAGTTTCTGGACAAAAAGCCGAATCAAAAAATGGTGGTACCAAAGACCCTTACGCATGCAGATCTATTGCTGAACGATTACTCGACAATGAACACTGTCTATCCGACCTGGGGTCAGATCGCTTCGGACGATTCCTACCTCAGTACAGCCAGTTGGCAATCACTCTCCGATGCGGATGAAAAACAGACTTATATATGGGAAGACGATGACATTATGTCTTCCATGCAGTGGCAAAGTGCCTACAAAGCAATTTATCAGGCCAACCAGGTTCTCAAAATCCTTGCGGATATTGCCGGCAAAAACGGGGATGTAGACTACCGGAGAGTTGAGGGGGGAGCTTATTTCTTTAGGGCTTTTGCGTTTCATCAGCTCGCAGTAGTCTATGCACCGCCTTATGAGGCCGGGAAAGGAGCACAGGCGCCTGGTATACCGCTCAAACTTGATCCTGAACTAGGTGAAGTCTCTTCAAGGGCTAGCTTGGAGGATACCTATAACCGTATTGTAGATGATTATAAGAAGGCGATAACCTTATTGCCTGCTACGGAAACAAAGTTGGGCCGCCCTACAAAAGCGGCTGCTTATGCTGGTCTAGCACGTGTATATCTTGATATGAGCGACTTTCAACATGCATTTAATTATGCCGGTTCGGCACTCGAGGTCAAAAATTATCTATTGGATTTTAATGATCTTGCCCCCGGTAGCTCGCAGCCCATTTCCCGGTTTAATTCAGAAGTGATCTTTCCGGCCTCCACAACGCTGGCCGGGGCCCTGAGCCAGTATTCCGCACGTGTGGATACAGGATTGTTGGCCCTCTACAATGAGGGGGATCTGCGAAAGATTGTTTTCTTTCACGCGGCTCCGGAAGCTGATGGTAGCCTCCTGTTCAAAGGATCGTACGATGGAAGCGATACTGGTATATTTGTCGGACTGACGACAGGTGAGACCCTACTGATCCGCGCTGAGGCAGCAGTAAGGCTCGGGAAAATAGAGGAAGCATTGAGTTCCTTAAATACGCTGTTAAATAAACGCTGGTCCAAGAATTCGTTTTCCCCGATCACAGAAACCAATCCAGATCGCTTGTTAAAAATTATTCTTCAGGAGCGGCGCAAAGAGTTGGCTTTTAGAGGTAGACGGTGGGCCGACCTCAAAAGGTTAAACCTAGATGCCAGTTCCTCGACCACCTTAAAGCGGATAATTGAAGGCAGGACATATATATTGGAACCTAATTCATTAAAATACGCGATCAAAATACCCAAAACCGTCATTGACCTGTCGGGGATGACACAAAATCAGAGATAGCCATGAAAAAATATATAATACATATCGTAATTACACTGCTGGGAATGGGTACTGTCTATGGACAGTCCGATCCTTTACCACTCTTTCGAAAACAATTGAAAGTAGGTGATAGTTTTCCGGCAATTCAAGTAGAAAACTGGCTGTTCGGTACCAGCGCCACTAAAAAGTTGGGTAGTAATGAGAAGGTGGTGCTACTGGATTTTTTTGATACGTACTGCACCGCTTGTATAGCGTCCATGCCCAAACTCAAGAAGATACAGCAGGAGATGTCCGATAAAGTTCGGATAGTATTAGTGACCTGGCAGGATCAGGCAACGATAGAACGATTTTGGAAAAACAACGCATTTATCAGGGAGCATAATATCGAGCTCCCCCTTATCTATGCCGATACCGTGTTGAAAAGATATTTTCCACACCGTGCTATTCCTCATGTCGCCTGGATTTACAAAGGAAAAGTGCAGGCAATAACGCATTCCGATTTCATTTTGGAAAGCAACGTCTGCTCGCTATACAAAAATAATAAAATTCAGTTGCCCTTGAAAAATGATTTTGACGTACGGGAGATGCCTTTGGCTCCGGCGGCAGATTCCAATGCATTTAGTACAATCATTCGTTTTTCCGGGTATCAGGATGGCAGACCCGCTAGCAGTTATTCCAGTCAGTTGGATACGATCACCGGGTATTACAGGACCTCTTTTATCAATCAACCAATTTTCGGGACTTACATCGCGATATGGAGCCGGATAAAAAGGACCCCGTTTTTAAAAACCGATGCTCGGATCAGCTGGAAGGTATCAGACTCCAGCCGTTATAAAAATTTTGGCGGCTCAGGTACCGGACAGATCTGGCTGGCGCAGAATGGAATCTGTTATGAACGGTTTGACAAAAAACAGGAAACAGATAGCCTGCAGGCTGTACGTGTGCTGAATGACCTTAATAATTGGCTTAATATCAATGTGCGGTGGACTTTACGAAGTAGGAAGGCCTGGGTGATAGAGGGGAAATATAAACCTGCAAAAGTGGCTCTGGACGGTCTGAATATGGAGGGCACAGGAGTGCTCGCATTCTACTTAGATCTCGCAGGTAAGTACCCTGTTGCCGTGGACCGCGTAAATGTCAAAAAGCAGATTATACTACCAGAATTTAAAAATCTTTTGGAACTGAACCACCACCTGAAACATTATGGGTTAAAAGTTGTAGAAAAAGTTGTTGACATTGAAGTCCTGGAATTCAGTGATAGAAAATAACAGAAGAGGGGCGCCCTGGGCGTCCCTCTATCTATAACAATGTATGCTGTTTTCCTACGAGTCCTTGAGACTTACATTCGTAGAAGCAGACCTGTTGTCCAGGGCAATGATCATTTCGTTTTTCAACGCATCTGTCAACTGTGGCTTATTATTGCTATCGGGTGTAGCTTGCACAGCACAGATATGATCAGTACCCGCACAGGAAGGTTGGCTTCCCTGAATGGTATAGTCATTTGGAACTGTAGGATTACCGCCTGGATTTAATGAAAACCATGCCATAACGACCTCCGTTCTTTAATGATTAAAAACTATCATAATTTTCTCCAAATTGGTCACGCCCCATTGCTGGAACGGCTGTGCTGCCTCAAATCTTGAGTCCGCAATCAGCATTTTGTGTTGGCTGTACCCCTACGGGAAATACCGCAAATTTATTCCGAAACCATTTCCTGCTTTTCCCCATGTCCTTAATCTTTTAATTTTTCTTCTTTCGTTAAATCAAAGATATTGAAGAGCTTTTGGTCAAAATGAGGACACCAGGTGGCCTAAAAATCACTTTCGTCGTACATGTAGTCGTTTAGCCCGCCGAATAGTTCGTACCGACATATGTAATAGCTGGGCCTGTTGCGTTTGCGTAAGTGCATGACAGAGCTGCGGCAAATGATCCGCAAAATAGAAATAACGATCTGTGGATATAAGCAATGAATCCATTACCCGCAGATGGTCAAGCTGGTATTTTTTCTTATTGACTAATAGATCAATTAACGTGTCAATCGCTTTTTCCTGGTTGCGATAAGGCGCTATTGCTTTGTAGGGAATCTTTAATACTAACCCCGATCTTAAACAAACTATATCACCCAAAGCAGGACTTTTGCTAAAAAAATGCATAGTCGTAAAAAATCCCATAAGTGGAAGCGCTACCGTCATAATCAGTCGTTCATCCCGATCAGGGCAGTAACGCTCTTTGGCCAATATGCCTACCAGTACAATGTAGAGCGCGGATTGCATATGCGGCATTTCCGACAGGGTCTGACCTCTTTTCATCGGTATAATCTCTCCATTTTTCAATAGCCACCGCTTATGAAAATCCTCAAGGCCGGGATGCAATTTTTCCCAATAGCTGTAAAATGTCACAAGCGAATCGTTTTGTGAATAGTATCTTCCCATTTAGTTAAATTGTTGTTTTAATATGGCATAGCATATTCAATAATAGCCATTGCTCACAAGGTTTATATATGTTGTCGGCGTCCAACTAGAAATGAATTTCGAATAGGGTAAATTTAGATCCTAAGAAGTTTATTCAAAAGGTAATTGTTTTACCTATGAATCAGCATTAGGTAAATATATTACCTAGGTGGAACCTGTTTAAAATAATATATTTGCAGTCAATTATTTACCTGATTATGCTTGAAACAAGAAGTAAGCCCAAGTGGTATGATTATGTTATTTGTATTGTTGCCGCTATTGTTGTGATGGCTATCTGTAATTTTACGGCCTATATTCCTGCGCTCCGATATTTACCGGTGCACCTTTATGATAAAATGATTGTAGATCGGATTATCTGGTCGCTATTATCGGCGACCACTTTGTATGTATTTTGCTTTTCTATTGTTATAATCGTCGTACAATCAGATTTTAAATATAGACCTCCCCATAATCTGATAGTATGGTCGGCCCTACCTTACACGCTAAGCAACTTATTTTTAGGATATGCTATCTTTAATGCAAACCGGAATAGCGGAGAGCCGAACGAAAATTTAGATGAGCTGTATATTTCGGGGGCTGAACCACAAATCTTGGCTTTTTATCAACAGGCAGATTTAAAATATTACTTACCCGCAATAGTAATTGGTTATTTTGTATTGATCTTCTTCAAAGGATATCGAAAACGACTGTTTGCAATTTTGAGTGCCGAGTCTAAAAATCTACCTAAAAAGACAGGATCAAAAGATCGTGAAGATAAGGAGTTAATAGACGAGGCACAAAAGCTAGCCAATACATTTGCAGATGTGGAGAACGTTAAAGCTAATGATCCAGGTAGCGAGGTCTTAGATGTGGACTTTTTCGCGTTTATTCATGGGGAAGGTTTTGATTATGTTATCATTAACGAAGGTCATGTCGTCCCATTTTTAAATAAGGACAATGAACCGCTTGATACAATCTTTGAAGGAATTTTTGTACAGATCAATAAGACCCTTTATATTCGTGCTGACCATATTATGTTATTCGATCTGGAGAATAACTATATCATTATATCTCCTATGCTTGAAGAGCTGTTTGCCAAGATCACCAAAAAAAGTGTGCAAAATAAACTTTATTCTTACCGGTGTCTGCATAAGCCAAGAAGCTATTACCAGATTGAGCCTTCGCTGGTAGACAAAATAAAAAGTACATTCAAAATGGATTAGCAAAGGATCAATATTTTACTTCTGGCTGCCTCTTGGTAAAAATTTTACCGTTGCATAAATCTTTTGGTAAAATGCTTGTTTTATATAAAGTTTTATTTTTAATCAAATAAGATTTATACTATATTGAAAGTTTATTATTTTACATAATTAACTCAAGCCTTATCCAATGTATGCCACCAGATATTGAAATACAACTTATCCTGTTTCAGATTATCGAAGAAAAAATAAAAGATTCTACTCGTGCAACCGCGGAAATGATGGAATTGCTCTGCATTGAAAAACGTTCGCTGCGCAATCGGCAAAGGGGGGCTACGTATTTGACTGGTGCCGAATTTTATAGGCTTGCTCACCATTTCGATATCCATATGTACGATATCGAGTTAAAACTGCAACAACAGGCTGCTGCGGTCAAACCTACAACATCACTGGGCCCGGCACCGCAGGCTGTATTGACAATCGATTCCAGCTATATACCCTTGTTGCGCCTTGAATTTACAGATCTTCAGCATTATATCGAGGCCCTCTGTGAGGAGATGGAAAACCTAGTCCGTAGCGAAAGTCCCTGGATGAAAATGGTATGCTCCGAGGTGCCATTGTTTCATCTGGTGGGATTTGAGCAACTTGCCTTTTTTAAGATCTTTATGTACTATCATCATATTGTGGACGAAGGAATCTCCTTTGAAGAGTTTCTGAGAAAAGTAAAACACTTGGACTTGCCATCACGCTTTCGTACCATATTTGAAAGCTATGCTGCTATTGACAGTGAAGAGATATGGGATAGGCACACATTTGAAAAGCTGCTCCGGCTCATTGATGAATGTCATGTATACGGTAAGTTTGAGCAGCAAAATACTGTTGAAGGATTATTGGATGAGGTTGATAAACTCGTGAAATACCTCAATCCCGTCATTATGGAAGGTAAAAAAATTAAAGGAGCATGGATCGAATTCTATGATTTTGAATCGGTGATGCGGGAGGGCATTACATTGATGGGAGTGGGGAATAAGCCTACAAAAGCTTTTTTCACCTTATTCATGCTGCAAAATGTCAGCACCACCCATTCGGAAATCCTGTCTTTTCTGGAACTGTCATTCCATGCCATTTTAAGAAGGTCCAATCTGATGGTCAAAAGCTCAAGCCGGCTCAAAAGTAAATTTCTTAATTTACTTTCTGAACAGACCGTGCAATACCGCAATAAAATACTTAAAAATCAATGAATAGATGTGATAATGTACGCTGTGTCGGTATGAAAATCTTCAATTTTTATAAACCCGATCAATTGGTTTTCCAACAATGGAAGGGGAGGGCGATTGATCCTAAATCCCAATCTATGAATAAATTTATACATTGTGAGGGCTGTTTTGACTTTTCTGCAAAGCCAAAAGAATGCCGTCAGCCCTGTTTGCACGACGCATTCAGGTATCTTCTTGACAAGATCAAGGATTCCTCTGAGCAGATCAAAACGTTGATTCTCCGTAAACTGCCGGATCCACCCTTGCAACTGGTCCACAGCAAAGAAGTATGCCGCTATGTGGGCATCGTGTCAAAGACACTATACCGTTGCGAAAAACAGGGACTGATCCTCCCATTCAAAAAAGACCATACAGGCAAATATTTTTTGCATGCAGATATGGTAGACTTTAAAAAGAAATACCACCACCTTCCGGATTAATTCTCCACGATCCGATCTTTCTATTTTCTTCTTTCGTTTAGTTTTGATTTTAACGCTTCAAGGCCAGCCCTTATTTTCTACCATTAATTTTGTATTTCTTCGCCCTTTCTTTAAATCTTCTTCGCCAGCAATTCGTATCTCGTTCGCAATGCTAATTGTATTCGCCTACAGGTGCTCCACTGTTCGCCTACTAATAGCGTAGGGAAATTGTAGGGAATAGGTAGAGAAACAATAGGCGGATGTCGAATCAGGTATGGACAAGTCCCGAACAGATCAAGAGCAATATGCCTACGATTATCGATGATAGCCGTTACAATGTCCGAGCTCATGTGGACAGCAAACGGACATTTATTAGCCTAATTGATTGACGAGAAAAAAGAGCCCGGACAGCGACCGGACTACCCCTTTTTAGCCCTCGATATTCCATTTTATTGATTTTATGTTTGTTGGTGTAAAGCGTGGTATACCGGTATAAATCAAGTTTTTACAGTGTTAATTTAAAAAAATAATATCATGGGAACAATTAGAAAAGGCGCAAATGGTGGATTCAGCGGTAAAGCGGGATCAGTAATAGGAGCAAGCTGGAAAAGCATTGATTATATCCGTGGGCTTTCAAAAAAGAGCAATAAGCCCGCAACGGAAGAGCAACTGATACAGCAAGCACGGTTTTACACCATTGCCAAGTTTATTATGCCTATCGCACCCTTTGTGCAGGTAGGCTATTCGCAGGTCAATGCGAATACGATGACGCCGACAAATGCGGCGCTGCAGGCCAATATTAAAACAGCTGTTGTAGGGACTTACCCCAATTTTAGGCTTGACTATGCGAAGGTACAGATTTCCCAGGGAAGTTTGCAGCCCGGCGGAACGGTTAAAGCGGAAGTAGGCGCAGGCATATTAATGGTCAGCTGGACAAATAAAGCCATTGAAATACAGAATGGTAATCTTGACGACCGTGTCTACATTTTGCTGTACCATCCTGAGTTGGATGAATTTATGACAGCACCAGAAACTCCGACCAGGGGATTGGGAGCGGCAGATATTGAACTGCCTGAACACTTTCTGGGCGGCAAGGGACAGCTATGGCTCTTCTTTGCCGATCGTAAGAACAAGCGAATCAGTCGGACAAACTATCTAGGTGAGTTTGATCTGGTATAATGAATGAGTAATATGTCCGGTACATAGTGCCGGTCATATTATAAATTATAAGGTGTTTACCCCCACATAGATGGGTTTAATAGTAAATCAAATGAAAATATTATCGAAACAAAAAGAAAGAAAAACTTTTGTGGTTAATGGAACACAAACGGTCCGCATGAAATTCACCAAAGCGCGGAAGTTTCTCAATCCGGTGAATTATATCCTGCAGATGGGCTATGCCTCACGTAAAAATAAAAAGCCGGCTATCGGTCGGGCGATGTCTGCCATATTGCAGAATGCTATGGTGGGTGCTTATCCAAATATTGAGGTTGACCCTGCCAAAGCAAAACTGAGTACAGGCACGAAGTCCGCGTTGAACGTAAATTCAATAGAGCGAAAAGGAGCAGATATCGCGCTCACCTGGGATCCGATGGCGGACTGGATAAGACGCAATGAATGGGATGATGGGATCATCCTATGTGCCTACGCAATAGCACAGGAATTGGCCGCAATCAATGAAGAAGCAGCCCTGCGGCAGGATGGCAAGTTGCAGCTGCGGCTGCCTGAGGGAATGGAAACGCTATCTGTGCATCTTTATTTGATCGTGCATGACAGGGAAAAAGCAAGCTTTTCTGACAGTCAATACCTAGGATTATTTGCGTATAGCCAATTCGCAATGGAATAATTAGATGAATAATTTAAAAATAATCAATGAAAATAGTACAAAAACAACTGGTCTCGGATATCGAGGATATCTATTGGCCGCTAACAGGAAGACAGGTGCTTGGCATTGTACTGGTAGGTCTCCTCATATTTTTTATCTCAGCAGGGCTTTTGCTACAGGCGATCGATCCTACAGCCGGGGTATTGGATCTAGGTATCCTCTCCGTGCTGCTCTTTGCCGTATTGGCTGGCGCGGCGGCTATTTATTGCTGCTGCTGGCTCCAGGAAATCCTGTGGCAGCCTTTTAAGTTTTTCCGTCAGGAATTTAGTTTTCACTTTAATCAATTGACATCATGGCAACAATGTATTATTTATTTTTCGGTATTCTTTCTGTCGCTATTCTCGTTCTTAGCCGTTTTGGCAATACTGCTGTAGCTGACAAGAAGCGGTCAGGCAGTTATGCTGAGCTCCGAAGTACCAGTTCAGACCTGGAGCGGGACAATGACCCATCACTGGAACGATACTCCAGTTCGTGTGTACGCGCGCGTATTGTGGATTTTGCTGTAAAGGAGATTGGCGTGCGCGAGGCCACAGGCAACAACGATGGCAGCAGGGTAGAGGAATACCTCGCGTATGTCGGACTGGGAAGGGGGGATGCCTGGTGTGCGGCTTTTGCCTCCTGGTGTTACGGCAAAGCTGGATTAGTAGCTCCGCGGAATCCCTGGAGCCCGGCACTTTTTCCGGTGGCTCGGCGTTATACAGCCCAGCAGATCGGGCAGGGGAGTGTTCGCCAGGCAGATCTATTCGCGATCTATAGCGCCAGTCTCCAACGTATCAACCATGTGGGTATGATTCGTCAAAAGCAGGGAAACTGGATACTGACTGTGGAGGGAAATGTAGGTAATCAGGTCCTTTCAAAGCGGCGCCCTGCATCCACTATTCATGCGTTTTCAAATTGGCTGGACTGAAAGGAGGGGCTATGCTAAAGTATTTATTCAAGCGTGGGCGCTTTCTCATGATCTTCCCATTACTCTATTCCTGTAAACTTTATCAAAGCGAGCGGAAGGAAGCTCAGTGGCAAGAACAAACGCAGTCCAATTATAAGCAGCAACTGGATATTTGGTACAGCGGCCTGAGCGACAGCCAATCGCGGTATTGGCTCTTTTGGACGGATAGCAGTTTTCGCTTTCACCCGGATAGTGGTCTAATCGGACGAAAGGGCCAGTTGGCCATGCTGGAATCTCAGGTAAGGATAAGTGCCAAACAGGAGGCTTCTACAAAAAGTAGCGCTAGCCGCATACAAATGCTGAAGCAGCAAAGCACAGAAAAATGGAGTGCATGGGCAGTACCCAATCTTTGGCTCATCGGATTGCTGTTGGTGGCATTTGCACTGGCTTGGAAGTTTCGAAACTTTTTTAAAACTTTCTTGCGCTGACTATGGTTTTTTGGATGCTTTAAGCAAGTTAGATCATTGTATTTTTATAGGCTAGGGGTGGTTTCCTAGCCTTTTTTTTCTAAGATTTTTTTTTACTAGCATCTTTTCGGTCAAGAATAAATTCCTGTTTTGGAACAGCAAGTTCGATATTTTCGGCATCAAAGCTTCTATATATGGCAGTAAAAATATTGCTCTTAATAGTCCCTTCATTTTTAGAAGATCTAATCCAAAAATAGACCAAGATACCCACCGCTTGCGCGCTTACCTGTGTAAACTGTATGCCCGAACCCATCGCATGTAGGATTTCGCCTTCTGCTTTAATGATATTTTCCAACAAGAGTTTTGTGCGTTCGAGATCTGCGCCATATTTTACTTCCAGTGTTATGCTGCTTCGTTTTTTTCCTCCAGATAATGTCCAGTTGAGCACATGGGCATTGAGCAGATCGCCATTAGGTAAAATTAAATCTGCGCCGCCATAAGTGGATATCACACTGCTGCGAAAACCGATGGACTTGACCTTCCCAGACACAGCTCCTATTTCGACCTGGTCATCCACATTAACAGGTTTTTCAAAAGCGATAATCAGTCCACTGACGAGATTGTTGACAAGTGTCTGTAGGCCAAAGCCTATACCGACGCCCAGAGCGCCTATAATAATACCGATTTGCTGAATTGGAATGCCCAAAATGGAGAACGCCAAAAAGAAGCCTGTCACAATAATAGCGATGCGTATCAATAATATCCAGCTGCCCAGTTTGAAGCGATTGCTTTGATGCTGTTCTTCGCGCGAATTCCAAGGGGTGTCTGAAGCAAAAAAAGAAACGATCTTGGAGAGCACGGTGGATATTACGATGATAAATAAAAATATGGCCAGATTATAAAAGGAAAAATGATAACTGCCAATCTGATGCTCGGACTGCAAAAAATCCCTTAATGGATCTGTGATAAATTTAAACTCGTAAAAATTTCTTGCAAAAATAATAAACCAACCGACAATCAATAAGGCGTAGAAAAATGTTGGGGCCCTTTTGCCAAGCCGGTTATAATTAATATAAAATAACCGGCGTTCTTGATTTTGATAAACAGAAGAAGCTTTTTCTAATCCTTCGTTGACCAAGCGGATAATCCATAAGAATATGATGCAAGCAATCACGTTCGTTATTCCAGCCATTAGCATCGCTTTAGCTAAGTTAAATCGGCCAAAAAGAGTCAATAAAGCTGAACTAACCGCTATCCCAACCATCAATACAATTGGAAATAAAATCCATTCTTCTCTCAGCTCTTTATGGCGCTTTTTATGGAGCAATATACCAAGTCCGAGTAAAGAAGAACATAGCGCTAGACCCAGTATTACCCATCTTTCTGCCCGCGACGGCTGAAGAATCAGATTGTCAATGCCCACCAAGACAAAGACAGCAAGAAGTAGGTAAACAACCGTTAGCCAGTATTTAGTAATAGAATTTTTTAATATAAGGCATAGCATGAATGTACTAATGCTGAGAATAAAAAAAGTTAATATAAAAGGAGGTGACGGAAAAATAAACTGTGCAACTCCAAAACCGATTAATAAGCCACAGCTTATCGGATGCCTGAGCAGAATGCTATCGGATATGGAACTGTAATCCACAAGTTTTTTTCGTAGGGAAAAGATGTAAGTGGAGACAAGTAGCGTGCTGAGAAAAAAGAGAATAAATCTACCCCAATAGGAGCGGAGATAATAATAAGATAGAATTGTGGCTTTCGTGTAAGAATAGTAACTAATTTCGTTGAAGGGACGGTCAAATCTACTGGGCTCCCAAATATTAACAAACTCTCTGTCGAAAGTCTTTTGCGAAATCGACGTTTGAAAAAACTGTATTTCTTCCATATCCGATTCCAGTTTCATCAATTCAAGATTGATACGCATCTGATGCTTATGGATCATTGCTGTCCGTTGTTTCAGCTGATTAATAACAGGCGATACATCCATCGCGAGAATGCGTAGGCGTCCAACATAACCCAGCAGCTCCGCGGAGTCTTTCGGAAATATAAATAATGCTTGATCATTGCTCAGTGAATCCAGACCGAGACGAAAAGCATTTAGCTTTGCCTGATACCGATCAACTTCCTTTTTGTAGCTCTTTACCTGTATGGATAGTGCGCTTAAAATATTGTATGAAACGGTAAGATTCCTGGACGACTGCGCCGTACCCGAATTTTCAAATACACCATCCTTAGCAATTTTATGACGTATTAGAATCCGATCTAAACTATTGTTGATCTGTACAGTGTCAAACCCTTTCTTTAAAAAGGTATGGGCCTGCTGCCCCAGAGTCTTAATCTCTTCTATGACATAACTCTGGCGTATCAAAGCTCGATCTTCACGCACATCCTCTTGACTTATTTTGGCAGATTTTTTAAAAAAAGATTCCATCTTAGCAACAAAACCTCCACCTGTTGAATCAGCAGAATTGCTCTGTCCCCCAACGGTTATTAAAGGTTGGCAGACAAGATAAAATGAAATAAGGGCAAAATATAGTGATCTCATAACAACGGGCTGGGCGTTTTAAGTGTATTAAGTCGACAATGGATTAGTATCTGGAACTAAATATATTAAAAAAATTATAGATATATAGCATGTTATGCAGCTCCATTTTTGCAGCTTTTATTTGTCTATACATAGCGAAGAAAAAAACAAACGATTTATGACTTAAAGTGTTATCATTAAAATAGATAGATCTAAATTAAAACACATCATGAAAGCAATTCTTAAACTTTCGACTTTCTTCGCAATCATGTTTGCGAGTATTTCTCTGAGCCTAGCCCAGAACAAAGAGGACGTTATCTATCTTGCTGATGGAACACAAAAAAAGGGGAAGGTCATATCAATAACGGATGATGGTATAAAATTTTCCTACACCGGAGAAGATGTGCAGTATGAATTGAAGAAACAAGCGTTATCAAAAATTGTATTTGCAAACGGTCGTGAAGAGGTATTTGCGAATACTGCCAGCACTTCCCAAGTCTCCACATCGACAGGAAATTTACTTGCTGTAATCCCTTTTGAGGTGGTCAGTAACGAATCTGGCTTAACCACGGATGCCATGCGTCGGGAAATTCAACAGTCCTGTATTGATGCGCTCAAATCGAGGGGAATGTCTTTCCAGATACAAGATGCACGTACCACAAATGCGGCTTTGTCCAAGTCTGGAATAGCTTTTGCAGATATTGCAAACCACACCCCAGATGATCTGGCCAAACTTCTAAATGTCAACTATGTGGTCTTGGGAGTTTATGACATACAGAATAAAGGTAGTATGAGTTACGGATCTGGCGTAGTTACCTATAACGATAAAAAGCAGGACAATAAATCGAAAGGTACGGCGGTGCAGTCCAATAATTCCTATACCTCCACAAATTATGATACTAAAGTGCAATTATCCATCTACGATTCCAACGGAAGACAGCTTTTTTCCGATACCAGAAGACCATTTATGGGTGGTTTGGACTCCTACAAAGGGGCGTTGAAAACTTTAGCAAAACGTATATCGCTAAAATAATATCATTTCGCTTTATTTAGCTCAAAAAGATGCACATAGACCAGGCAGCGTTGGATTTGAAGAGGAAGTAAATATATCAGTACACAAGAAAGCCGCAAAGAATATAGTTCTTTACGGCTTTCATTTTTTAGTGCTTATGACGATAATGAAAGGTCAATAGCCCGGCTGTATTTATTTTTTCACTTCTGGAAGCTGAACGATCTTGATGACGTTCTGGTCACTGATATAGCGTTGGGCAACAGCTTTAACCAGCGCTGGAGTCAGCTTATCGCGTAACGATGCGCGTTCAAAAATACGGTACATATCATCTCCATTGTACAAGTTGCTGTACAGGTAGTTTGACCAGAAATCATTTGTTTTGAGGGCCGACTCATAGCTTAGCCTATCGTTCGCCTTGAATTTGTCGAGATTGACAACAGATGGTCCTGCTGCTTTTAATTTCTCAATTTCCTCAAGTGAATACTTCGCCAGTTTGTCCGCGTTGGCCACCGAACAGCTGAAAGCTACCGTAAGGGTGTAACGGGCATCAGGCAGCTTGCTATAATCCATCTGGATCGATGGCGAATACACACCACCTTCTTCTTCACGTAGTCGTTCCAACAAACGGATATCCAATACTTCCCGAAAGGCCTGCAAAGCCATGTTATTTGCCTCACTATAGTCATATGGACCCGAAAGAACAAGATAGACCATCGCTTTGTCTTCTTTGCTCAGCGCCAGCTTTTTCTCGATCTTCCCGGCAGGTATGTGGATGTTTAAATTACGGTAAGCGGGTGCTTTCGACGAGATGCTCGGTAGTCCACCAATATACTTGGCAAGCAAGGGCTTTATTTTTTCAATATCAAAGCTGCCCACAAAAGTAAAATTGTATCCCGAAGCATTGGCAAAACGTTCTTTGTAGATGTCCAAAGCACGCTGAGGATTGATCTGATTGATTTTAGCCAGTGTTAGGCCTGTCCGTCGGATGTTATTGCCCGAAAGGATGGCCATCACCGAGTCTTGGAATACAGCGTCGCCATTTTTATCGCGGTCTTTCAGTCCGTCTTTGGCATTGGCCAGGATACCGGCAACAATGGTCGTGTCCAGACGCGGTTCTGTAAAATATCCATACATCATCTGCAGGGCAAGTTCCAGATCTTTGTTATTGGCGTAGCCGCTCACGCCCTGGGCAGTCTCACTAATAAAGGGGGAAGCCGAGGCCGTTCGTCCGGCTAATGATTTTTCAAATTGGTCGGCAGTATAGTTGCCCAGTCCGCTGGCAGCAATAAGGCCAACGGCATTCGTCGCGCTCTGAAAATCTTGGTCATCGTAAAGCGATGTTCCACCGTAGGAATATCCCTGAAAGGTGATCTGATTGTTTTGGTAGTTGGTCGGTTTTAAGACTACCCGGACGTCGTTGCTCAACGTCAAAGTCGTGGTTCCTAACCTGCTGTCTTTTTCTTCTTTAACAATTGTACCGGGCTGTACTTCCTGTTTGAGCAGTGGCAGGTCGTTGGCTTCCTCCGAGAATGCAGTC
This sequence comes from Sphingobacterium sp. UBA3549, assembly GCF_002376635.1. Taxonomy (NCBI): domain Bacteria; kingdom Pseudomonadati; phylum Bacteroidota; class Sphingobacteriia; order Sphingobacteriales; family Sphingobacteriaceae; genus Sphingobacterium; species Sphingobacterium sp. UBA3549. Next base: position 338,164 of record NZ_DFOE01000002.1, on the reverse strand, counting down.
TGCTTCTCTTTGGACAACGTAGCGATCCAACTGTTGATATCGGCCTCTTTCGGCAGATTTGCCTGATCGGCTTCAGGAGCTGAAATAATGATGTCGCGGTTGCTATCGGTTAGATACTGTTGCAAGAGCTGCTGGATATCCGAAAGGCTGACCGCCGGAAGCATTTCGCGCGTCAATTTCATTTCATGATCGATGCCCGGAGATGCTACATCGTTCAGAAAATGCTGGATATATTCCTGCACGTACTGTTCGGATGCAATTTTGTCTTTTTCTTGCAGCATATTTTCCATTCCGCTCATATAGGTATCTTTAGCGCGCTGCAGCTCCGTGACTGTAAATCCATATTCTTTGGCTCGCAGCAGCTCGCGCCATACTGCATCAAATCCTTCTTTCAGACGGCCGGGTTTGGCGGTGAGCTGAATCTGGAATACATCCAGTCCGCCCATAAAGCCATTTAGTGATGCCCCGCCGCTCAAGAATGGCGGATTGGATAGCCGAAATAACGGACTATATCGCCCTGCCATCATGGTGTTAAACAAGGTCTTGATCAGGTTGTGCTTATAGTCCGACAGGTTCTGTAATTTCCGCTCAGGGTGTTTGATGCTGATATCGATGGACGTTGCGGTAATTTCAGGATCCGTCACCACCATAAATTGGTTCTTGCCCTGCAACGGAATGGTATACGTTTGGCGGGGTGTAGGCTTAACAGGGTTTTTAAGCGCCGAAAACTGCTTTTTGAGAAGTTGCTCGGTCTGATCGACATCGATGTCGCCGACGACAATAACGGCTTGCAGGTTGGGGCGGTACCAGTTTTTGTAGAAACTTTCAATTTCCCGGTAGGGAAAATGTTGAATGACTTCTTCTGTACCGATGGGAATACGCTGGGCATATAGAGACTGATTAAGCGCTACGGGCAAGGTCTTGTCCTGAATGCGCTCGCCCAAGCTCTTGCCGGCACGTTTTTCTTCCAAAATCACGCCGCGCTCTTTGTCGATTTCTCGATGTGTTAAACTGATGCCCTGTGCCCAGTCCTGAAGAATCTGAAAGCCATTGCCAACAAGTTTGCCATCATTGGAGGGCAGCTGCAGTTGGTACACGGTTTCGTTGAAGCTGGTATACGCATTGATATCGGCTCCAAAGCTGATTCCATTTTTTTGCAGGTAGTCAACCAGGCTGTTGTCGGGATAATGCGTCGTGCCGTTGAAGGCCATATGCTCCAGAAAATGAGCCAGCCCACGTTGCTTTTCGTTCTCCAGGATAGATCCTACCTTGTTGACCAGATACATATAAACACGTTCTTGGGGTTCGGTATTCTTACGGATATAGTAGGTGAGTCCATTGGCCAGTTTACCATAACGGACGCTTTTGTCAAAAGGTAAAATGCTGGTGTCAGCTTCGTGGTGTGCCCACGCGATTTCAATCGCTCCGGAGGACGTATTGCTATAAGCAAGCACCGGACTAAAACCTAACAACGACAGGTAGAGCAGTCTTTTTAAATGCATATAATTGAGTGTATAAAATAGCGAATTAGAATATATTTTTTAGCGTTTCATAAAGAGCATCGCCACGAAGGTTGATGCCGATGATTTTACCTGTGGGATCCAATAAATAATTGGAGGGGATACTTTTGATATGATACTGGAGGCTTACCTGACCCTCTGGATCAACCACATTGGTCCAGGTCATACCGTCGTCCGAGACGGCTTTTTTCCAGTTGTTGAGTGCGAAATCTGTGGAGACGCCCAATACTTCAAATCCCTTTGCCTTAAAAGCATTATAGGCTTTTTGCACATGCTCGTTTTCCACGCGGCAGGGTACACACCAGCTGGCCCAGAAATCAACGAGTACATATTTGCCCCGAAAGTCGGACAGCCTCACCTGATGACCGGTAGTATCGGCCAATGCAAACGCTGGTGCAATATCGTCGATTTTTAGATTTTGGAGGTTGGCGAGCTGATTTTTTACCTCCTGTCCCAGCGGAGATTCCTGCAGTGAAGGCGTCAGCTTGTTGAATAACTCGGATACAATTTTTTGATTGCTGGAATCTTTCAGCAGCGCTTGCAGTTTAAAAAGGCTCAGTACACGATCGCTATGCTGCTGCACATAATTGATCTGCGCTGTCTGTAGTGCCGCAGACCACTTGTTGAGGCTCGCGTCAATCGTGTTGATGGTGGTCCGTGCCGGCGAATCCATGCGAAAACTATCCTGGGAAAAGGCATTCTCTGCCTCGAAATAGGCAGCCATTAGCGTATTGATGCTGTCGAGTATGATTTCGTTCGCTTTGTCAAAACTTCTAGCTTCGGTATTGAGTGCTGAACCAGCAATCTCCGCTTGGTTGAGCTGACCAAACCGGGCCCGAATGTTAATCTTGCCTGGGTGGAGATAAAAATCCAATGTTTCAGATCGTTCCCCCGCAGCATCCATGTAAAATAGGTTCGCGATTTCGGGTCCTTCGGAAGTACCTGTAAAGCGAAAATGACCTTGTTCCAGCCGGGCAGAATCAAGCAGGAGATCGGAACCAAAACGTTGCAGAAACAGTTTTCCCTGTTGATTTTTTGGTACGCCCGCAAGCGTTCCCTGAAGGTGGTATGTTGCTTTTTCCTGCGCCTTAACGAAGCATATGGAATAAAGAAAGGCAAAAGCTAATAGCGTAACTCTCATTGTATATCGTGTTTAGTTGTTATATCCCGGATTTTGCGTTAATTGCCTGTTATTTTGAAGCTCAACGGTCGGTAAAGGGTAGAGCTGGGCAAACGTCTTCCAGGTGTTCGGTTTTGCTTTTTTCATCACATTATCGGCTAGTCCCAAACGTTTGAGGGTAAACCAACGGTCGCCCCATTCGAAACAGAGTTCGACACGGCGTTCTTGCACGATTGCTGCACTGACCTGAGATTTGGTTAAACCATCGGATAAATTCGAAAGTCCCGCACGCCTGCGTATGGTATTGAGGTCTTCAACCGCTGTTGGCAGACCAAGTTCCAGACGTGCCTCGGCGCGGTTAAGGTATTGTTCTCCCAGGCGCAATACCGACGTATACTCATTGTTTGCAGATCCGGCTTCGCCGTCCGAACGGTATTTGTTGATCTGATAGCCGTTTACCGTTTCTTCAAAACGGACGAAGTTTTCTTTCCGTTTATCGTTCTCCTCAAAGGCTTGCAAAAGACCCGTTGGATCTTCAGTCACGCCAAAGCTGGCAAATTCTCCTTTTATACCGATACCAATGGAGGCGCCCATACTGTTCCATAGCTGCAATATCTGCTCGGGATTATTTTTGGTGAAGATATCCATTGGCTCAGCCCCATCCGCACGGTCAAAGTGGCCCAGTTGGAACAACTGCGACTGTGCAATCACCTGACTGGCGGCCTCCTCGGCTTTGGTCCACTCTTTGGTGAATAGGTATACACGCGAGAGCAGAGCCAGTGCTGCCCACTTATTGGCCTTGACGCGTTCGCCCGGATAATCTGATGCCAAAAGCTGGCTGGCATCTTGCAGATCTTGAATGACCTGCGTATACACTGCCGCTGCCGCCGCGCGCGGTTTGAGGCGTTCTTCCGGGTAATTGGTCGTCAGCACCAAAGGAACATCGCCATAGAGGTTGACCAAAAAATAGTAATTGAGAGCACGCATAAATTTGGCCTGACCAATGGCTTCATCCTTGCCCGCTTGCGTCATGCCCTTGGATTGCCCAACGCCTTCAATGATTGCATTACTAACCCCAATGATGGAATATAGATTTCCCCAAAAGTCATTCGTCTGCGCCGAAAAGGGATTGAGGTTGTAGCTGTACATAAAACTATAGCCTGGGTTGAAGCTATTGACACCGGGTATCAACTCGTCAGAAGATAATCCCGTGTTCAGTGAAAGATCATTTTGATAAGCAGCAAATCGGCCATACATCCCGACCACCACACTGTCGGCCATGGTGTCATTCGCATAAATTTGGTCCGTCGTGTAGATATATTTTGGTGTCACCTCCAGCAGCTTGTTGCAACTGCTTGCAACGACAGCAACAGGTAAAAGGAGGCTGAATAATTTGATATAGTTGGTTTTCATATCCGTAGTCTAAATGGTTTAAAATGAAGTCCGTATCCCTAGCGTAAATGTGCGAAGCATCGGCATATCCACGCCGGTCTCTGGATCTGTACCCTTGTAGCTGGTGATCGTCAGTAGATTGGCCCCAGTAGCATAAGCGCGCAGGTTTTTAAGTTTTAGCTTCTCGAGAATCTTGCCGGGTACCGAATAGCTCAAAGTAATATTGCTTAAACGGATGTACGACCCGTCCACAAAATTGGCACCGGATGAATTGTAATTGGACATGGTGCTGGAGTTGGTGGTATAGGCCGGAAATTTAGCTTCTTCACCCGGATGTTGCCATCTGTCCAAGACAATTGCGGGGGCATTGATGACGCTTCCGGCACTCGTAAAGGGATAATTATAAATATGTGTGTTCTTTTTGAAACTGAAAAACACGTCTAGATCAAAGTTTTTATAATTGAACGAGTTGCCCAGACCACCAAAGAATGTCGGAATATTGTTCGCCAAAGGAACATAGTCATCTGGAAAACTGATAAAACCGTCGCCATTCACATCGCGGAATTGCGGTTGCCCATCTGCAGCGTTGATTCCCAGATATTCATACCCCCAGATCAGATTTAATGGTTTACCGATCTGATAAGTAAGGCTATTGGAAGAACTTGCAAGATTGGGATAAGACAAGAGCTTGTTGCGGTTGATACTCATCGTAAAGTTTGTTTTCCAGGTGAAAGCCAATGTATTGATCGGCGTGGTCTGGAGGCTAAATTCCCAGCCGCTATTCTGTACATTGGCATCCAGGTTTTGATTGACCGAACTAAAACCCACCTGTGTAGGTAATCCATAGCCAACTAATTGATTGCCCGACCGATTGCGGTAATAGTTTGCTTCAAAGATGATGCGGTCTTTCAAGAAGCCCATTTCAGCAGCAAGGTCAAGTTTTTTGTTGACTTCCCACTGATAATTTGCATTGAATGGGTTCTTGGGAAGATAGCCCTGCCCCTGGTAATTGTCGAATATACGTTCGTAATTGACGAAATAGGAGTAGTCGCCAATATTATCATTACCCGTCAGACCATAGCTGCCGCGCAATTTGGCAAAACTCAAGCCAAACTGATTATCCTTTAGCCAGCTCTCTTCGCTGAGGATCCAGGCTGCACCGACAGACCAAAAGTTACCATATTTTTTCCCTGGACCAAAACGGGAAGAGCCGTCACGTCTGACGGTTGCATTGATGACATATTTTTGGTCAAATGTCCATCCCATACGAGCAAATCCCGAAAGAAAACGATACTGAGTGTCCTTGGGCTCGATGTTGATAATTGGTGCGGCAGTGATGTCCCTAATCTGACTGTCGTCTGTATAGCCGTTTCCACTTGTGGTAATTGCTGAATTACCGCGATGGATATAAGTACCCCCGATAAGGGCACGAAATGAACTGCGCCCCACGATCAGATCATAATTCAGCTGAGGCTCAAAATTGAAGGTAGCGGCGCTGGCCTTAGTAAAACTGTTGTTGCCCAAGATGTTTTCGGACGGCCTGAATGATCTCCGTGGATTGATGGCGAGCTGGTCCATTTTCATGCGCGTATAACCGGTATTGATTTTGGACACGAGATTAGGTAACAACTCATAACTCAGCGCAATATTGCTGATTAAATTTTTAGTTTTATTTTCAAGCGTACGCTCCAACGCAGCAATGGGGTTATCTATAGTCCAGTTCAATTCTCCATCAGCATCGTAAAGGGAGAAATTTGGAGGCAGGGTCTGAAAGTTGGTAAACGATAGTGGAATGACTTCGTTTTTATCCGTTGCATAGCTCGCCGAAAGGGAAGCTTTAAATTTGCCGTCGTTACTGTTGTAGTCGAGGTTGCTTCGGAAGTTACCGACGGAAAGACCATTTTTCTTTTGATATACGGTATTTTCACGCCTAAATCCACCACCAAGGAGGTAGTTGAAACCCGATGATCCACCCGATAGCGATAATTCAGCATTGGATGTATGGGCGACATTGCCAAAATATTCTTTTTGCCAGTTGTGATCTTCAGTTTGGCTCCATTTCAGCAGGTCAGGGTAGTCATTGGGCGTAAGTTCGACACCATCGTTTTTTGCAGCTTCACGCCGCATCTCCAGATATTGGGCGGTATTGAGCATTTTTACATAGTTAGCGATAGAACCAAAACTATGGTAATAATCAGCACTGATGGTGGGGCGACCTGCCTTACCGCGTTTGGTCGTGATCAGGATCACACCATTGGCACCCCGGGCGCCATAGATGGCGGTAGCATCTGCATCTTTAAGTACTTCAATGCTGGCAATCGTGCTTGGGTCGATACTTTTAAAAGGGCTTTCACCCAAATAGGAGGAGGTGAGGCCATTCGCACCGATATAGGCGAGTGAATTGCTATTAAAAGGAATACCATCAACAATGTACAAGGGTTGTCGCGCTTCACCATCCTGGTTGACGGTATTAATACCCCGTATCTGCACTTGGGTCTGTATGCCCGGTAACCCGTTGAGGGTATTGATCATCATACCGGGAACCCGATTTTGGAGCGCAATGAGTGGATCTGCTGTCGGTGTTTTCTCAATGGTGGCTGCAGTGACACTAGAAGTAGAGCCCGTATTGAGCCGTTTGGATACCTCTTGTCCATAAGACAGTACGCTGACTTCATCGAGCAGGTTCTGCGTCTGCAACAGTTGCATGGTAACGGTGTTTTGGCTAGTTGACACAGCAAGCTGCCTTTCTTCGTAACCAACGGAACTGAATACTAAGGTATCCGTATGGCTGGTCCGCTCGATTTTAAAAGCGCCTTTATCATTGGTGAAAGTGACTTTGTCGTTGCTTTTGTTGTAAACGGTTACCAATTCTACGGGACCGGATTTGTCCCGTACAGTGCCGTCCACAAAAAGCTGTTTGGCAGGTTGCTGTTGTTTTTGATGCTGTTGGCCGCTTTTCTCCCGCGGAAGAATGGTGATCTCTTTTCCAACGATCTTAAAAGTGAACGGTAAATCCTTAAAGGCTTCTTCAAGAACATCGCGCAAGGCTTTATCCTTTGCCTGAACTTTAACGACGGTATTAAGGTCTATCTGATTGCCGGAAGCAATGATGTTATAGCCTGTCTGTTGTCGGATGGTTGAAAAAAGTTCTTTGAGTGTTGGTTTGCCCTGATAATTGAGCTGTTGACCAACGACTGTGCTACCAGCAAGAAGCGACGTGACCAATAGCAAGTTTTTTAGACGATTCATCGGGTCTGTGATTTAGGTTAATGTGTTTAGATTTCTGTATTAAAAAGGCTTCGTTATTTATTTTTGTGGACAACTATTTTGCCGTCACGATAGTTAAAGTTTAATTGACCGGTGCTTTCCAAAAAGGTAAGCGTTTTGGTCAATGATTGATTTTTGTCGATAGACCCCCAAAAGACAAGCTGTTTCGTAGCAGAGTCTTCGTATTCAAAATCTACATTGTACCATCTCGAAAGTGTAGCCAAAATGGCATCGAGCCGTTCGTTGTCAAATAGGAAATATCCTTTCTTCCAGGCCGTCGCTGCTTCGATATTGGCCGGTAGAATCTGGATCGATGTCTTGGAGATGAGCGATCGCTGTCCGGGTACAAGCAGGCGTTGATTTACATCGACCGAACCTTCAAGCAGCGTAGTTTCCACAAACTCGCGGTTGTCATAACTGTTGATGTTAAAAATGGTGCCCAATACCTTGACTTCTTGATTTCTGGATTTTACGATAAAGGGTTGATGTGGATTTTTGCTTACTTCAAAATAGGCTTCTCCTGTTAACGAGACTTCCCGCTTGGCGGCAGAAAATTGCATTGGATAGGTGAGTGTCGAAGCAGCGTTCAGCCATACTTTACTCCCATCGGGCAGGTTGACCTGATATTGTCCACCTTTGGGAACTTCAACAATCAGTTCGCGCGATTGCAATTCCGTGTCGCTCACAGGCGATCCATCTAAATAGACAGCCGTACCGTTGACGATCTTAACACCCGATTTGCCTCCGTTGAGTGCGATGCTTGATCCGTCTTCCAATTTCAGGATGGCCTTTTCTTGTCCGGGTTTGAATTGATCTATCGCGGCTAGAGTATCGCGATGCGACTGTCCACGCGGGATAAAGAGTAAAGCAAAAGCAATCAGCAGGACGGCAGCTGCAGCGCTGATCCAAGCGGCTCTCCGGTACAATGGCCTACGCGAAGCTGGTTTTGCATCAAGCTGCTCCTGGATTTGAAGGAGTATGGCATTTTTTCGGTCTTCCTGTGCGGCGCCGTCCAGTTCCCATTCCACAGCTTGCTGCGATTCGTACCACGATTCTATCAGTTGGTTTTCCGCCGCTGAACTTATGCCGAGTTCGTATTTCAATAAGATTTCTGCAATGTTTTTCTGTTCCATGAGCGCCATTGTTTATAGTATAGTTGCACCAAAACGTATTTGGTGGTAGATAAATATTAAAAAAGGATGAAATTTATTTTAAATCGATGAGAAGGAGGAGGAGAAGCGAATAGAGACCTTGTTTCTTGAGGTTGTTTCTCAGAATGTTCAGTGCGTTGCTGATCTGTTTTTTGACCGTTTGGTCAGAGATGTCGAGACGTTCTGCAATTTCCTTATAACTAAGTTGTTCCTGTCGGCTCAATAGAAATACCTCTTTCATTTTTGCTGGGAGCCGTTCAATTTCACGATCAATAATCTGCTGAAGCTCCTTACCTTGCTGCTGTTCGCTCAACGAAAATCCGGTTACTTCAATATATTCCAAAATAGACGCAATCAGCTTTTTTTGATTGCCTTGGGTTCGGTGATAGAAAAGAGCGCTCTTGCGGGCAGCCCCGTATAACCAGCCGTGAATATCCTGTATTTCGGACGATTGTGTCTTATTCCAGAGGTTGACGAAAATATTCTGTAAAAGATCCTCAGCATCGGTCTGGTCTTTCACCAGTTTGGACAGATAAATTAATAGGGGATCCCAATAAGATTTAAAAACAAGGTCGAACACCTGCCTGTCACCCTGCTGTAGGCGCTGAAGGATATATTTAGATTCGATCTCATTTTTAAGATTCACGTTAGTCGTAGTAGGTGACGACAAACTTAGATAAATTTGTGATTATTTGCAATAAAAGGTCCCGCTCGATTTTTAATGCCCAACTGTTTTATGCAGACATTTTTGTTTTGGCGGTTTCATTCCAATGGCGCCAACCGGATTGCTTAACTACCGTCATCCTTTCTTGGGGATGCCACAGGATAGTTGGGTAAAATAGCTATTTTAAAGGCCTAGACATTAAAATTTGAACAATTTTGCGTCGAATTTGAACATCCAATTCTCCCATTCCCCCTAATTTTGGAATACCATTTTTTTAAAAGGAATCACACAGTTCTGTTTTATAAATCTCATAAGATCGTTGAGCAATATAATAACTGACTCCTTTGAAGAATTGGAATAACCAACAAAAAATAACACCTGATCATTCTGTAGTTCTAAAGTTTTCGGATAGCTATATGGCGCTTTTACAGCGGCTGCCTTTCCGGCAATTACAACTGAATAATCGACTAATCACTATTAAACTATAAAAAATGAACAGAAATTATGTTGAAAAGGATGTCATCCACGCCAAATATAAAGGCGTGGTGACGTGGAAAATGATTGCATTGTTAGCCGTGTCATTTAATGCCACCGTAAAAGCAATGCCTTACGCGACTGATCCAACATTTGCCGTGTTGAAAACAGGAGGAAAATTAAACCAAATAACAATCAGTGGTACAGTTTCAGGGGATAATGAGCGGCTCTCGGGCGTATCTGTAAAGGTAAAAGGATCTGATCTGGGAACGAAAACCGACCAAAACGGAGCGTTCAAGATTAACGTGAATGATGCGAATGCAGTACTTGTATTTTCCATGGTGGGATACGATAGTCAGGAGGTCTCTATCGCAGGTAGAACGCAGATTGATGTTGTGCTCAAATCCGGATTTTCTCAATTGGAGGAAGTCGTGGTGGTCGGTTTCGGTACACAAAAGCGCGAAAACTTGACGGGATCTGTAGCTGTAGTCGATTCGAAACAATTGGAAAATAGACCGGTTAGAAATGCGATTCAGGCATTGCAGGGATTGGCTCCCGGGCTCAATATCTCCCAAAACAGTGGAACACTGGAAAGTAATCCCACTATAAATATTCGTGGTACGGGTACCATCGGTACGTCTTCATCGTCTCCATTGATCCTGATCGATGGTTCTGAGGGCTCATTGTCGGCATTAAATCCGCAGGATATTGAAAATATTTCGGTGCTTAAAGATGCTGGCGCTGCGTCAATTTATGGTTCACGGGCAGCTTTTGGTGTTATTTTAGTGACCACAAAATCAGGTAAGTCGGGCAAAACAACGACAAATTACAACAATAGTTTTCGCATCAATGCGCCGACACTGTTGCCGAAAATGATGGACTCCTGGACTTTTGCCAATTATTTTAACCAGGCAGACGAAAATTTTGGAAGCCAGGGTGAATTCAGTGCAGATGATTTGAAACGTATTTTAGATTACAAAAATGGCGTCATCTCGGCCTCTATCATACCCAATCCAAAAAACCAATCCTACTGGGCAGATGGCTATGGCTATGGCAACGATAATGTGGATTGGTTCGATACCATGTATAAAGACCATGCATTTGCACAAGAACACAATTTAAGTATTAATGGTGGGACTGAAAAAACAACCTATTACCTGTCGGGAAATTTTATGAAGCAGCAGGGCATGATGGCCTTCAATACCGACCATTATGATCGATACGCAATTTCGGCAAAGATAAATTCCAAATTGTCCGATATTTTAACCGTCGGATACAATGCGCGTCTCGTTCGGGAGGATTATCAAAGACCAGCCGCACTGACAAATTCCTTTTATGACGATCTTGGTCGCCAAGGATGGCCAACGCTGCCGCTCTATGATCCGAATGGACATTTATACAGTTCGCCGTCGCCAGCACTGGGTATGCGTGACGGTGGTACGGACAAATCAACCAAAGACTATATTTATCAGCAATTGCAATTGACCTTGGAACCTATCCGCGGCTGGAAAACCATTGCTAACATCAATTATCGTACGACGACGCAATTCCGCCATTGGGATTCTCAAAAATTGTACAACTATGATGTGAAGGGCGAGCCTTATGTGTACAAAAGCAACTCCAATGTGTATGAATACGCGTGGAAAGAAAATTATTATAACATTAGTGCCCATTCAGAATATGATAAACGTATAGGAGATCATCATTTTAAAACAATGGTCGGTTTTCAGGTTGAAAATACCGCTTACCGCGATCTATCGGCACAGCGTGATGGCATTTTGGTTCCCGGCCAGCCTGTTCTTAATCTGACCTCTAGCACAGATTATGATGGAAAACCTACCGTGCCAACGGTGACAGGGCAATATCAGAACTGGGCCAATGCCGGATTTTTTGGACGTATCAATTACGATTATGCGGATAAATATCTAATAGAAGGTAACTTACGCTATGATGGCTCGTCGCGTTTTAGAGCAGATAGCCGCTGGGGCTGGTTCCCATCCGTTTCTGCAGGCTGGAACATCTCCAAAGAAAAGTTCTTTACGGATAATGTTTCCTTTGTCAACTATTTGAAATTAAGGGCCTCGTATGGGGAGTTGGGCAATCAGAATACCACAGACTGGTATCCTACGTATATACTGTTACCGGTCGGCATTACCAACGGAGCCTGGCTGATCAACAATACGCGGCCCAATACTGCTAGCGCAGCAGGGTTGGTGAGTTCGACCTTAACCTGGGAATCGATCAACACGCTGAATGCGGGAATAGATTTTGGGCTATTGAATAACCGTTTAACGGGTTCATTTGAAGTATTTAAACGTAAAACGCTTGATATGGTGGGACCGGCACCACAGTTGCCTGCCGTCTTGGGAACGCAGGTGCCACAAACCAATAATACCGATTTGGAGACAAAAGGATTTGAAGCGACCATTGGCTGGACCGATAGGACCGAGGGCGGATTTCGCTACAGTACCAAATTCTTAGTGTCGGATTATAGTACAACAGTGACCAATTATCCGAATAATACCGGAAGTCTCGATAACAATACCTACCGGACAGGGCAGCGTCTGGGAGAAATTTGGGGATATACAACCATTGGCATCGCAAAATCGCAGCAAGAAATGGATGCCCACCTGGCATCGTTGCCGAATGGCGGGCAAAATGACCTTGGAAGCCAATGGGGTGCGGGCGATATCATGTACAAAGATTTAAATGGCGATGGAAAAATCGGATCTGGAAGCAGTACCGAAAGTAATCCGGGAGACCGAAGCATCATCGGAAATAGTACACCGCGCTATTCGTTTGGTTTCAACTTCAATGGTGATTATAAGAACTTTGACTTCAGTCTATTCTTACAAGGTGTCATGAAACGTGATTACTGGCAGGGGGGATACTACTTCTGGGGAGCTACAAGTAATAAGTGGTGGTCAACAGGGCTGAAAGAACATGAAGATTATTTCCGGACAGCCGATAATGCGCTTGGTGAAAATCTGGATGCTTACTATGCACGTCCGATATTTGGTACCGATAAAAATCAGCAAGCACAAACCCGATATTTACAAAACGCAGCGTATATCCGCATCAAAAATATTCAGGTCGGTTATACTGTTCCAATGGAGACAACAAAGCGCTTTGGAATTTCAAAACTTAGAGTTTATATCTCCGGTGAGAATGTATGGACAGGCTCCAAAGTTGCGGGCATGTATGATCCTGAAACAATTGATGGCGGCAGCAACGGAACGGTCTATCCATTAACTAAAGTTTGGTCTGCAGGTTTAAGTGCTACATTTTAATAATTAATACCATGAAATTAAATACAACAACGATAAAATTCTTTTTGGGAGCGGTACTGATCGCAGCGACAGCTTCTTGTAATAAATATTTGGATATTACGCCGCCCTCTCAAATCGTACCGGAAGCTTACCTGAATGAGGAATCCCAGCTGGCCGCTTACACCGTTGGCCGCTATGCAGGCCTGCTTCCTTCGCATGCAAACTGGAACTTTGGAACATTTGGTATCGATGCCAATTCGGACAATATGATCAACCCCACCTTTGACAACCGGTATAATCCCGGACAGTGGCGTGTCGATGCAAAAGATGGGGATTGGAAGTTTGAGAATATCTATCAAATGAATTATTTCCTCAAAAATGTGCTGCCTAAATGGAAAAACAACCAGATCCTCGGAAATTCCGAAAATGTGGCGCATTACATCGGCGAAGCGTATTTTTTAAGGGCCTATGAGTATTTTAATAAGCTTCAGAATCTCGGGGATTTTCCGATCGTAAAAGATGTTTATAACGACGGCGACAAACAGGCCTTGATTAATGCAAGCATGCGCTCGCCTCGAAATGAGGTGGCACGTTTTATACTGTCTGATCTGGATTCGGCTATTACGCTTTTAAAAAGTGCATCTCCTGACGGGAAAAAACAACGTATTTCCAAAAATGTTGCCCTTCTGATGAAATCGCGCGTTGCTTTGTACGAGGGTACATGGTTAAAATATTTCAAAGGAACGGCCTTTGTCCCTAATGGCCCGAATTGGCCGGGTAAAAACAAGGCCTTCACGGCAAATTACAATTACCCGCTCGGAAGCATTGATAATGAAATAAACTATTTTTTAGATCAGGCAATGGGTGCCGCGAAAACTGTAGCAGACAATATTCTTTTGGTTGAAAATAGTGGAATTATCGAATCGCCAAACAATGAAAATCCGTATTTCAGTATGTTTGGCGCAGTGGATATGTCCGGATATAGTGAAGTACTTTTATGGCGGCAATACAATCTTTCTCTTGTCACACACAACGTACCCGTGTACGCGCAGAGCGGAAACTATGCAGTAGGCTTGACTAGGGGGATGGTCGAAAGTTTCTTGATGGGCAATGGTCTGCCAATTTATGCCGCGGGTAGCGGTTACCATGGCGATGATTACATTGCTGATGTGCGAAAAGACAGAGATGACAGACTGCAGTTATTCCTTAAAGAGCCTGGACAACGCAATATATTGGTCAACACAACAGTGGGATCGCATGGAACCGCCGTTGAACCGGTGCCTAGAATCTACGATTCGAGTTGGGAAACGCGCTATACCACTGGGTATACAATCCGCAAAGGAATTTCATACGATGGCCAGCAGACTAATAACGGACAGGCGTATACGGGCAGTGTGACATTCCGCGCCAGTGAAGCTTATTTAAATTATATTGAAGCTGCCTACGAACGTAATGGAAATTTAGATAATACCGCGCGTAACTATTGGGCAAAATTGAGAGAGCGTGCCAAAGTATCCACGGATATCGATAAGACCATAGGTGCAACAGATATGACCAAAGAAAAGTTGGATTGGGGAAGTTATTCCGCAGGTATCCAGGTGAATGCAACGCTGTATAATATCCGCAGAGAGCGTCGGAATGAATTGATGGCGGAAGGACTGCGCCTAATGGATCTAAAACGCTGGAGAGCGATAGATCAATTAATCACGACTCCATACCACTTTGAAGGATTTAAATTATGGGGACCAATGAAAAGCTGGTATACCGCCGGTCAATTGATTTATGGTGCTACCAATGACAAGGCTGTGGTATCGGACCCTGCTTTAAGCGTATATCTGAGACCATTGGAAATAAAAAGTAGTGCGCTTTCTTATGCCGGAGCAAAATTCGTCATGGCACATTACCTTTCGCCGATCGCCGTAGAACATTTTCAATTGACATCGACCGACGGGTCTGTTGAAAATTCTATAATCTATCAAAATCCGGGCTGGCCTACTGTGGCTGGACAGTCTCCTACGAACTAATTGGAACAGATCATTCCGGGAAATGCCATCGCAAAATTGTTGCTGAAGCTGTTTCCCGGAATCATTTGTATTAACCCCGTCCAAGTCTTAATTTCTATACCAATTGTTAATTCTTGGAGCATCAATGTTTAATACCCTTTTGTAAATCGGTAGGGGTAATGCCAAATTGTTGTTTAAACGATGTGGCAAAATATCGGGAGTCACTAAATCCCACAGCATAGGATACTTCTGAGATGGAGATGCTTTTATCATTTTCTAGCATTTGATATGCATGTTTTAAGCGCACATTTTTAATAAGCTTACTGGTCGAAAGATCGAGCAGGTTTTTTATTTTTCGATTGAGTGTGGACTTCGATAGTCCTAAGATTGCTGCCAAAGGACCTATCTCCAAAGTGCTGTCAGACATATGCTCCTCAATAGCTTTAATGGTTTTCTCGAGAAACTGTTCATCCACAGTTGGATATTCCAGTTTAGATATATCAATCTTGGGTTCGGCTTTGAAAGCTTCTTGGCGGGTCCGCTTGTTAATGACAAAACTATTAATTCTGGCCTCCAACAGCTTAATTTCAAAGGGTTTTGAAATATAGCCATCAGCACCGACATTGTACGAATCTACCCGATCTTCTAAACTGATCTTCGCGGTCAAAAGAATGATGGGAATATGGTTCTTTTCAATGTCTTTCTTCAGTATTCGGCAAAGTTCCCAACCGTCCATTTTAGGCATCATAACATCAGATACAATAATGTCAACATCTTGGTCAGATAATAAGGCTAATGCTTCCAAGCCATTTGTTGCTGTTAGAACATGATAGGTTTGCGAAAGAATGCGTTGAATTGACTCCCTGAGATCATCATTGTCCTCCACAATAAGGAGTGAAAGCGCTTTCTTTTTTAACGTTGGATTCTCGGTATTTTCAACCTCCTGATGTACGAGAGCTGGTTTGGTATGCTCGATCAAAGTCATATCCAAATGCGTGCGTTCAGATGGGGGATAACTTTCCAAATCAATGGGGACGCGCAGTGTGAAGCAGGATCCTACGCCCAATTCGCTCTTTACAGTAAGTGTTCCATGATGTAGGTGTGCCAATTCTTGCGATAAGGCCAGTCCTATACCGTTGCTACCTTTTTTTCTGGTTGCACTATTGGTATAAAACTGGACGAATATTTTACTTAGTTCTTCACTGGGTATTCCTGTCCCGTCATCCTGCACATCAATCACCAATACATTTTTCCCGAGCTCCTTTTCAAGCCGGGTAATGACTTCGATACTTCCTCCCACATCGGTATACTTAAAGGCATTTGACAAAAGGTTAAATAGGATTTTATCCAGTTTATCCGCATCAAAATATGCTCCTTCAATTGGTTGGTGGTGCGTTATGTTGAATGTGATCTTATTTTTCTCCGCAAGTGGATAAAAATAAGTAATGCACAAGTGATCAACAAATTGTGTTGGATGACCATAGGCAACCTTTAAATCCATGGTGCGACGTTCCGTTTTCCGAAAATCAAGCACCTGCTGCAAGAGTCTTCTGAGGCGGTCAAGATTGGACCGCATACGATCCAATTGAAGGTATCTGTTTTTTGTTACCTGTTCTATATCATCCACTAAACAGAATAAAATGGTCAGTGGGGTAAGTATTTCGTGAGAGATATTTGTAAAATAATTAATTTTGGAATTGGTAAGTTCATCCAGCTTATCTTTTTCGATCTGCGCAATTTTAAGCTCTTGTTTTAATTTTATTTTACTGTAGAAGAAACGGCCGACCAAATAGATAATAAGCAACACCAGGATAACATACACGGCATAGGCGATATTGCTCTCATAGAAAGCAGCCCTTTTTCTAATGGATATTTTCGTAATTTCACTGGCTGAATTGTTGGAGGTATCAAGCACTTTTACCATAAATGTATACGCTCCTTTGGGGAGATTATGGTACGTAGCAAAAGGTCGGGATCCCGAAACACTCACCCAGTCTTTATCAATCCCTTCCAGCTTATAAGCAAATCTTGTTTTTTCCGGCGAACGATATTGTAATGCCGAAAAATTGATCTCTAGCTGTTCTTCGGAAGGATTTAATACCAGGTTGAGTTTATCGAAATCCATTTTTGATGGATCACTTAATTCAAAAATGGACTGGTTGTTGATTTTTAAGTCGGTAATGAATACCTTTAATCTCTTTTGCTTTCGTGATTCTTTTGAGGATATGCCCACAATACCATTATTTCCTGCAAAAAATAATGTATGGCGCTGATTATTCTCAGTTATTGCCAGCGGGGAAAAGATTTTTACACTGACACCATCTTTAGCAGAATACTCCTCCATAACCTGCTTTTCCGGATCAAATCGGAAAATGGAACGGGCAGTTGTTATCCATAAAAAATTGTCAAACCAGTAGAGGTTTAATACCTGCAGCTGCCGGGAAAAATAATTACGCAGAAACTGCTGAAAGATTTTTGTCTTGGGATTGTAACGCAATAATCTTCCGTCCAGAGTGGCTAACCATAAAAAATTATATTTGTCCATCGCGATCGCCTGTATGCTGGACGAATTTAATTGGGGCGTAGACGAATTGAGCACAGTGACGACCCTAGCTTTTTTGCGGTCGTAACCGAACACGCCTTGATCTTTGGTGCAAAACCAGATCATTTCATTATCCGATTCCGCAGCTGCGGATACAGCAGCTTGAATTTCTTTTACAGGCTCAAAATCGCTGGACGGGTTTTTCTTTTGCAAAATACCGTTACTGGTCAGTACCCAGATAATTCCTTTGCGATCCCGGAATAGATCATTGGGTGTACCGATTTTAGGATCATAATCGGTTAATTGAATAGTGCCCGTATTGGTGAGAGCACTGCCTGTTTTGTTGAAAACTGAAATTTTTCGGTCATATGCACCAGATAACCAGAGTTCATTCCCAAAATCTATTACCGAACTGGCATCTTTAATGGCGAAATTGTCGGACAGGTCCGGTTGCTCACTATACATGATGATTTCCTTCGTACGGAGATTTAAGGAACCCAGACCCAGTCGGTCTTGATTGAACCATAAGATATCCTCTTGGTCACCTTGGTTTAACATGGTGATTTTTGGAGCGATACGATAACGCTGTTTGATATAGGGTAGATGGTAGTTGCTGATGCCTGATAGTGTAAAGTCAATGGTACTCATTCCCTCATCGAATATTCCTAACCATATCGACCCTTTTCGATCGAGATATAAATCACTGAAAATATTGGCTGTCTGATCGAAAAAAGGTTTAATATTTATTTCCCTAATCTCACCGTTTTTCATCGTTCTGAAACAAGATATTCCCGAAAAAGATAAGGTCCAGATATCGCCGTTGAAATTATCCTGCAAGATGTTGTAAAATATTTTCTCAGGCTGTCCCGCGTCGTTCTTAAGCGGTATTTTCTGATAGGTATCAGTACGCGTGCCACCTGTATTCGGATCAAAAGTATACAGTCCATCTCCCCAGGTACAGACCCAATAGCGCCTATTCTTATCTTGATAAATTTTAAATGGATTATTCCTGATACCTATCTTGGGCAATGAAATAAAACGATTGCTGTTCTGATCTAGCCGAACGAATCCCCTTTCCCAGAGGCAAGCCCAAATTACACCGTTTCGATCTTGATAGAGCGAGCTGACTGTATTACCGGGCAGCGGAGAATATTTTGAATCCACATGATAGTGCCGCTGGACGTTAAAATTTTTATCGAGTACATAAATGCCGCTACGCGTTCCAAGCCAGATACGACGCTTGTTGTCGATGAGAATAGCATTAACATATTGTCCAAGAAGCTGCGGACAGGCGATCTTTTCGATCCGGCAAGTTGCTTTGTCGATTTTACATAAGCCCTTTTCCGTACCGACAAGTAATATATGGTCCATTTCGGTCAAGGTGCGGATATTATTGCTGATCGCAGCTTCCCCGAGCAGGGCTTCAGGATTGATATTGAGCAATTGATTGCCATCATAACGGCAAAGTCCGCCTTGAGTCGCAAACCAAATGAATCCATTACTATCCTGGTAAGTCCTGTTGACTGTCAGCGATGGAAGATTTTCGTTTATTTTTAAGGGAGTAACACGGAAGTCCTGTCCCTTAATTTGGATGGGAGCGACAACTGCGAATAGGTACAAAAATAGATAGATGCGAAAATTGGTCACGTGTTTCGTTTCCTTAGTTGATAACAAAAATATGAAATCCTTTTAAGAAACGAACAAACACGACACCAGGATCACTTCCTATTTTTAATTTTCCTTATAGCTGTGTCGCTGAATGTATTCGGTGGGGCTCAACCCATACATCTTTTTGAATAGCGTAGTGAAATGCGTCTGATTGGTAAATCCAAGCGAATAAGCTACCTGAGAAATATTCATTTTTTTCTCCAGCAGCAGCTTTTCAGCTTGCTGTAACCGGATATTACGAATAAATTCACCGGTCGAAATACCCGTCAGCGATTTCACCTTACGGTGCAGCTGTACACGGCTCAACCCTACTTCATCGGCTAGAAACTGCACATTGAACTCCGAATTCTCCAGGTATTGGTTTACCGTTTTAACAATACGTTCCATCAGCTGCTCATCGCTAGACTTAAAGCTGATGGTTTTTACCTTACCTTCCTGCTGCTGCGCGCCCGAAAACTTTCCTTTAACCTTCATGCGGTTTTTGATGAGATTGTGTACAACAAGATGAAGCTCATCCACCATAAAAGGCTTTGTCAGGTAGGCATCTGCGCCGCGACCAATGCCTTCCAAACGGTCTTCCTGATTGGTTTTGGCCGTCAGTAACACCACAGGAATATGGTTGGTCGTGCTATTGCCCTTGAGCTTTTTGACCAACGTATAGCCGTCCATTAATGGCATGGCAACGTCGGAAATAATCAGGTCGGGCTGCTCAGCAAGGGCGATTTGAAACCCCTCGCCACCATTTTCGGCAAGCAGCACTTTATAGGATGGTGAAAGTTCCTGATGCAGATAGTGGAGAATGTCGCGATCGTCGTCAATGACAAGAACTTTATAGCCTGTTTTTTGATAATCGTTCTTTGGATGTAGGTTAGTTGCTGAAACTGGGCGGCTCTCGTGTTTTATCGTCAACGCATCAGTTGGTCTCACAGGAGCAAGATCTTTCTGCCGCAGATGCTTGTTGCCCATCGGAAGACGGATTACAAAAAGGCTGCCGCTGCAGTCCATTCTATTTTCGGCATGTATCTGTCCACCGTGCAGTTTAACCAGCACTTTGGTGAGATGTAGACCAATGCCCGAACCCTGCCGCTGATAAGTGCTATGCGCAGCAGACTGGTAGTACCGCTTAAAAACATGGCGAAGATCGCTTTTGGCGATGCCGCTACCCGTATCACTGACAACAAGTTCTAAGATTTCACTTCCCTTTCCCCGTTGTTGAACGGCTAAGGAAACCGCAATGTGACCACCACTCGGCGTAAATTTAAACGCGTTGGAGATCACATTATGCAGTATTTTTTCAAAGCTGTTGACGTCTATCCAAATTGGAATATCGTCGGCATCGCTGTGTACGGATAGCTGGATCTGATGACTAAGGGCCTGATCCTCAAAAATGCCGATCGTCTGCTTGACATAATCTACCGCATTGATTTCGCAAAATTTGAGATTCATGTGCCCGCTTTCCAGCTTTCGGATATCAAGCAACTGATTGACTAGACTAAGGATGCGCTGTGCATTGCGATTCATGTTCTGCAGCGTGGATCGGGTTTGCGGATCTGCTGCATTTTTCATGAGCTTATCAATCGGACTCATGACTAGCGTCAGCGGCGATCGGATCTCGTGCGATACATCCGTAAAAAGCTGTAACCGGAAAGCATGCAGACGCTCGAGCCGACGCTCATGCAGATACTTACTGATTAGGAATAGAATACCGGTCGCAAGTAGGATATAAACGCAGTAAGCCATTCCACTTAAATACCAGGGCGGCTGGATATGCAGCGTTACCATTAAGCTTGGTGAATGGATGCCAAATTTACAGGCGCGTATTTCCAATTCATGCTCCCCGGAAGAAAGGTTGTTGTACGTGATCAGGTTCACTCCCGGAAGCGTCGCATTCCAGCTCTTATTGATGCCTTTAATGCGGTATTCATAATGTACATTTTCTGGACTGTTAAAATCCATTGTGGACAATTCAAAAGTGAAACTGTCGTCGTTGCTATGGAAGAAAAATTCGTTTGCAGCGATCAAGTCATCCTTATAGATTACGCTTCCGCTGGGTGCCATGCCAGGCTTAATGGGCTGGTTCTTGACATACAGATTGGTAATGAGTACCGGATGTGGATAGGTCTGCAGCTGTATCTTTTCAGGAAAAAATGAAGTAATCCCCTGCCGTCCGCCGTAATATATTTTTCCTTGGGTATCCTGAAAGTGAACGCTGCGGTTGTAGGACCGATCCACCAAGCCGTCTCCGGTATAGTAGTTGACAATTTTGCCTGAACCGGGATTCAGACAGTTGATACCCTTGAATGTGCTGCACCAAATATTTCCTTTCTTGTCACCACCTAAGCCAGTGATCACATTGCTGGATAGTCCGTTATTAGTGGTGTAAATGCTGACCGACCCTGATTTCTTATCGATCTGATATAGGCCGTTGTAGGTGCCGGCCCAGATGTGACCTAAATGATCGTCCAATAGGGAGATGGTGATCTGTTCGGATAATCGATGGCCTGTATACTGTTGAGAGAAGCTCTTTGTAGTGGGATCAAAACAGCTCACGCCCTTATGATGCCCAAGCCAGATAAGACCATCATCGGCGCATAAAACGGTAGCAATCCAATCATTGGCTAAGGCGCCCTTCGTCGAATTGCTGGTATTCATACTATAACTTTGAGCAATTTTCGTATCGAGATCGTATTCCACAAAGCCCGATCCAAATGTAGCAATATAAAGCTTATTGTTTTTGCCCAAGGCGAAAGATTTGACCTGTCTGGATGGGCAGATATCCCTGAGGGCGGATTGTCCTGCTATAGGATCAATTTGTCCAAGGCCTTTATCATATGAACTGAACCAGATCGTACCGTCCAAAGCCGCTTCCAGTTTATTAATATCCGCTATGGTATTTATTTGTTGATGTGAAATGCCTTGACGGTCAGTTTTAAAAACGCCTTCTCGCTCCACGGCATACCAAATATTACCTTGGCGGTCACGCGTGATGGCACTGATGATGTTTTGATCGGTTTTTTCCCGGCCTGAAATACGCCAAAATTCAAACTGTTTGCTCTGCACAGGGATAAAAACTAGGCCCCGTTGAAACCAGCCAAGCCAAAGATTATTTTCGCGGTCCTGCAGCAGCGCACGTATCCGAGCATGTCGGTAGTCATTGTCCAAATTAGGTAGTTCAGCTTGTGCAGCAATCAGTGGCTTTTTTTCCAGATCCAGATACCATAACCCATCACCCTCGGTACTGATCAGCAGATGGTTTTTCTGGCCTTTTGATAGTTGGATCTCCGTTACGGTAGACTGCAGTTTCGACTTGTATTCAACGGCTTCGAATGTATTGTTTTGCGGATCATAGCGGCTGATCTTTGAAGGCGAGGCAAATAGCAGTTTGCCGTCATGCTGCTGCGCGATGTCATAATTGCCGCCCTTGGGCATCGGAAGCAGATCCGAAACGATTTGCCTTGCCCGCTTCTGGTCGGCAGAAACCTGCGAGACCCCTACACGGTCAATAGCTACCCAAATCCTGTTCATCCGGTCTTCAAATAGACTGCGGGCAAACATGCCGCCAACCAGCGTATTGAGTCGCGGTAGCGATAGCGCCTCTCTACGGCTAACCTGAATATCGAAGATACCCCAGCCTGATGTGGCTACCCAAATGTGACCATCTTTTTTATGGATGATATCTGTAATGTGAGGTGCAATCTGATCAGGAAAATGGATGCGCACAAATTGGTCGCTATTTTCATCGTAATACTGCAGTCCATTATTGCAGCCCACCCAGAGCCTTTTGTCGCGGTCAAGATAAAGGATGATGACATTATTGCTCGATATGGACGTGCTATCCTGCACATCGTGGAGATATTGTACAAAACGGGTGCCGTCAAACTTGTTGAGCCCATACTCGGTACCTGTCCAGATATAGCCGTGTTTGTCCTGACTGATACTGTTGGTCAGATTGGATGAAAGTTCGCCAAAGCCATAGTCCCTATTGTCATAGATGCGCGTAGCCTGTCCATGGGCATACCCTATAAAAGCAAATAGTAGTAAGACTGTCGAAAAAAGATCCCTCCGCATTGGTATGATTGGTTTATGCTTTTGAAGATACATATTATTGCGCAACCCTAAAAAGAAAAAAAAGCTTATGGCCCAATAAACCCTGTTTTACACGCCGATGTAACAAATTGAAATAAATATGAAACGTCAATGCAAGGCGTTGCAACAATGGCCAAAGGGAATGTAACAGTTACAAATGCGGCGACTCATTAAGAGTACTACTTTTAGGTTGCTGAAAAATGATCATCATGCAACATCCCTTGCTGTGCTAGTACTTAGCATTGGGAGTGGGGTACTGTATGTGCTGAATTCAGGAAAGGAAAAAACCAATTATAATGGAAATCATCATGTTTACTCATCACCGCTATTGGCGAGTGTTTTTGGTCGCTGTGCTGATCTACTGCTGTAGAGGCAATGCCCATGCTGTGTTGTCTAGTACCAAAGATACGGTGGCACGGGATTTTATAGCCCGCGAGTCCGGTCCCGGTTTCCTGGCTTTAGTCAATAATGGGGTGCCTATACCTATGCTTGTCGATCCGCAAGATCACAAGGGTGTATTGCGGGCTTTCGAAAATCTAAAAAAAGATTTTATACAGGTTACGGGGCATGGGCCCGACCAGCAAAAAAACGGGCGCTCCAACATCATTATAGGTACCTATGGCAACTCGAGCCTGATTGACAGTCTCATGCATAAAGGTCTTTTGGACAGCAGTGCGCTTGCCGGAAAGCGGGAAAAGTTTATAATGACGGTGGTCAATAAGCCCTTATGGGGCATTGATTCAGCGCTGGTTATCGCCGGCAGCGACAAACGTGGTACGATCTACGGCATTTATGAGCTGTCGGCCCTAATTGGTGTTTCACCCTGGTATTACTGGGCAGATGTGCCAATCCGCAAAGCAACCGCATTGTACGCCAAGCCAGGTCTCTACACGCAGGGGGAACCAAAGGTGAACTACCGCGGTATTTTCCTGAATGATGAAGCACCGGCATTAAGTGGTTGGTCCAAGGCGACGTTCGGTGGATTTAATGCAGATTTTTATGAAAAGGTATTCGAACTGCTATTACGGCTGAAAGCCAATTACCTCTGGCCTGCAATGTGGGGGAGTGCTTTTTATGATGATGATCCAAAAAATGGACCACTGGCGGATGAAATGGGTATTATCATGGGGACTTCGCACCACGAGCCGATGGCTAGGGCGCAAGCGGAATGGAAACGCTACGGCAATGGTGGAGCCTGGGACTATGCTAAAAATAAAGCCGGGTTGCAGAAGTTTTGGCGTAGCGGTATAGAACGTGCACGAAACTGGGAGTCTATCCTGACCATTGCCATGCGCGGTGACGGCGATGAACCCATGAGTGAAAAGCAAAATGTCAGTCTGCTGGAGCAGATCGTCCGCGATCAGCGACGCTTGATTGCGGAAGCCACAGGGCGTCCGGCAGCAGAGACACCACAGCTGTGGGCTTTATACAAAGAAGTACAGGACTATTATGATAAAGGCATGCGGGTGCCGGACGATGTAACGCTACTGCTTTGTGATGACAATTGGGGCAACGTACGTAAGCTGCCCGATCCGAATGCCACGCCACGAAAGGGCGGCTATGGCATGTATTACCATTTTGATTATGTGGGTGCCCCCCGCAATACGAAATGGATCAATGTGTCCCAGATGCAGCGGATATGGGAGCAGATGAACCTCACCTATAGACATGGCGTAGACAGAATCTGGATCGTTAATGTCGGCGACCTTAAGCCGATGGAATTTCCCATTTCATTTTTTCTGGATATGGCCTGGAATCCCGACAGGTTTAACGCCAATAACCTGATGGACTACACCCGCGAATGGTGTAGGCAGCAGTTTGGCGAAGCGTATGCCACGGAAGCGGCCAGCATGATCAACCGCTATACCAAATATAACCATCGGGTTACCCCCGAACTGCTGAACGAACGCACGTTTAGCCTCACACATTATAACGAATTTGACAGTGTTGTCAACGATTACAACAGGTTGGCCATGGAAGCCTCGCGACTCCATTACTTGCTGCCAGATTCCCTAAAGGATGCCTTCGATCAGCTTGTGGCTTTTCCAATCAACGCCTGCGCGAACCTGTATGAGATGTACCATGCTAAAGCGATGAACGACTACTATTACGCGAGAAACGATCGCAGGGCAAATGACTGGGCCGATAAGGTAAAGGCTTGCTTTCTGCGCGATTCACTTTTTACCCATCATTACAACCATTCCATTGCCAAAGGGAAATGGATCCACATGATGGATCAGGTGCGCATCGGCTACAGCAGCTGGAATGAACCGCCTAAGGCTATTATGCCTGCTGTTCACTATTTGGCGGATACTGCAGTTCACCGTTCGCCGAAGGTATTTAGCGAGACCGATGGCTATATTGCAATGGAGGCCGCAAGCTATGCTGTAGCGAGCAGTGCACCGGGGGTACAATGGGTGGAGATTCCAGACCTGGGAAAGACCGTGTCGGCCATGACAACACAACCTGTTACAGCTAGCCTCGGAAATAACACCGCCCTAGAATACAAGATTCGCGTAAAAGAAAAGCGAGAAGCAAAGATCATAGCACTGTTGTCGCCCACGCTCAATTTCAATGGAAACCGTGGGCTGCGCTATGCGATTTCCATCGACGACGGTCCCGAAAAACTGGTCAATTTTAATGGACATTACAAGGGCGAACTCGGACAGTGGCAGGCACGCCGTATCATCGAAAGTGTGTCGGTACACAGCTTGCTGCCGGGAGAACATACCCTTCGAATCCGCTTCTTGGATCAGGGAATCGTGTTGCAGCGCATACTCATCGATTTTGGGGGGCTGAAACCCTCTTATCTCGGTCCGCGGCAGAGCGCAACCGCGCAGTTGATCGACACGGATAGTAAATAAATATTAATAAAAAAAATAATTGTAGTCATGGAAAACAACGCACATTACTTACTACCTAACTTCAGGCGTAATCTGGATGGATCAAGAGGTGGACGTAACGTACAAATAATTGAAATTGCATACCCGAGTACGGTTGGTATGCTAGCGGTGGAGGGAAGCTGATGGGACATGTGATCCGATATGGGGTCTGCCTATTGTTAGCCGTGTTGTGCTATCTGGTAGGTCAGGCAGAAGATGGCAGCCAACTGTGGTTGCGCTACACCAAGGTCGCCGATAGGGAAGCTGCACTGCGCAAAATTCACTGTTCACTCCGTGATCCTGTGTCCAATACCGCAGTCCAGGAGTTACAGCACTACTGGCGCAGAGGTGATGTAGCGCTCGTGCTGGATAAAAAATGGCCAGATTACCAGCCTGACGGATATCGTATCCGGTCGGTAGCGGGTAAGACGATTATTCGTGCAGGCAGCAGTACCGGCCTGCTCTACGGAGCTTATCACTTACTGCGGTTACAGCAGATCGGGAGTGAGCTTACACAGCTAGATATCGTTGAAACGCCGAGTTACCACTTACGCATGCTCAACCATTGGGATAATCTGGACGGTACAGTTGAACGGGGCTATGCCGGATACTCGCTTTGGAAGTGGGATGAATTACCTGCGGTGAAGTCGCCTCGCTACGTCGAATATGCGCGTGCAAATGCCTCGATTGGTATCAATGCGGTTGTGCTCAATAACGTCAATGCGTCGCCCCTGATCCTGCGCGAAGACTATATAGAGAAGGTAAAGGCGTTGGCGGATAGCTTCCGTCCTTACGGTATCCGTGTGTTTCTGTCCATTAATTTTTCGGCGCCGGCGATTCTGGGCAATCTGCAGGATTCGGATCCGCTGAATCCCGCTGTGGCACGTTGGTGGAAAGACAAGGCAGATGCGATTTATAGCATCATACCTGATTTTGGGGGCTTTCTAGTGAAGGCCAATTCAGAGGGACAGCCTGGACCACAGGATTATGGCCGGACGCATGCCGATGGCGCTAATATGCTGGCCACTGCGCTGAGACCACACAAGGGGTTGGTTTTGTGGCGTGCTTTTGTGTATAATCCCTCGGCCGAGGATCGCGCCAAACAGGCTTATCAAGAGTTTGTGCCACTAGACGGCAAGTTTGACGACAATGTGATCCTACAAATCAAAAATGGGCCCATCGATTTCCAGCCGCGTGAACCGTTTAATCCATTGTTTGGAGCGATGCCCAAGACAAGCCAGATGGTCGAATTTCAGATCACTCAGGAGTACCTCGGGTTTTCTAATCACCTGGTATACCTTGCTCCGCTGTTTAAGGAGACGCTCGATGCCGAAACCTATACACGAAAGGAAGCGAGTACGGTGGCGGGTCTAACGCAAAAAGGGCCGAATCCACGGCTATCGGCGATTGCGGGTGTTGCCAACATCGGCGAGGACCGCAATTGGTGTGGTCACCACTTTGCCCAAGCCAACTGGTACGCCTTTGGAAGGTTAGCTTGGAACAGCGACTTATCCAGCGATAGCGTGGCGCGGGAGTGGCTCGCTTCAACCTTTTCGCCAGATCCGACCCTCATAGCTCCACTGTCGAAGGTGATGCTGGAATCGCGTGAGGCAGCAGTCAACTACATGATGTCGCTGGGCCTGCACCATATATTCGCTTTCGAACACCACTATGGTCCCGAACCCTGGGGCGATATTCCCGGTGGAAGACCCGATTGGATGCCTTGGTATTACCATAATGCAGATTCGCTGGGGATCGGATTTGACCGGACAGCATCGGGCAGCAATGCCGTTGCACAGTACCATAGCCCACTCCAGGAGCAGTTTGCAGTGGTGAGCAGCTGCCCTGAAAAATATTTGCTCTGGTTTCACCATGTACCCTGGGGCTACAGCATGAAAAATGGTCGCTCCTTATGGGATAACCTGTGCTATGCCTATCAGGAGGGGGTGAATCAGGTACGGTATGTTCAGCGTGTATGGGATGGTCTTGAACACAAGGTGGATGCGGAACGCTTTGAGGACGTGCAGGCAAAATTAAAAATCCAGGCAAAGGATGCCGTATGGTGGCGCGATGCCTGCCTGTTGTATTTTCAGACTTACTCCAGAATGCCCATTCCGCCCACGCTGGAGCAACCGGTGCATAGGCTGGACGAATTGAAAAAAATTAAACTAAATCTTAAACACCATAATTAGCTCCGCTAGATTAAATTATTAACGCTATTCATAGAAATAAAACCGTCAGAAAAGCAGTAATGGCCCTTGGCGAACGGAAGAACGTAACAAATTGAAATGCTTTTGTTACATATTTTAATTGTTGTAAATACACTTAAAAGTATGTTTGTATTCAGATAAACCAAATTATAAATAAACCAATCATGTTAAAGCGGAAAGGGAAAATCATGCTGGGCATGTCCGTCGTTATATTGGCGACATTAACGGCATTCAGTACAAAAGAGTATAAAAGAAAACCGCAGAAAGATCGTCTTTCTGGACCTGTATTTTCGGATTTTGTCTACGAAGGTGAAGACGCAGTTTATAAGGAAAACCCGTTAAAGCCGGGACAGTTTTATTCGCCTATTCTTCAGGGGTGTTATCCCGACCCGAGTATCACGCGTAAAGGCGATGATTACTACCTGGTGAATTCCTCTTTTTCGATGTTCCCAGGTGTTCCGATCTTCCACTCGGTTGATCTGGTCAACTGGAAACAGCTGGGGCATGTTCTCGATCGCGAATCGCAGCTAAAAGTGGGGACATCAGGAATTAGCGAGGGAATATATGCCCCGGATATCGTGTACAATCGGCACAACGACACATTCTACATGATGACGACCCAAATTGCATCGGGCATCGGAAATATGGTCGTCAAAACCAAAGACCCCAAAGCTGGAAACTGGTCCGATCCAATCAAGCTGGATTTTGATGGCATTGATCCGGCACTATTCTTTGATGATGATGGCAAAGCCTATGTGGTGCACAACGATGCGCCAGATAAAGGTAAGCTGCGCTATGAGGGGCATCGTGTCATCAAACTCTGGGAATACGACACAAAGAAGGATCAGGTCATTAAAGGGAGTGAGCGTATATTGGTGGATGGCGGCGTGCATCCCGCGGACAATCCCATCTGGATCGAAGGCCCACATATTTACAAAAAAGCAGGAAAGTATTACCTGATGTGTGCAGAAGGAGGGACGGGCAGTGATCACAGCGAAGTCATCTTTTCGAGCGAACAGATTGCAGGGCCTTATACCCCGGCACCCAAAAATCCGATACTCTCACAGCGACATCTCGATAAAACTAGGCTCAATCCGGTGGAATGGGCGGGCCACGCCGACTTAGTTGAAGGTCCGGGTGGATCGTGGTATGGTATATTTCTTGGCGTCAGACCCAATGAAGTCAACCGGGTCAACACGGGACGGGAAACATTTATCCTCCCCGTAGATTGGTCCGGCGAATGGCCTATCTTTCAAGGCGGCATGGAGCCACTTAAACCTAGTGTTCCAATGCCTGCCGGTGTGGAAAACAAAGGGAATGCTCCCGGTTATTTTCCCAATGGGAATTTTACGTTCGCCGACCCGTTGACTGCAGCGAAGCTCGACCACCGTTGGGTTGCTCTGCGCGGAGCCCGCGAAAAATTTGTACAGCAGTCCGATAAAGGGACAATCCTAAAGCCATATGCTATCGATATCAGTGAGCAAAAGCCATTATCCGCTCTCTTTTACAGACAACAGCATAAAAACTTTGAGAGCACAGTATCGCTAAACTATGTGCCATCTGCGCCCTCGGATCTCGCAGGCATCACCTGTCTGCAGAGTGAAAAATACCATTATGTGCTGGGCCTGACAAAACTGGGCAAAGAAAACTATATCGTGCTGGCGAGAAATGAGAACGGTAGCACCAAGATCCTCGCGAAGGAGAAGATTAATCTAAAAGGGGCTGTGCAACTAAAGGTCAAGGCGATTGGCGATGCCTATCAATTTGCCTATGCCCTGGCACCCGGCAAGTTTAAGCATATCGGCAATACGGTATCGGGCGATATCCTGTCGACAGACGTCGCTGGCGGTTTTACAGGTGCGCTGATTGGTCTGTACAGTACCTCAGCCAATAAAATCAGGTAGCTGCATTGACCTAAATAAGCAGTATTAAAATAACGATTATAAACAGAAGTGAAAACAAAATTTTCTTAAATCCCTAAATTATGAGAATGACGAGATTTATTATTTCTGTGCAACGAAAAAGAGCATTACAGTGTATTCTGCCCTTGCTCTTTTTGCTGGCAGCCCTGCAGTTGGCTTTTGCACAAGATAAATTGGTAAAGGGCCTGGTTTCGGATCCGAAGAGACAGCCCATTGAAGGGGTGACCGTATCTGTTAAGGGCGGCACCAAAAGTTCCATCACCGACCGAAGTGGTGCATTCGCCATCGAGGCGGGCAGTGGTGCCACACTGGTTTTTACCAATGTAGGTTACAAAACGACCGAAGTCAAAGTACCTGGCAGCGGAATGGTGCAGGTGACCCTGCAGGCTGACGATATTGCCATGGAGGAGGTAGTGGTCATCGGTTATGGTACCCAGCGTAAAGAGGCCGTCACTGGATCGGTGGCTTCGGTAAGTGGCGCCACCATGAACGAAGTGCCTGCCGCCAATATTAGCCGTGCCCTACAAGGACGTATTGCCGGAGTCAATATGCAGCAGAACTCGTCAAAACCGGGCTCGCCAATGCAGATTCGCATCCGGGGTACACGCTCGTTGACCGCAGATAACAATCCACTTATCGTACTCGATGGAATTCCATTTGCAGGCTCCATCTCCGACATTAATCCGGCAGACATTAAAAGTGTCGATGTGCTGAAAGATGCTTCGGCAACAGCCATCTACGGTTCGCGTGGTGCAAATGGTGTCATCCTGGTAACGACCAATAAAGGTCGTATGGGACAGGCGGCACAATTGGCCTATAACGGTTTCACGGGACTGCGCACCGTGTTTTCCAAATATCCGATGATGTCTGGTCCGGAATTTGCCGAAATGCGCCGCTATGTGGGACAATTTCAGAATACCCTCGATGAGTCGGACGATACCAATACCGATTGGCAAGATCTCTTTTACAAAAATGGAATGGTCAATAGCCACGATATCAGTGTCAACGGCGGAGCAGAGAAGGGCAACTACAATTTCGGAGCGGGTTACTTTCGCGACGAAGGCGTGGTACCCTTGCAGAACTATACCCGATACAATTTACGTGCAGCG
This sequence comes from Sphingobacterium sp. UBA3549, assembly GCF_002376635.1. Taxonomy (NCBI): domain Bacteria; kingdom Pseudomonadati; phylum Bacteroidota; class Sphingobacteriia; order Sphingobacteriales; family Sphingobacteriaceae; genus Sphingobacterium; species Sphingobacterium sp. UBA3549. The sequence goes on along the minus strand of NZ_DFOE01000002.1, from coordinate 306,885 downwards.
CTGGACCAGCAGGTAGGTAAAATATTCAAATTTGGGTTTAACCTGAACCAGAGCTATAGTATCACCAATGGCAATAATCTGGGGCTTTTTGGTGTGCTCAGCGCGACACCGATTGCTAATCCTTTTAATGCGGACGGCAGCTTGAAGCCGCGAATCCAACAGCAGATTTCTGGACAACAATGGGTACATACCCGCCAATCCTACGAAGCACTGGGGGATAGTTACATCAACCAGCAGCGTGTGTTTGGTTCGTACAATAATATGTATGGCGAAATCCAGATTCCTGGCGTAGAAGGATTGACTTACCGCACCAATCTTGGACTCAATTTCCGCCAGAACAATGATGGAAGTTACACAGGGCAGGGAGTCTTTAGCGGTACGCCCGACAATGTGTCCACTGCTTCGGTCGCAAACGGCAGAACCGTACAGTGGGTCATGGAAAACCTCCTGACCTACGACCGCACCTTTGCGCAAAAACATAATCTAAACCTTGTGGCATTGTATTCGGCCGAACAGAATACAGGCAACAGTACGCTCATATCGGCACGCGATATTCCAATCGATGCCTTCCAGTTCTATAACCTTGGCCGTGCTCAGGGGGAGATTATCGTAGATCCCAATCAGCAGGGCTATGCCAAAAGTAGCCTGATGTCTTTAATGGGCCGCGCCATGTATACTTTCGACAACCGCTATATGCTAACGATGACCATGCGCCGCGACGGTTCTTCGCGCTTGGCGCCGGGGCACAAATGGCATACTTATCCAGCGATTTCAGCAGGTTGGAACGTTCACAACGAAAAGTTTATGTCGTCAGTATCCTGGGTAAATCAGCTTAAGCTGCGACTAGGCTATGGCGAGACCTCCAACCAGGCTGTCGATCCGTACAAAACGCTTGGGCTCCTGAGCACAAGACCGTATAATTTTGATACGCAATTCCTGACGGGTTATTACATGTCTGAATTACCTAACCCGATCTTGGGATGGGAGTTTTCCAAAACCTATAACTATGGTTTGGATTTCGGACTTTTCAAGAACAGGCTGAGCGGTACTTTCGAGTACTATGTTCAGAATACAGACAATATTCTGTTGCGTGTGGGGCTGCCACCGACCAACGGGGGAGGAAGTTATATGGCCAACATCGGAAAAACACAGAACAAAGGCTTTGAGCTTTCCCTCAATGGCGCGGTGATCGACAACGAAAGTGGCTGGAAATGGGATGTGGGGGTCAACCTGTATGCCAATCGCAATAAACTCGTTGAACTGACCTCTGGAAGTCAGCGTGATGAAGGCAACCAGTGGTTTGTAGGCCATCCAATAGACGTCATCTTTGACTATAAAAAGATTGGACTATGGCAACAGGATGATCCATACAGGGATATTCTTGAGCCAGGCGGCAATGTAGGGATGATCAAAGTGGAATATACCGGTGAGTACGACGAGAAGGGGGCACCAACACGTGCCATTGGTGCAGCAGACCGTCAGATCATTAATATTCAACCCAATTTTCTGGGAGGCTTCAACACGCGTCTGGCTTATAAAAATGTCGACCTGAATGTGGTGGGAACTTTCCAGAACGGCGGTACACTAATCAGTTCGCTCTATGGTAGCACCGGTTATCTAAACCAGCTGAATACCCGCTCAGGCAACAATGTGAGTGTAGAGTACTGGCGTGAAGACCGTACGGATGCCAAATATCCTAAGCCAGGAGGCATACAAAGTGGTGACAATCCCAAATATGGCAGTACCCTGGGCTATTTTGATGCCTCTTATTTAAAGGTGCGCACAATCAGCATGGGCTACAATTTTAAACAGAAATGGGTAGAACGCATGGGGATCGGCCGTCTGCGCGTATATGCGACGGTGGAAAACCCATTTGTTCTCTTCTCGCCCTACAATAAGGAGTCGGGCGGCGATCCAGAACCCAATTCTTATGGAGACGAAAATGTGGCCGTGGGTGGCCTGAGAAGAATCCTTGTGGTGGGGACCAATACGCCAGCAATGAGAAGTTATATTTTGGGATTAAATCTTTCATTTTAAAACATTCAGGCATGAAAACTTTCAATTCAAAACTTATTATAGGACTATGCGTCGGTTCACTCATGCTCGGCATGAACAGCTGCTCCAAATTTTTGGATGAACAGCCCAGGGGAATCTTTACACCGGGTGATTTTAAGACAGCAAATGGTATCAATAACAGTATCGTGGGACTTTATGCCCACCTGCGCAACATATATGGACAGGCGTATTATTACAATGCCTGTCTAACAGGGACAGATGAAGTGACATATGCTCAAAGCGCCGACGAGAATTTTCAGGTGATGGACTTTTCAGGTCTCAGTACCATGACAGCTGTAAATAGCCGGGCGGATGTGGCGTGGCAGGCCGCCCTGCCCAACATCAACATGGCTTCGGGCATCATCGAAAATGCACCAGCAGTAGGTACATCGCCGGCGATCATTGCCGAAGCGCATTTTTTTCGCGCATTTGACTATTTCCTGCTCGTGCAGACCTTTGGTGGCGTGCCGCTCGACCTGGGTGGAGGCGAACTCAAATATAGTACGTCTGTAGAGCGCAAATCAACACGCAATACCGTGGCTGAGGTGTATACCCGTGCCATCTTTCCTGATCTGCTGCAGGCGATCGGCGATTTGCCGGAAGCACCGCGCTTAAAAGGTGCTGCCACAAAAACTGTTGCCCGCTTGTATCTCGCAAAGGCCTACCTGACCTATGCCTGGTGGCTGGAAAATCCTAAAAATATACCCACTTATCCCGAAACCGCTCGCACGGATCCTGACGGTAAGACCAGTGCATGGTATTTCCAGCAGGCTTACGACATAGCGGTCGGCGCAATAGAAAATCCAGGACCTTTTGCTTTGCAGCCCACGTTCTATGACGTCAATGTCGGAACCAATGACCGGAACAACGAAATCTTGCTCTTTGCCGACCATACCGAGAGCAGTGAGCTGTACAATGGCGGAAGTCTCAGCTATGGAAGCGGCGGTGCACCGGATAACTTTGCGGGCTGGATGATGACCTGGAACTACCCTTCGTTGACGAGTTCGAAAACAACCGCCTGGGCGACAGCCGACCTCGTCAATTCGGTACAACGCGAGGCAGCACAAGCACTGGGACGTCCTTGGACACGGATGGCACCGACCATCAATGTGGTCACCGAAACCTTTGCTGATAAAACCAACGACTCGCGTTACGACGGCACCTTTACAACAGTATACCGGGGCAACTGGGATAAGGCCAATATTAGCAATCCTTCGTTGTTCAATGCCAACAATATGCCCGTCAAACCAAAAGAAGCGATCTTAACTTTCTTGAATGAAGAACCGCAGACGCCTATCAACTACGACAATAAAACCTATAAGAGTAGTATCGGCGCTGGAGTATTGCCAGGTCGTGCGGATTATGTGATCTCTCCAGAGGGCATCAGCCGCCGCGTTTATCCAGGGCTTTGGAAGTTGGGACCTTACCGCACGGACAACGGCAATGGTCTGGGGCAACCTAACGCGGGCAGCACCCGGCCGTTCAATATTGCCAAGTTCTCGGAGTTATATTTTATCGCTGCAGAAGCAGCGGTAAAAGGAGCTACGGCCAAAGCCGGCAAAAGTGCTCGGGATCTGGTCAATGTCATTCGCGGTCGTGCGGGGGTATGGCGTTGGGACAACAATGGAAACATGGCCAAGGAAGCCAACCATCGTGACGACATGATCGCAGCAACACCGGCGCAGATCACACTCAGCTACATCCTGGCAGAACGTTCCCGTGAGTATTATGGCGAGGGCTATCGCTGGTATGATCTGGTGCGTACGCAAACCTGGTCTGATATCGCCAAAACCTACCGCATTGCTGGTTCCAATGTTGGCGACCACACAGCGGCGACCTTTACCCGATCCATACAACCTTTTCATTATCTGCGACCTATTCCGCAGGGACAGCTGGATGCTATGGACATGTCGGCAGCTGAAAAAGCAGCTTATCAAAATCCCGGTTATAATTAATGGGCGTGCTGCTCCTGCCATCCGCGTAGGATGGCAGGAGCAATGCCTCTGTCGCTATACTATTCCATCGCATGAAAATAAAAAGAAGACGATTTTGTGTTGTTCTGCTATCGTTAGCATTACTCTTCTGTGCCGGAGTTTCTTCCGCAGCGATACGGCTTCCCGCACTGATTGCGGATCGCATGGTATTGCAGCGTGATACGGAACTTAAAATTTGGGGATGGGCAGACCCTGGTGAAAAAATAACAGTACGTTTCCGGGATAAAAACTATCTGACGGAGACGGATGCTACAGGCAACTGGGCTGTTAGGCTACCCGCACAAAAGGCGGGTGGTCCTTATATGCTACAGGTTAATGAAATTACCGTCCGGGATATCTTGATTGGCGACGTGTGGCTCTGCTCGGGACAATCCAATATGGAAACGCCAATCGCGCGGCTGGTCGAACGGTTTCCGGAGATTAACGCATCCAACAACCATATGATCCGTTATTTTAAGGTGCCAACACAGCGCGCGCTAGAAAACCGAAGCGAAATTGCCAGTGGTGGGCGATGGTGCTCCGCGGTAGCTTCGGAAGTCATGAATTGGACCGCACTGGCTTATTTCTATGCGCAGCAGAGCTATGCACATAACGGCGTACCCGTCGGTATGCTTGTCTCCAGCCTCGGCGGATCTACCATCGAAAGCTGGATCAGCCAAGAGCAGTTAAAGGAATTTCCGAAGCTGCTGCTTGACCGTCCAGCGCTGGACAGTATGCGCTTCGCCGAACGTGACCAAGGTATCAACGATTGGGTAAAACCCGAATTGGACGATAGCAATTGGCCCACCTTTACGGTACCGGGCTTGTGGCGCGAGCAGCAAGTGGATAGCAAGGGAGTACTGTATTTCAGAAAGTCGTTTGAGTTGCCCGCCGAACTATCAGGTCGATACGGAATGCTCTATTTAGGCACCATGATCGACAGCGATTCGGTATTTGTGAACGGACGTTTTGTGGGAGCCACAGGCTATATGTATCCACCCCGTAAGTATGCTGTGCCAGCGGGCATTTTACGTGAAGGTTCAAATATGGTTACGATACGCCTTCGGTCAAATAATGGGAATGGCGGGTTTGTAGCAGGCAAGTCCTATAAACTGGTTGTAAATGATAAGGAAATCAATTTGGCAGGGCAATGGAAATACCGGGTCGGAGTGGATCTGGAGTTATCCAAAAGTTATCGCGCGCGACTTAAAAATAAAAATGAAGTCGGGTCAACGCTCTATCAGGGTATGATCTACCCATTGAAGGATGTGGAAGTGACTGGGGTTATCTGGTATCAGGGCGAAGCCAATTCAGATGCGCCCCAGGATTACGAACAGTACCTTAAGCTGCTGATAAAAGACTGGCGGCTCACACTAAATCGGCCTCAGCTGCCCTTTTTGCTCGTACAGTTGCCCAACTACATGCGCCAGCAACAACGTCCGTCTGAATCGGGGTGGGCGAGCATACGGGAGGCACAGTTTAAAGTAGCGAAAGAGGTTCCCTATACGGCGCTAACAGTCAACTACGATATTGGTGAATGGAATGATATCCATCCTTTAAATAAAAAAGACCTTGCTGCACGGCTACTGCTAGCTGCCCGCAAGTTGGTGTATGGTGAAAAATTGGTCAGCGCAGGACCATCTTATCAGCGTATGGAAGTCAAAGGGAACAAAATCGTAATCTTTTTTACCAACGTCGGAAGTGGTTTAGCGATCCGAGATGGCAAGGTGCTAAAACATTTTGCTCTTGCGGGACAGAACCGCCAATTTAGATGGGCAAATGCGGTTATTAGCGGCAATACAGTCGTTGTTAGCCATCCGGATATATCCCATCCAGTAGCCGTACGTTATGCATGGGCTGATAATCCAGCCGATGCGAACCTCGTAAACAAAGAAGATTTGTTGGCTTCCCCATTTAGAACAGATAATTGGTGAGCCATACCTGAGCTAACGGGTAAGCCGTACCTAAGCCCGGATGACGTTATACAGAAGGAATTGATTCGTTGTGCAGCGCATGGTACATTAAAAAGGAAGACTGACCCGTGTATGGGCCAGTCTTTCTTTTTAATAACTTTGGATTTAGATATCACGCATAATTCTAATATTTTCATGCGCTTCCCGCTGCTGGCTGAGTTGAATCTGAATCAGATTTTTAGCACCCACAGATAACTTATCCGCTTCCTCGAGTGCTTTGGTATAGACCTCGCTGAAAGCAGCTTCCCCACGCTCGCATTGCTGCAATAAATCCTGTAAATCACCGCGCGACAGTTTTGATTTAATCACCATCCATAGCCGAAAAAGTTCGCCGCTCAATTTGGTGCGGTCCGTCGCATATTGACCGGCAAGCTCAACCAAAGGAGTGAGTTCAGCGATAAACTTTTCGGACTGCGCAATACGTTCTTTGAACACAGCCTCATGGGCACCTTCGCCCTGCTCATTAGCTAAGTCAATGGCAAGCTCGTAACCTTCGATGCGGTCATTGTTGATTTTAATAAGGTCATTTAAAATATTAGGGTCGTTCTGATTACTTTTCATTTTTTCCTTTATGCTTTTTGTTTTCCGTTATACTGTTTTTCTTCCTGTGCTGTCTCCCTTCACATGCTATCGTCTTTCCTATGCTGTCTTCCTTCCCATGCTATCGTCTTTCCTATGCTGTCTCCCTTTCCATGCTGCTTTCTTTCCCATGCTGTCTTCCTTCCCATACTATTTGTAAAGAGGAACACGAAAGATTAATCATTAGTTTGTCTTTATTTCTTTAATGATAATAAAAAAAGTGTTAGTACTTGATTTTGAGTGATTTTAATTCGAATGATAGTCGTCGATCCGTATGCTAACCCTGTATAAAGGCGTAGGATATGCAAAATTTTCTCATAAAAACAAACGTTCTGCCTCGTTAAAGGGTTTATTTCTTAAAAACACTAAATACAATGGATGTAAAAAAGGAAAAGAAAAGCAAGCTACAGACGTATTGGACGATATTAAAAAATACCGTATCCGGATTTACGAATGAAGACTCGATGAAATATAGTGCGTCTCTATCGTACTACACCGTTTTTTCCATCGGCCCAATCTTGGTTTTGATGATTTCATTGGCAGGAATATTCTATGGAGCCGAAGCAATTCAGGGAAAAGTCTTTGACGAACTAAATGGATTGGTAGGCAACAATGCCGCTAAACAGATCGAAGAGGTCATCCAAAACCTCCAATTATCGGGCAAGTCAAACATGGCACTGGTCATCAGTATTGTTACCTTAATTATCGGTGCCACGACTGTTTTTGGCGATATGCAAAATTCCATTAATAAAATATGGCACGTGCGGCCAAAACCCAAGAAAGGATGGTTAAAAATGATTCAGGATCGATTGCTGTCATCGTCGCTTGTGATCGGACTGGGCTTTTTATTGGTCGTCACATTGATTATCAATGGAATAATTTTGGCCTTAACGGGGCAGTTGCAACGCTATTTTCCAGATATCACTGTTGTGTTGATGAATGTAATCAATTTTGCCATTTCCTTTATCGTCATTGTTGTGCTCTTTAGCGTTATTTTTAAAACCTTGCCGGATGTAAAGATCCAATGGAAGACCGTGCGCGCAGGGGCTTTGTTTACGGCCATTTTATTTGTCATCGGTCGCTACCTGATCGGAATCTATTTGGAACGATCAGCGACTCAGGATACCTATGGCGCGGCTGGTTCATTTGTGCTTATTCTGCTTTGGGTGTATTATACGGCGGCAATTCTTTATTTTGGGGCGATCTTTACGCGGGAATATGCGACAGAGATGGCTATCCCCATAGAACCTTCTGAATTTGCGGTACATGTCGAGACACAGGAGATCGAACGCAATGTCGATGAGATCCCACCAGCACCGCTGGATGCAGAGGAAACGACAATCGATACAACGGAGTAAAAGAGCGGGAATATTTTTAACATTTGATAACATTTTTTTTAAAACGATTGTAGCTGTAGGCTGTTATATCTATAAAAAACGAAAGGAAAATATTATGAGTGAATTAACATGGAAAGGTCGTTGGAACGAAATTAAAGGTAAGGTAAAACAGCAATATGCAGATCTTACAGATGATGATTTACTATACGCAGAGGGTAAAGAAGATGAATTGGTAGGTAAACTTCAAAAGAAAACAGGAAAAACACAAGATGAGGTTAATAGCTGGTTGAACGGTTTGTAGAATAGTGTTTTTATGGTAAAGGCGGATAACAGCAATGTTATCCGCCTTTTTTATGGACACTTTTTTTAAAAAGCATAACTGCTTTAAAGACTTCAGTTCACGAGAACTGCGAAACTGTTGGAATAGATCGTAGTGCTAAAGTCCTACAATAAGCGTCCGCAGCATCAAGGGCGAAAGATCGTCCGCATTCTTTTCCTTCGAAACCCTGATTAGCTGCGGTAGCATAGAAATTACGTTTTATAGCACTCAGCTGCTTGAAACAATCCCACATCCCTTAGAACGGGTAACCGATCGCAAGGTTAAACATCAAATTGTCTTTACGCCATCTGGAACTTCCAAAGTCGATATCCTTTAACACCCAGCGCTCACCCTTCGGTAAGTAAGGAACGCGGAGTGGAATAGAAAAGTCGGTACGCAGGATCAGGAAGGTAAAGTCGAAACGTAATCCTAGTCCACCGCCCACAGCAAGCTCCTGGAGAAAATCTTTACTAAATTTTCCTCCCGGTTTGGTCTCATCTTCACGCTGAAGCCATACATTCCCAGCGTCAATAAAGGCTGCCCAATGTATTGGGCCAGTAATTTTTGCGCGGTATTCGGTATTGAGCTCCAGTTTGATATCACCCGTCTGATCGGCGTAAAAAAGGCCGTTACCAAGACGTTCTGGTGCCACAGTACCCGGTCCGATTGCACGCGCACCAAAGGCACGGATGCTATTTGGTCCGCCCACATAATATTGTTTCAAATAGGGGAGGGAACGCGAATTGCCATACGAGTAGCTCATCCCGATACTTACCCGCGAGGCAAGCTGTGAATTTTCGCTAAGCTTGAAATAATGCCTGCCGTCAACACTTGCTTTGATATATTGTGAGAAGTAGGCGTCGAAGAGTTTAAAGGTTTTGCCCTTATTGAAGTCCGCACCTTTAATAAGCCCCAGAATATTGCCCGAAAAGTCCAGATTTCCCTTAAAATAAAAGGTGTTCTGTAGATGTTTTTTCATGGTATTCTGAAAGGTGAAATTATAGTTGGGACCAATGGTAAATTGGGGGTCTATCACATGGCGTAGCGCGGGAATGGTATCCATCTGATTTTTGTAGCTTTCTGAAATACCCCGCGGTTGCACATAGGTAATTTCCATCAATGCCAGATCATGCTGTTTCTCTTCGTTCTCCTGCCAGGTATATCCATAGTCCAAAGCAATGGAATTGAGGGTATAGGCTTTTCTCCGATTTAAAAATTCGTAACGTGCTTTGATATAGGTATTCGGAATAAATTGGCGCGACGGATTGATGGTGCCAAATGGCGTTAGTATGCGGGGGAAAGTCAGCGTAGCCTCGGTACCGTAGCGGAAATAGCTGGAGTTGAGATCAGCATTGCCACCCGTCTGTAATTCGTAACCGCCGAATACATTGATATTAAGCTTTTCGGCACCTTTAAAGGCGTTACGCAAGGTCCAGTTGACATTGACTTCGGTCCCGTTGTACACGCTGGCCATTTTGCCCAGTAGCTCTACCCGGATGGACTTCTTGGGCAGCGGTGTAAGGTAATAGTAAACATCCAGCGCATTGGGCACCTCTTTGCTATCGACAAAGTTGTTTTTAACAAATTTCCAGCTATTCAGGTTCACGAGATGGCTGATGGTCCTGTTGTGGTTATCCCGGTTATACAGATCGCCCTCTTTGAAAAAGATGTGATTTGCAATAACGGGTTTGCGAAAGGTATGATTTGGATCGATAAAATAATAACTGCTGTCGAATAATTCAGCATTTCTGGCCGAACGTTGGTATCCCGTCCCGGTCTCGTTATAGTTGGGGTAGATATAAATCTTGTTAATCTTGGAAGGGATCCGCGCCTGTTCAGGCGTTTCCTTTTTGACCGTCACATAGAGGTTGACTTTGTGGTCGCCGATTGTACTGTCTACCTGCACGAGGATGTAGTCTGGACTAAAGTAATAATAGCCTTTGTTTTTCAATACATTGTCGATGCGATCCCTTTCATTGAGCACCACGTCAAGACTATAGTTGTTATTGACCCGCAAGAGGCTCGCGCTTGAGGTCTCCCGAATATCGCGGCCGAGTTGGGTTGTGCTGTCGACGTCGAAAGTGACGGATTTTATGCGGTAAATCAAATTAGGGGTGGCGGTATAGTCTACCGTAGCTTTTTTATTTTCGACGATGGTGTCTGAGGTGACTTCTGCATTGAAAAAACCAATATTCTCCAGTCTATTGCGGAGAAGATTCTCATTGTATTCTCGGTTTACATCGCTTAGCAGCACCGGTTCTTCGCCGATCTTTTTGAGAAATCGTTTGATAAAATTGCTTTGGGCTGTATCACCGGCCATGTTATTGAAATAAAGCTTGTATGGCATTCCCAATACCCGCTTATTGGGCTTGGGGCGAAGCGACTCCGCTAAATAGGTCGCCAGCTTTTCTTTGTTTTTCTTTGAAATGGTATCCGATGCTATCTTGACATTCCCTTTGACATATAAACTCTCACCTTCAGGCAGGTTCTTGGTCGAAGAACAAGCAGCAATTAGTCCCCCTATTGTCACTAAGGCCATAAGCCATTGTAATTTAATTTGCATGGTAAGCCCTTTCCTCATCTTCATTTTTAATCGCTGTAGTTTTAATCGTATCTAAATGTTTCGGCGCATTATTTTTTTGCGTCCTATTTGTTGTGCTATCCACCTCCTGGCGGCGTTGCTGTTCTTTTTTCTGCTCTTCAATCCGTTTGCGGTATTCTGGGCTATGAAGCATTAGACTGTCGCGTATCACTGTTCTAACACTATCGCGATAAGCCGAATCCTGCTCCATACGGTCCACATCAAAGCGTTTCCTAAACTTCTTGCTGCCGGTATCGTAGAATTCCTTCAATTTTTTGGAGCGCATAAAGATCTCCTTAAATCTGTTGTAGTCCATGTTGATAATGAACCCGATTCCGGTTTCAACAAATTGCCCCTGTAGGGTAACTTGATACTGATTTTTACGGTAGAAGCGCGCAAAGTAGCGTCCATCTTGGGAGAGTTGGTAATCCAGTTGAATATCACCTGCGATGTTATTGGAAGCCTCCCCGGGACGGGAATTTCCTTCTACCTCAAAATTAGATCCGATGCTGACTTTCAGGCGGTCGTTGAGTAACATCTTGGAAACGCCAATGTTGAGGTCGGTACGTGTCTGTGCCGCGCCCGTGCTGTAATCGTCTTCCGACGTAAGGTTGAAATCGAGCTCCACCCCTGTAATCAGATCCGAAGCGAGTCGGTTTAGCTGAGCACTCAAAAACGAACTGACGCTATTCCGTACCAGTGCTTCTGTACCACCACCGCCAGAAAGGCTTTCAAATGGATTGGCTGACATAAACCTACCTAGTACAATCAGCGAGAATACTTGTTTGTTAAGATCAGATGGGTTATCGCGCAATGTCGTCAGAGCGTTGTCCACCTTACTGATAACATCCTGCGATACAATGGCATTATTGGCATTTAGATCGATATCAAAGTTGAGCTGTGGTTGAAACAATTGATCCGAGATCTTCAACAGCACGTCGAATGGAATCTTTTGTTTATATAAGTTAGCATTTTGGGTACCGAGCTGTGGCGCAACCAATTCTAACGTTGGCGCCTTCAACGTGTATACGGCCGTTATGTTTAGCTGTGCGTCCAAAGGATCGCCATTCCAGGTTATTGTGCTTCCTTTTTGAAAGGTAAAGTCTCTACTGACAGGTCCAAAGCTGAATGAATAACTTCCTTTCTCCACGGTAAATGTACCTGACATCGTAATTTTACCGCTTGCATCCACCCCGGCATTCAGTTCGGCTTCCCCTTGAATGTTGAGGGCGTCCTGAGAACCTGCGTCGAGCAAAATCTTAAACTTGGCATCCTTATCGGTCTGTAGATTGAGGTCGACGTCTATTCCAGTGAGTTTCGTGACGGTCATGGAATCTAGTCGGGCAAGTGCATTCGCCGTTGCGGTATCGCGTTTGTCCACAAATTCAACCACCCCTTTCCGGTCGGCCATCCCAGGCTCATTGTTGGGCATCACCAGCGTAAAATCGGTGCTATCGAGTACCTTGATGGTACCATCCACAATGGGTTTGTCCAGATTTCCGCCGATTTGCAGATTGGTGCCAAGATACATTTTTCCATAAAACATATCGTTGTCCGCTTGCGTGGAATTTAGTACTTCAAAGTTGTCCATAGCGATGTTGAGGTCAAAGTCAAAATCGGTGTAGGTCTGTGTACGGATCGAACCACTAACCTGAGCCATATTCCCTTTGCTATCTTCCAGCTCGAAATTTGGGAAGGATATACCGTTTTGGTCAAAACGGATCTGTTCATCTTTTGCTTTAAAAAGTGAATTGAGCATCGCAACATTGAACTCGGCATCCCTAAAATTAAGGTCGCCCCTGATCTGTGGTTTTGAAGGCGAGCCCGTTATTTTTAGCTGACCTTCGAGATTACCCTTGGCGTCTTTCAGGTTACCCATACTAAAGGCCTGTACGGTCTTCATGGTTAGAGGTGCGACATCCAGAGTAAAGTCAAGCGTGGCATCACCCTGGGGTGGATTGATAAAGTCTCCACTCAGAACGAGATTATTTCCGTTTTCAGTAATGCTCACATTGGCATTGTAGGTGTTTTCACGTGCATTATTGACTTTGATATTAATATTGCCAACGGTATCTTTTCCGAAGTAAAACTTATCTACCACAAGATCTGCAACAAACACAGGACTACTTTCCAGTCGTGATAGTGTGGTTTGTCCGTTAATACCGCCGCCCACATCGAGACTGTCGCTCATCACCATTTTGGTCAGCGTCTCGATACGGAAATTGTTGAACGCTACATTTAGCGGTGAATTGAATAGGCTATCCTGGGAAGCAATGCGCAATTCTTGGCCCTTGTTACGCAGTACAAAATTGTTGGCCAATAGGCCGGCGCTACCAAATTTCAGCGTATTGTTGGGGGCTACATCCCACTTATCGTAGTTGAGCATCAAGCCGTCCTGCAGCAGACTGAATTCAAATAGTCCATTTCGCGCCTGCATGTCTGCCCCAACGTGATATTGCTCTTTATCTTGTTTATCTTTGATCCACAGCCCCATATTAATCCTATTTTGAGCTACCTTTCCGCTGAAAACCGTATTGGTCAGCTCGATACTGCTGACTTTAACCTTGTTGATGAGTGCCGAATAATAGAGTGCACTATCGAGACTATTGATATCCAGGGTTACATTGTTTATTTCTGTACCGCCATAAACAATGCGCGGTGCATCCAACTTGGCTGACAGGTTTTTGGACGCACTGTTAAACAGGCCGTCCAAACTGATAGCTTTCATTTCAGTGAGTTCTGGAAGAAAATCCTGAATCAGTCTATTTCGGGTCAGCTGCGCCGAAAATTCGATGAGCTGCGGCGAGTATGGGGGAATCGAAACGGGTTTTTCTGGTTTATAATAGACCTGCAGAAGATCCTGTACGGCACTTTGCAGTTCCAGAATTTTGTATTTGCCAACCAGGTGGGCATTCAAAAAATCAGATTTTAAGATCAGCTGGTTGCGGCTCGTATCGGCCTTGGCGAGTAACGATACAGAGTCCAGCGCATAACGATCGTTGTTGTATCGAATCAGCGAATTGGTAATATGTGCTTCACCGTTGAGGAAGTTTGGATCAGCAGTAGCAAAATTACCGCTTAGCTTACCCCGGTAGCTGATAGCATCCGGCATTAAATTTAACTTTTGCAGATTGATGCTGTCGACCAGTAGTTCAAAGGCCACTTTGGGATACTTAGCCCTTGTATTTGCCGTAGCATTTAGTTTCAGTTTGATATTTGGGTCGGGACTTAAAACGGATGCTTTGATAGCACCTTTATCTGCGGAAAGTTTCATGCCGATATCGTGATAGCGGTAACCCATGGCATCGAGCCGGTTTACTTTACCGTCAAAGTTTGCCATAAGTCTTTTGGGGTCGGTTCCCCTTCCTTTGATTTTTCCTTCAAATGAGAGAATGCCCAAGGTACTGTCCATCTGCATGATCTGACCGATGTTGAAGTCGCGGACGCTGACTGCGGCATCGTAGCTGGTATCTTGTTTAGTCATATGGACCTTTCCATCGAGTTTGGCAGTTCCTTTTTCGGTTACCAATGCAAGTTTGGTGTTAAAGGCATTCATTCCGCCCTTAAATGTGCCGTTTAGGCCGATGGTGTTGGGTAGTTCGATACCACTCGGCAGCATGGACTTAGCAACCAGTTTTTCAATATCCGAACGGCCTGTCGTCAGTTTTTTCAAATTGAGGTCTACCGATAATTTGTTCATGTCGGGAAGCCCCTTTAGATGAAGGCTGGCGATCAGACGCGTATTTGATAACGTTTGAAAATCGATTGTAGGGATATGAAGATCATCTACACGACCAATAACGCGGGTGTCGATATAAAATTTCTTGTCGAGCAGCGGCTTCATCACCTGCATGGTATCGAGGAAGGGTGCGAAAAGCCGGATATCCCGCATATCGATATGGCTTTTGTTAATATTGGCATTCACCGTGATCAGTTCTGGTTTTTTGGCAATCAGATCTAGTGAAGGGTAACTGATTTTGAAGTAGTCCCGTATGAGTGTCCTTGGCGTTTCCGCATATAGGTTTTTGATTTCGGCACCGGTATTGGTATAGTTGAAATCGGCTTTCAGCTGCTTGATAACGAAGCCAGAATGGTCAGAAGCTACGAGCTCTTTCAATGATCCGCTGATGGAATCGGCGCTATAGTATAGATCAGTCAGTTGCGTTTTAAGACCCGGCATGTGGATGTTAAAATAATCGAAACCTTTCATGCGGGGCTGGTTGTCATCTTTGAAACGAATATTGGTGTTATTAATGCGGATGTCTTTGGCCGAGACCACCCAATTCATTTTTCCAGCCGCACTTGAATCTGTTTGAGCAGCATCGGCTTTTGTCGGATTAGCTTTTCCTTCTTCGGACAACGCTTTTTGAATTTTTCCCAGCAGGACATTGTTGTCCGACCCGTCTAGATCAAGCTTTTGAATATCCACAAACTCTTTGTTCAGATCAATTTTATTGAGGTCGGCATGGAAGCTTTTTATCTTAAATTCGGATTTAAGTGCGCTGGCCTGATCTTCATATCGGACCAGAATATTTTTGAGGTCTGCCACTTGGATGCCGACATCGGGGAGGAGGGACGTCGTCTGCGCGGTTTTATCGCTGATCCCAAAGTCTTCAACAGAAGGGCCCGAGCCATCTACGGCGGGTTTCCATTGCCTAACAGTGGCATTTAATCCGTCGATATGAATTTTTGGCAGCTCAAAGGCCATGTTGTTCGTGAGGTCAAACTTCTTTATATTGGTGTTTAAACTGCCTAGATAGACGTCAGCACCGGTACCGATTACTTCGTCGGTATAGACCACATGTATTTTTGAAAATTTAATTTTATCGAGGTTAAACAACAGGGCGGATGTGGTATCAACAGTAGGTTGACTTTCTTTTTCAGACGCAAAAGCCTTAACGATATAATCGAAATTAAAGGCGCTGTCGGGTAAAGTACGTTGTATTTTGGCCGTAATACCCTCAGCTTCCAAACTTTGGATCTCTACCGTATTTTTCAGTAGTTTTAGCATATTGATATCCACCGCAATGCTCTTTCCAGCAACTAAAGTGTCCTTACTCTGATCTTCGAGATAGATGTTTTCCAAGACCAGTTTTTTGGGAAAATCAATATTGATATAGCCAATTCTAACGGGGGTGCCAATTTTGCCTTCAACATAATGGGTTACTTTTCCGGCAATATAATTCTGTATCGAGGGAAGACGCAGCAAAAAGATAATTAGAATGAAGAGTCCAATGATTCCGCCAATAATCCACAATAGCGTTTTTAAAGCAATTCGGGTAAATCTGTTCAATGTGTTTTCTGATTTAAGTTTACACATAAGACAACACAACCCTGCAAATGGTTTGGAAATTATAAATAGATATCGCTATAATGTCATTTTTTTACCATAGCATATACGTCAGTATAATCAAAAAGCCGCCCCGGATAAGCAATTCTTGCGCAAGCTCCTCGCGATCCAACTTATACCAGCTATATTTTTCGTAATATCTGCTGATCGTTTTCCTGTTTTTCTCGCCGACAATTTTATAATATGTTTTCATAACCGATTTATATTGATGTCTTTTAACAGTATGCAATTATGGTGCAATTTTGGCGAATTAGAAGGGAATTTAGGTAGTTGATGTGGTGGTTTAGGTAATAAAATACACTGTCAAGGCGTATTTAAACGCTGCACTTGAGTTTACACCAAAGGTAATGCTGCCTGTATACGCTAATTACGGCTTCGCGAATAGCATATCGAAGCCGTAATGAGTGGAATATAGTTTGTTTATATTTTGTTATAGTTGGTTGTTGTCGCTGCGCGTATCAGGCTCATGTGCTGTTCCATAGTCGTGTCGAGCAGCCACTCGTCTAGTCCGTTGCGCTTGATCAGAAGGAAGTGTATCCATCTGTTTTCCGTCGCTATAAAAAGTATCTTCACTAAAGTGATAATGCGTATAGAATGTGGATGGATCATAACGATTGTCGCTTACGACAAATCCAACATCGCCTGTGCCTTCAAAGACGTGACGGATGGATAATTCCGTTTCCGGATCGACATGATGCGCGTGGTAAGCAGGCAGCCGAATGACTTGATCTTCCGTGATGGATAGCACGACCACCTCTCCGTCATCAGCAGGATTGTATAGATAATCCGTTGCAGGCTCTTCTGTCGGAATCTCGTCGACAGTAAAGATCTCGCCAGGATTAACCGGCTCAACGGGAGGAGTTGGGTAGGCGGTATCATTACTCGCCTGAATCTTCGTGCCGTCATAAAGCGAGGCAAGACCTATGGGTACGAGTATTTTCTTATCTTCCTCCACAACAAATTCAGCATCATTCAGGTCGATGAGGAGATAGCGAACCTGTTGGCTCTGCGGATCAAACAGTAGATCGGTTACCTGTCCGATCAATTGACCAGCCTCATTTTTTACTTTCCATCCGCGGATATCAGGTTCTCCATCGACTATTTCATAATCGCTTCCTCCGAGTTCAATTAAATGATTATAGTTTTTGTCTTCTAATGCCATGTCTTTAGTTTTTGAGTTATTCAATTTTTTTACGAGGGTCTAAAGGGTATCCGTTAGTGGCGCTGTGGTATTTACACTTGTATCTGGAGCAGCTTCATTTATCCGCGCGCCGCTGTTGTAGCGGTTTACAAAATAAAGGACCAATCCCAATGCAAGGAGTGATAGCAGGAGCCATAGCCACCAAGGAGCTCCATTTTTAGGTTTTACTTCTAAATGTGCCATATATATTTTTTTTAAAAGAACAACACTTCACAGGCTTCGTTTGAAAAAATTTCTTATGTATAGGTCTGGCTATTATATTTTGTTAGCTATACCGCACGATTGGTATGAACGATATAGCTGGCTGATCACAGATGACCCTAACTTTGAAGGTCGCGTATTATATAACTTCTGATGGGACACTATCAAAAAAATAAAAATAATTTAAACGATTTGCCGTGGACACTGTTAATTGATCGGAAATGTATTAATTAGTTAAATAAACGCAGGTTAAAGGATTGTTTTTTGTAGAGGCTAGGTTCGTGGTTGACCTAGCCTTTTTTTTGTACAAACGATTGCTAACTTTTTTTTATCTCTTATTTTTTAGGGGCAGCAAATGAGAATCAACTGGTAACCAAATTGACCCATTTTGCACTGCTTGTTCAGTGCTCGTTCAGTGCTTGTTCAGTGGTTGCTCAGTGTGGACTGAATAATCAATGACGAATCACTGTCTAAAAATTGATTAAAAATTGGTGTTAGCCATAAATTGATGTTACGTTGTATACATTTTAATGTTTGATTTAATTATTTATCATCGGGCAGGCTTTGTCATTAAAAGGGGCGTATATCAGTGCCAAACCGCTTATGATGTATTCCATTAGGCATATGATGTATTCCATAAGAATTAACTAAGTTTGTAGCATAGCGCTTTTGAGAAATGCAATCTTTTTATTTCTATTGTTTATTTTTTTGTTCCTTCATCAGTACTTCGGTTGTTGGACAATCGCTGGATTATCCGTCTTTCCGGAATATTTCTTTGGGTACGAACGCAAATACCGTACACTCATTTGCGCAGGATAGTTTGGGAATGCTATGGCTAGGAAGTAACAATGGCCTATTTAATTATGATGGCTATGCGCTGCAGCCGCTTACGGGAACTAAATATCCTTTTCAGACCTTTGTATATTGTATTGAAATGGTCGATGATAAGCATTTTGCGTTGGGTACCGGACAAGGCGTGCTACTCTATAATTACCAGTTAGACCGTTTCGATTCTTTCCCTTCAGGAGGTCCTTCTGACGTCAGGTCACTACTGGTCGTGGGTAATACATTATGGATAGGCTCCATTGCTGGTTTGTACTGCTATGATATAAAGACTCATAAACTTATCGA
Source organism: Sphingobacterium sp. UBA3549 (assembly GCF_002376635.1). NCBI lineage: Bacteria > Pseudomonadati > Bacteroidota > Sphingobacteriia > Sphingobacteriales > Sphingobacteriaceae > Sphingobacterium > Sphingobacterium sp. UBA3549. The sequence goes on along the minus strand of NZ_DFOE01000002.1, from coordinate 288,185 downwards.
CTACACCAAGTCATTTCCTACTAATAAAGGCAGACCTGCCGTTTACGCACTTGATAAGATCGACGATAGCATCTTAATAGGCACGTATAATGGACTTTTTGAGTTAGATGCAGCTCATAAAGAGATTATTGCCTTAACATTGCCCGATTATAAAAAAGGGAGCAACCAATTTGTAAATTCCATATTTTCTATTCCGGAGGTAAGCAAAACATTTATTGGGACAGAATATGGGCTATACTTGTATGATGCTAAAAAACATATGCTTCGTAAGACTCCTGTGCTACAGAACCATCCGATCAAGGCGATGACGTCGAAAGATTCCAACACTTTATTGGTCGGAACAGATGACGGTCTTTTTACTTATCAGCTGAATCAGCAGCTCGTGAAGCGGATCAAACATGATTCCCGTAATAGAAACTCGCTGGCCAATAATATTATATGGAGTATCTTTAAAGACCGAGCGGGAAATATCTGGTTAGGTACGGATTTTGGCTTTTCATTGTGGTCTAATCGCAAGGTAGAAAAAACACTTCCAATATACCAATTGACAGCAAGTAACGACGGTAACCGTTTTTACAAAATTGCGAAGGACCGTAACGGTTGGTATTGGCTGGGTGGCGACAATGGTTTAATTCGGGTACATGGACTGGGCGATAGAAATGCTGAAAGCAATTGGTATCGGATGGATGCTGGAACCTATCGGCTGACCCATAACCGTATCCGCGATATCTATCAGGATCGTGCGGGATTGGTATGGATTGCTTCCGATGGTGGAGTCGATGTGTTCGACGCGCAGACCAAGCAGTTTAAAAACCTGACGATTATCGATGCTACCGGCAAACGGAATGCGAAATGGTCCTATAATATGCTGGAAGATGGACAAGGTAATCTGTGGATAGCCTCCTATATGGGGGGAATATTTGTGGTCAACAGAAATAGACTCTTGGAAGCTACTGGGCAGGTCGTCGCAAACCGAAATTTCAGCAAAGAGGATGGCCTCTTAGAAGATTTCGCCAATCAGATTGTCGACAATGGAAGGGGAGAGATCTTGGCACTTTTCTATAACAAAGGAATCAGCAGCATTGATTTGGCTACTGGGAAGATCAGGGATCTGACGGATAGTGCGGGGCACCCGTTAGATCGCGCGACCTTTATGCTCAAGGATAAACAGCATACGGTGTGGGTAGGGGAACACGGCGAGTTGCGACGAATTGCAGCGGATGGAAAAAACACGTTGATTCGTTTTGATCCTGTTGACAAGGGTGAAGTGACCGCTATGGCCGAAGTCAATGCCTATATCTGGGTAGCAACGAGTGCTGGAGTCTGGCAGATTAATAAGCAAAGTCTAAAGGCTGAATTATTGCGGTATGGACAGCGTGTATCTTCTATGTACTACGATACGGAGCGAGACGAAGTAATCCTGGGAGGGGTTGATGAAGTAGTTTTGTTGCCTGCACAAAAGGAGGAAGCAGATGTAGACCGCTCGAAAAAGATTGTACTCACCGCAGTGTATGTCAATAATGAAAGGTTTGGTAGTTATGATTATGGTTTGCGCTACCGACACGAAATCACCTTAGCGCATGATCAGAACAATCTTCGGCTGGAGTTTTCCGACCTGGATTATGGAAATCATCTCGGCTATCGACTTGCCTATTCGTTTAAAGGTAAAAATGAAACCTGGATTCCAATGGAACGTGGAGATAATAAGGTATTACTGTCCAACTTAAATTCCGGAAGCTATGATCTTCAGTTGGCGCGGGTGGATATTGCTGGACATGTAGTTTCTGAAATCTATACCTATTCAATTACAATACGCTACCCTTGGTATGCGACCTATTGGGCCAAAAGTCTTTATGTACTCATTGCTGGTTTCTTGATCCTCTGGATAGTCAACTTTTTCAGGGTACGCAGTACGCTGAAATGGGAGAGACGTGAGCGACGTAAGGTTCAGGAGCTCACAAAGATGAAAATGGATTTTCTAACTGCTGTATCACATGAGCTGAAAACACCCTTGAGTCTGATCTTGGCTCCCGTGAGCCAAATGATGCGGCAGACCAAGAACAGCGACAAAAAGAAGCAGTTGGATGGGGTACATCGAAATGCCTTAAAAATCAGTCAGCTTATTCAGGAATTGATGACTTTTGACCAGGTGGAGCAGCAGCAAATGCCCTTACAGGGATTGCTGAATTCTCAAATTGATCTGGTCGATTATTGTGCACAGCTCATAGCTGAATGGCAGCAAGTGCCTGAATACAGCAATATCCATATTGGATTTTCCACGACTGTAGAGAGCGTCTTTATACAGACGGATGTTGCCAAATTAGGATCAATCGTCAACAACCTGATCGCCAACGCCTGTAAGTATAATCGACCGGAGGGTAGCGTGAACCTGCGGCTGGAAGTAAATGGTGACGACGTTAAGCTGATCGTTCGGGATACCGGAATTGGCATAGCTTCCGAAGATTTCCCTTATATATTCAGTAAATTTTATCGCTCTTCTTTAAGAGAGTTCAACGAGGTACAGGGAACGGGAGTAGGCCTTTACTTAGTCAAAAGTTATTGTGAACAATTAGGGTGGGACATTGCGATAACGAGCGATCAAAATGGCACAACTGCAACGCTTTGCTGGAAGCAGGATCGTATAAACAGCAAGAATCCTGCCGCTGACACCAACACCTCAAGTAGAAAAAAACTGTTGATCGTCGAAGATAATGCCGAGCTTGCTGATTTTTTAAGAAATACCCTTCAAGCAAATTACGATTGCAGTATCGTTGGTGACGGAAGTGAGGCATTACGGTTGATCGATGGGCATAGCTTTGTGCCGGATATTATCATTACAGATGCCATGATGCCCAATATGGGAGGCATTGAAATGGTCAAAAAGCTGCGCCAAAATACATTGACAGCGACAATACCCATCATTTTGTTAACTGCGCAAAGCGATGAGCTCATCAAACGTGAGTGGGTAGCTGTTGGCATAGATGCTTATATGGCTAAGCCTTTCGATCTGGATTTGCTGCAAATGCAGCTACAGCAGCTCCTGGAAAGAAAAAATAAGATTGTCGCTCAAGTGCGTATCGATCAAATCAGTCAACCAGCAGAACCAGTTGCGGTACATTCACCAGATGAAAAATTCCTAGCAAAAGTAACGCAGTTGATTGAAGAAAATATGGACGATTCGGAATTTTCCGTACAGCGGCTCAGCGAACTCACTGATGTAGCGGCAAGGCAACTCTACCGAAAAATGAAGCAGCTCACGGGGTATACTCCTGTGGAATATATTCGCAGTATCCGCATCAAAAAAGCAGCGCTGTTGCTACAGCAAAAGAAGTTTACTGTAGCCGAAGTGATGTATATGGTCGGATTCTCCAATTCGTCGTATTTCTCAAAATGTTTTCAGTCGGAATTTGGTATGTCACCAAAGGTTTATATGGAGTCTTATTCGTAAAGTGTTGTTGGTCAGTATTGTCTAATGGATGAGAGATGTGGAGATGTCCAATTTGTGTTGTTCTTTGTCCGATATGTGGCCTTAAAAAATAATGTGGTTTGATAGGTTTGTAATCGTAATAACCAAAAAATTATAAATCGATACAATCCATGCGTGTAATTATTTTATGCTGCCTTGCTCTTTTGGGGTACGCCAATACCTATGCACAGGTTAAGGCCAATACAAATGTTCCTACGGTCTTTGTTGATCACGAAGGTGTGATGCGCTGGTCCGACAGCAGAGCTGAGGCTTCATTTTATGGGGTCAACTATACCGTTCCTTTTGCCCATGCCTTTCGGGCACTTCAGGCTAGAGGAATCGACCGTAAGCAGGCCATTGATCGGGACGTTTACCACTTTGCCCGTTTGGGGTATAATGCTTATCGTATCCATATCTGGGATGTGGAGATCTCGGACCGAAATGGAAACTTGAAGAGCAATGAACACCTGGATCTATTGGACTACCTCTTTTTCAAACTGCAGGAGCGTGGCATCCGGATTTTAATTACCGGCATGACGAATTTTGGAAATGGCTATCCCGAAAAAAATGAAAATACGGATGCCTTTACCTACCATTATGATAAGTGTCAGATCCATGCCAATCCACAAGCAATCGCAGCACAGGAAAAGTATATCAGCCAGTTGCTTCGCCATGTCAATCCTTATACAGGCTACGCTTATCAGGAAGATCCTTACGTTATTGGATTTGAAATTAATAACGAGCCGTGCCATACGGGTACCGTTCAAACGACTTCGGACTATATTGCACGGATGGTTAAGGCCATGAAAAAAAGTGGTAATAAAAAGCCAGTTTTCTATAATGTCAGCCATAATATGGATCATGTGCAGGCTTATTTCAATGCTGATATCCAAGGAACCACCTATCAATGGTATCCTGTGGGACTGGTTGCAGGAAGAGAACGTCTGGGGAATTTCCTTCCTTACATCGATCAGTACCACATTCCCTTTGCAAACTTGAAAGGGTTTGCCAATAAAGCAAAGGCCGTATACGAGTATGATCCTGCAGACAATCTCTACAGCTACCTGCATCCCGCGATGAGTCGTACATTTCGTTCGGCTGGATTTCAGTGGATCACGCAATTTGCTTACGATCCGATGGATATCGCCGCCTACAATACCGAATATCAGACCCATTATCTCAATTTAGCCTACACACCGGCGAAAGCATTGAGTACGTTAATTGCTGCCGAGGTGGCCTATACGATCCCCAGGAATAAAAAATTTAATCCATACCCGCAGAATACTTCTTTTGGCGATTTTGAGGTGAGCTATGATCAGGATCTCGCCATGATGAATGCGCCGGATAAATATTTTTATACGAATAATACAGCAGTCAAACCTGTAAAGCCAGAGAAATTGATGCATATTGCCGGCCATGGTTCTTCGCCTGTGGTGGATTATAGCGGATCTGGTGCGTATTTTTTGGATCGTTTGGAAGAAGGCTTATGGCGTTTGGAAGTGATGCCGGATGCAGAAAAAATCGCCGATCCTTTTGCCAAGCCGTCGCCAAGCCGCGAGGTGGTACATATCTTGTACCGATCTCAGGCGATCGATATTCAAATTCCTGACCTTGGCGAGATGTTCACCGTGCAGCAACTTTCACATAAAACTGGGGTGATTGGAGATCTTATAGTACCTAAAACCAGCTTCAGCGTTGAACCAGGAGTTTACCTGCTTAAGCGAAAGCATGTGCAGCTAAAAAATAGCTGGACAGCCTCTTCATCCTGGAAAAATGGTAGCCTGGGCGAATATTATGCGCCAGCAGCTGCGCCACTGAAACAAGCTTTGTTAATACACCAGCAGCCCGAGGCACTGGAGAAAGGGCGCAGTGCCAAATTGGAGTTCCGCTACATCTTTGAACAGCAGCCCGATTCGATTATTTTACAGACGGATCAGGTCTCATTTTGGAACGACCATAATCCTTACATCAAGCTGATTCCGAAAGATAGTTATAAGTATGAGGCGGATATTCCGGCAGCATTGCTAAAGGGCAATGCGTTAAAATATTCGGCCACAGTGTTCGTTGGTGGTAAGCAGTTTACTTATCCTGACAATCAGGCCGGAGCTCCGCTCGACTGGGACTATCGCGTCAATAGCTATTGGACGGTCGGATTATATGACCAGCATGCACCAATTTCGCTGTTTGAATCATTGTCCAAGGTCGCTACATTCGAGACCTTCGCCATTCCGGAAACCGCTTATATAACTGCAGAATGGCAACAGCAGCATTTAGGGAAGCTGCCTTTCTGGGCGTATAGCTTTCACGGCAAGGATTCTAGCGCCCAGTATTTCTGGCTTAAAGATATAAGAACAAAAATTCTTGATCGGCCAGTGGGGCTCGAACATGTTAAAAAACTTTGTATACTTTTAAAACATACCGGTGGCAATCCGACGCTAAAAGCAGGTTTTGTCACAAAGAAAGGGTACACCTACGTCAAAAAAATAGATGCAGTTTCAGCTACTGAAACGTTGGTTTGCCTGGATTTAACAGATTTACAGCTGGTACCAACGGCTTTGTTGCCTGCCCCTTATCCCGTTTTTCTTGAACGGTTTTTTAAACCGGTAGTTTCTGATCAATTTGATAAAAGAGCGATCGAAAAGCTCATTATCTCAGGCGAAAATATGGCGGGCGTTGTGCTGTCTGTAGCCGCGGTCTGGCTGGAGTAGGGTATAAAAACAGTAGTTTGGCAAATTGGCCGAATCGAGCGCTAAGGTGAGTGTAGCGAAGGAATTGCAGCAAAGGAAAGAAACAATTATAAACACATAAATTAAAAAAAATGAAAGGTTTTGCATTTAAAACAAGTTTATTAGGCTTGTCATTGCTATCCTGCCTTGGGGAAACGCAGCTCTATGCGGCAACAAAAGGGGAGAGTAAATGGATCAGGTTGATGCAACAACAGGATGTCCGGGGGGTAGTCCGCAATGAACAGGGGCAACCGATGGCCGGTGTTACGGTGTTGGTGACTGGAACCACCGTGGGGACTTCTACGGCCAACGATGGTACCTATCGTATTTCATTGCCGAAGGGCAAATCGCAACTATCATTCTCGATAGTGGGGTATACCAGTCAAACATTATCGGTATCGGGAACATCTTTAGATATTAAGATGGTATCGGCGGGAAATGTTTTGGAAGAGCTGGTAATCGTAGGTTATGGCAGTAGTACAAAAAAGGATCTAACGGGTGCCGTCAACACGGTAGGTAGCAAAGATTTTAATACGGGATTGGTCGGTTCTCCCGAACAGCTGATCAATGGGAAAACGGCTGGCGTACAGGTGATGTCCAACAGTGGTTCGCCTTCCTCGGGAAGTACCATACGTATTCGTGGTGGGGCTTCTTTGAGTGCCAGCAACGATCCACTGATCGTGTTGGATGGGGTACCTTTGGAAACTGGCGGCATCAGCGGCAACAGTGGCAATTTTCTCAGTCTGATCAATCCCAATGATATTGAAAGCATGACCGTGCTCAAAGATGCATCCTCCACAGCGATTTATGGATCTCGTGCATCAAATGGGGTATTGTTGATTACGACTAAGAAAGGAAAAGGGGATACATTACGGCTTTCTTTTTCCTCCATTGTGTCCATGCAACAGGCGATGGGTGTGGCTGATATGATGTCGCGCGATGAATTTGCTAACCTGATCAATAGCAAGGGAACTTCTGCGCAAAAAGCGCTATTGGGTAATGCCTCGACAGATTGGCTTTCTGAGGTTTTTCAGGATGCCATAGGAACGGACAATAATTTAAGTTTGCAGGGAAATATCGGTAAGACGTTGCCTTTTCGAGCTTCTGCTGGCTATTACAATCAGCAGGGAACCTTGCGCACCGACAAGACGGAGCGTATGACGGGGGCGTTTGTGCTAAATCCGACATTTTTTAACAAACACCTCGCGGTAAACCTGAATGTTAAAGGAGCCCGAAATAACAACAGTTTTGCCAATACCGAAGCGATATGGTCTGCTGTGGCGTTCAATCCCACGCAGCCCGTTTACTCTGGGGTAGCTGCTTATGGGGGTTATTATGAGAGTCTCGACAATGCCGGTCTCCCAGCAACAGGTGCAAATCTCAATCCACTGGGCCTGCTTCGTCAGGAGAAGCACCTTAGTACAGTCAATCGAGCTGTAGGTAATCTTGATCTTGATTATAAGTTTCATATGCTACCCGAATTAAAAGCTCACGTAACGCTCGGATATGACTATGCGAAAGGGAATGGGTCAAATCTAATTCCTGCAAGTGCAGCCAATAATTTTACGATTGGAGGCGCTTTTGACCGTTATGAACAGACTCTTAAAAATAAACTATTCACAGGTTATCTAAATTATAACAAGTTTTTTGCAGACTTAAAAAGCACGGTTGACATTACTGCTGGCCACGATTATCAATATTGGAGTGCAGGGCGCCCACCGATCGTGTACTATAATGAAGCAGGCGATATACGTTCTACCGCTATCGCATCAGACGAGCGCCATACGCTGATCTCTTGGTATGGTCGGATCAACTACAATTACGACAGCCGTTATTTACTGACAGCAACGGTCCGGAAGGACGGTACATCACGATTCAGTCCAGAAAATCGCTGGGGAACGTTTCCTTCTGTCGCCTTGGCATGGCGTCTTTCACAGGAATCTTTCATGAAAGGCATCTCGTTTTTGGACGATTTGAAGCTCCGTGCAAGTTATGGTATAACAGGACAGCAGGAAGGTATCGGCAATTATGAGTATTTGCCGGTTTATAATTTGGGAACCGCTTATGCCCAATATCGGTTTGGCGATCAGTATCATCTGGTGTATCGGCCATCGGTCTACAACAGGGATTTACGCTGGGAGACAACCAAAGCATTTAACTATGGTCTGGATTTTGGACTATGGAAGAATAGGGTATCTGGTGCAATTGAATATTATACAAGAAAAACACATGATCTACTGGCCAATGTGCCGGTGGCGGCAGGAACAAACTTTGACCAGAACGCAACCATTAACGTCGGAAATGTTGAAAGTAGTGGTTTCGAATTTCAATTGAATACCGTCCCTATTCAAAAAGATAACCTGCGTTGGGAAGTTAATATCAATGCAACCAATCAACACACGAAAGTAACCAATATAGCCTTGGTACAGGATGCGAATGCGGTTGGAACGTACGTCGGTCCTAATGTCAGTGGCCGTGGCATACAGATCCTGACAACAGGATATCAACCTTACATGTTTTATGTGTACAAGCAATTGTACAACGAGGCAGGAAAACCGTTGGAAGGCGTGTACGCTGATCTGAATGGTGATGGTGCGATCAATGAAAAAGACCTGTATCGCTATCAATCCCCGGCCGCAAAATGGCTGTTCGGTTTCAATACTCAGCTAACGTACAAAAAATGGACAGCAGCTACTACGTTACGCGCAAATTTGGGGAACTACGTCTTCAATAATACAAAAATGAACCTCAGTGCGTGGGAAACCGTTCAATATGTGGATCCGTCGATCAATAACCTTCATCGGGATTACTTGCATACGGGATTTCAAACTAGACAGTATTATTCAGATTACTACGTTGAAAATGCTTCCTTCCTTCGAATGGAAAATCTTTCCGTGAATTACAATTTTGGCAAAGTGGGCAAGATTTCCAATTTACGCGTGGGTGCAGTAGCACAGAATGTTTTTATTGTGAGCCAATATAGTGGTATGGACCCCGAGGTTCCGAGTGGGTTTGACAGTTCGTTCTACCCGCGCTCCAGAACGTTCTCCTTAAGTCTCAATATGGATTTTTAATGGCTACCTCAAAAAAGAAAACTTATATAACGATGAAAAATATAAAAAGATTTTGTTTTGGATTGTTTAGTATAATCTTGTTGCTACACGCTTGCACCAAGGACTTAAACCAATATCCAACTGTGGAAACTACATCGGAGTCGGTCTATACTTCGGTAGAGGGGTACCGTTCGGTCCTTGCTAAATTGTATGCCTCATTTGCCGTTGCAGGCAATGGCCGTGGTGATGCCGATCCGGACATGGCGGGTAGCACAGCCTCTTGGGGCTACCTTCGGGTGTATTTTAATCTGCAGGAAGTACCTACAGATGAGGTGATCTATACCTGGGCGGGTGGTGATAACATGACCGATATTCAGTATATGACCTGGGGAGCGTCCGATACATGGGTCAATGCCATGTATTACCGGATTTATTATACGGTCGCTATCTGCAACGAATTTCTACGCAATGCCACCACAGAGAAACTGGCGACATTTAGTTCGACCGAGCAGACGCAGATCCTGACATTTGCGGCTGAAGCTCGTTTTCTGCGTGCACTAGCCTATAGTCATGCGATGGACTTGTACGGAAACGTGCCGTTTGTGACTGAGAACGATCCTGTAGCTGCATTTTTTCCACCACGGATGACGAGGGGTGATCTTTTCAAATTTATTGAAAAGGAACTTCTGGAGGTCGCAGCAATCTTGCCAGAAGCGCGTCAAAATGAATATGGGCGAGTGAGCCGTGCTGCCGCATGGTCGTTATTGGCCAAGAATTATCTGAATGCTCAGGTGTATACGGGTACAGCACGGAACGCAGACTGTCTGAACTATGCAAAAAAAGTGATTGATGCCGGATATACTTTAAATGCGAATTATAAGCAGGTATTTAATGCCGATAACGATAAGCGCACCAACGAAATTATCTTCCCGATAGAAGCCGATGTGGCACACACGACGACCTGGGGTGCGACAACTTATCTGGTGAATGGCCCTATTGTGGGGAGCATGAAATCGTCAGACTATGGTGTACTTTCTGGCTGGAATAGTTTTCGTACACTTCGCGAATTTGTCGGCATTTTTCAAGCGGAAGATAAGAGAGGTGATTTTTGGAAAAATGGGCAGTCTTTGGACGTAGAAGATCCAGCCGCATCAAGCCAGGGTTATGGATTGGTGAAGTTTACAAATTTGAAAGATGATGGCACCTATACGACAGACGAAGGTTTGGTAAGCACGGATTTTCCGATGATCCGCCTGGCCGATGTGTATCTCATGTATGCCGAGGCCGTACTGCGCGGTGGCGGCGGTAGTGTACAGGAAGCCCTTACTCTAGTCAACGCGATCAGACAAAGGGGATATGGAAGTTCCGCTGGCACAATCGAGCAGGCACAGCTCACGCTGGATTTTATCCTTGCGGAGCGCGGACGTGAACTGTTTTGGGAATGTACGCGCCGCACAGACCTCATTCGATTTGGGAAATTTACCGGAAGCGCTTACCTCTGGCAATGGAAAGGAGGGGATATGAATGGTCGTTCTGTGGATGCAAAGTTCAATCTGTATCCGATTCCAACAACAGATATGAGCGCTAATCCAAATTTAATTCAAAACGCAGGCTATTAGCCTAGTATGGTATTGATAAATCGATGGGATAGTTTTGCGACCATGCAGTGGAGCTGAAGCGCATAAACGGGTATTTCCATAGGGGTTTTTAAAGATAATGATGACTTATGAAACAATTAACACTTTATATTTTGGTATTGCTTTTCGCTGCCTGCAAAAAGGAGGGCGGGACACCAGCTGTCGGGGGAATAAAACCTGCAGTGCTGCATAGTAGTACATCGGAATTGGTTTTAAAATCTACAGATCGCAAAGCTGTGGCACTGCAGCTTGTTTGGGACGAGGCGATCTTGACCAGCGAAGAACCGATGGCGCAGTCGGCCTTAAAAAATAAGATAGAAATAGCGGCAGATCCCGCCTTTACTGTCATTGCCAAAAGCGCCGAGCAGGTGGCGAGTTCCATCAGTTATACGCATGAACAATTGAATAATCTCGTCACGGGTATGGGATTTGTACCCGATCAAAAGAAAACATGCTATGTCCGTATTGCTTCTCGATTGGGTGCTAATACAGAATGGCTCTATAGTAACGTGATCGCCTTGACTATCACGTCTTACCAACCGGTTGATGAGGCTGCATACCTTTATCTTTCGAACAAAGAGATGACACAATTCCCATGGAAACTGTGTTCACGAAAAGAAGATGGTTTCTACGATGGTTTTGTTCGTCTCGACCAATGGTACAACTTTTATTTAGCCAATGCAGAAAGTGCCAGTGCATCACTGATCTATGGTTCTTATCCATTGGATGGTAGCCAATATATTTTATATAGCGGGGCAGATCGCTGGAACTGCTGGACAAGCAAAGGCGGATATCTGTACCTGACCGCCGATGTTAATAAGTTGGCCTGGAAAGAAACTGCGGTGGAATCCATGACGGTTACGGGCGATTTTAACGGTTGGAGTGCAACGGCCACGCCGATGACCTATGACCAAACGGCGAAAGTTTGGAAGGCAACAATCACGACAACAGCAGCTGAACAGTGGGGCATAAAAGTGTTGATCAATGGCAGTTGGACCTGGTTTTTTGGAGCTGCGGAAGGGGATGGCAACTGCGCACTATATACAGCAGATGGCAGTGGATTTGCTTATGACAAGGTGGGCACACATACCTTGATCCTCGATCTGAGCGATCCAAAACAGTTTAAGTATCATGTGGAGTAAACATCAATAAGATAACTCCTTAAATAATTGAATCGAATGAAAAAATTAACAATAGGAAAGGTATTTGCCGCAGCGATAGGCTTTTGTTTGGTGCTATCTAGCTGCAGCAAAAAAGATAGCTTCGAGCCCGCTGCAACCGCATCGCATTTGGCAAAAGGGGCTGATGTCAGCTGGATTACGGAAATGGAGGCTTCGGGTGTACAATTTTTCAATGCTGGAGGAAATGCAGTAGATGGACTGAAATTATTGCGTGGATTGGGGATGGATGCTGTACGCCTACGCGTTTGGGTAGATCCCGAACGTGGTTGGTGCAATAAGAACGACGTGTTGGTTAAAGCACGTCGCGCACAACATTTGGGAATGCGCATCATGGTGGATTTTCATTATAGTGATACCTGGGCAGATCCTGGACAGCAGACAAAGCCGGCAGCATGGAAGAGTTTGGCATTTGATGACTTAAAGAAAGCTGTGAGTGACCATACAAATGAGGTGCTACAATTACTGAAAGAGAACGATATTACACCGGAATGGGTGCAGGTAGGGAATGAAACCGGGAATGGCATGCTGTGGAATGAGGGCAAGGCCTCGGAGAGCATGGCTAATTATGCCATATTGAATAACGCAGGCTATGATGCGGTAAAAGCGATTTTTCCGGCAGCAAAAGTGATTATCCATCTTCACAATGGATTTGATAATAATTTGTTCCGTTGGATGTTCGATGGTCTGAAGAAAAACGGTGGAAAATGGGATGTAATCGGCATGTCACTTTACCCGACCCCCGAAAATTGGAAGGAACGGAATACAGCCTGCGTCAGTAACATTAAAGATATGATTGCGCGATACAATTCAGAGGTGATGATCTGCGAAGTGGGCATGAGCTGGGATGCCGCGGATACTGCAGAAATATGGCTCAAAGATCTTTTTAGCTCGGTTAATACCGTGCCGGATCACAAGGTGTTGGGAATATTTTATTGGGAACCTTTGGCTTATGGCGGTTGGAATGGCTACACGTTAGGCGCATTTGATAACAATGGACGTCCCACAAAGGCCTTGAACGCTTTTAAATAGACTATATTTACAGCGCTGAATGATGCTAATGAAATTCAACTTTAGACCCTAAACCCATAATTTGATGATGAGATTATTGCATATCGCTTTCGTATTATTCTTTTTGTTTTTAGTCGTGCCAATAGCATTGCATGGACAGTCGGTACGTCAGTCTTTCTTATTGGAGAAAAACTGGCGCTTTTTTCAGGGTGAAGTTGCCCAGGGCGAACGGACGACCTTGGACGACAAGAATTGGAAAAATGTGACTGTACCGCACGATTGGGCTATTGCCGGACCTTTTGACCGTGCACACGACTTACAAGATGTTGCTGTGACACAAAATGGAGAGAAAAAAGCGACTGTAAAAACCGGCCGAACCGGAGGCCTACCTTATGTTGGTGTAGGCTGGTATCGTACCAAGTTCGATGTGCCTCAGTTTGACCCGAGCAGCAAACGCGTGGTGCTTAAATTTGATGGTGCAATGAGTGAAGCCCGGGTATATGTCAATGGAAAGGAAGCTTGCTTCTGGCCGTATGGTTATAATGCATTTCACTTTGATGTGACCGAACTGCTGCATCGGGATGGCAGGAACAATACAATTGCCGTTCGACTGGAAAATAAAGCCCAATCTTCGCGTTGGTATCCCGGTGCAGGACTCTATCGGAATGTGCATGTAATCGTTACCGAGAAGATTCACATGCCTGTTTGGGGCGCCCATATCACAACGCCATTTGTCTCAGACAGCCTAGCTTCAGTAAAGTTGGAGACCACTTTGGAGCATGCTGATGGTAAATCGGTGCGCATGGTAACTGCAATTTTGAATGCAGAAGGCCGTGTCGTGGCGCAAAAAGAAAATGAGCAAAAAATAAATTATGGTAAGGCCTTTGTACAAAATTTTGAAGTTCCAAAACCTGCTCTATGGAGCCCCGAACAGCCTAATTTATACCGAGCTTCTACGCAAGTTTATGTCGATGGTAAGCTAATGGATAGTTTTGAGACTCGTTTTGGTATTCGTGAGGTGCGTATCATTGCCGATCGGGGATTTATGTTAAATGGAAAGATTCGAAAGTTTCAAGGTGTATGCAATCATCATGACCTCGGTCCATTGGGTGCGGCAATAAATGTGTCGGCTTTACGCTATCAATTACAGTTGCTCAAAGATATGGGTTGTGATGCAGTGCGCACCGCTCACAACATGCCCGCGCCGGAGCTGGTTTCGCTATGCGATGAATTGGGATTGATGATGATGATCGAGCCTTTTGACGAATGGGACATTGCCAAATGTAAAAATGGATACCATCGTTTTTTTGCGGATTGGGCAGAGCGGGATATGGTCAATATGATTCATCATTTTAGAAATAACCCCTCCGTGGTGATGTGGAGTATCGGGAATGAGGTGCCGACACAATGCAGTGCCGACGGATATAAAGTGGCTTCATTTTTACAGGCTATCTGCCATCGGGAAGACCCCTCTCGACCGGTGACCTGTGGTATGGACCAGGTTAGTTGTGTGCTGGAAAATGGTTTTGCCAGTTTACTGGATGTTCCGGGACTCAACTATCGTACGCACCGTTATGAAGAGGCTTATTCAAAATTGCCACAAAATATGGTATTGGGTTCTGAAACGGCATCCACAGTAAGCTCCAGAGGAGTATATAAATTTCCTGTGGTCAAAAAGGGCGACATGCTATATCCAGATCATCAGTCATCGTCTTACGATATGGAATATTGTTCATGGTCCAATCTACCGGATGAGGATTTTGCCTTGGCAGAAGACCATCATTGGACGATGGGTCAATTCGTATGGACTGGATTTGATTACCTCGGTGAGCCGTCTCCATACGATACCGATGCATGGCCCAACCACAGTTCCATGTTTGGCATTATTGACCTGGCAAGTATTCCCAAGGACCGTTATTACCTCTACAGAAGTTTGTGGAATAAAAATGAACATACTTTGCACATTCTTCCACATTGGACATGGCCAGATCGGGTGGGCCAGCAGACACCTGTGTTCGTTTATACGGACTATCCAAGTGCAGAACTTTTTATCAACGGCAAGAGTCAGGGGAAACGAAGTAAAAATAAGCATTCTTTACAGGAGCGTTATCGCCTGATGTGGATGGAAACACGATATGAACCCGGAGAAATCAAGGTTGTTGCTTATGATGAATCGGGAGAGCCGGTAGCTGAAAAGAGCGTACGAACAGCGGGAAGGCCGTTCCGGATTAAAATGGAAACGGTGCATGATTCCATTGCTGCTGATGGACGTTCGTTGGCTTACATCCGTGTCAAAGCAGTGGATAAACAAGGGAATCTCTGCCCACATGCCAATGGATTAGTGCGATTTGAAGTCGGGGGAGCTGGTGCGTTTAAAGCTTTGGCTAATGGAGATCCAACGAGCTTGGAGTCTTTTGAAAAACCACAGATGCACCTGTTCAATGGGCAGCTTACGCTGATTGTTCAGGCAGGTGAAAAATCGGGAAGTATCCGGATAAAGGCAAAGAGTACAGGACTGAAAGAGGATTTATTTATTGTGCAGACCACCGTTGTACGCGCAAATGATTGATTGTTAAGTCTTCTGAATATTTAACCATCTTCCTGGTTTTCAGTGGCGATTGTCACGACGGATATTGAACAAAAATACCGAAGTTTAAATCCCTTCGGTATTTTTGTGTAAAAAGACTTTTATTTTGTCAGCATACCACAAATATTAAAAGATTAAATTTATTTAAAAGATTAAATTGTTTTGCTGTCGCGCAACATTTTAATAATATTGTGTGCTTCAAGCTGTTTGCTAAGTTGGGTATTGATCAAACTATGCACATTTTGCGAGAGTTCATCAGATCCATCTGCCAACGCTGTTTGGTACGTCGATTTAAACGCGTCTTCGCCCTGTTCGCAGGTTTCCAGTAAACTTCTTTCATCGTCGCCTGTGATATTTACTTTGATTCCCATCCAGGCGCGGAATAGTTTGCCGCTCAGCATGGTGCTATCCGTTGCCTCTTTGCCCTCAAGCTCAACATAAGGAGTTAACTCGGCAATAAATTCTTCCGATTGTCCGATATATTTTTGAAAGGTGGGAATCAGCTTATCTAGTCCGTGACTTGTTGCCAGATCAATTGCTTTTTTATAACCTTCAATACGGTCATTGTTGATTTTAATGATGTCATTGATGATCTCTGGATTGTTGATGTTGTTTTCCATAATATTATTATTTGTTACCATTTTTGTTTATTCGGAAAACAGCACCCACACACCCTTCGTTTGCAGAATCGCAGATTCAGGTATTTAAATCGTAACCCGTATTTATCGCACTTTTTATTGCAGCGTAATAAATGCAATTTAAAACTTTATGTAATTTATTGTTGTTCTTATCACCGAAAACTGCCATTCAGGCAGCGCAATGAAAACTATGCAACAACACATCCATGTAGCCATCATCGGGGGCGGACCCAGTGGCCTGTTTATGTACAAAAGATTGATTGAAAAGAATATGGGGGAGCTCAAAATATCTATTTTTGAGTCGCGAAAACAGTTAGGTGCAGGGATGCCTTACAGCTATGAAGGTGCTACACCTGAGCACTTGACCAATGTCTCGGATCATGAAATCCCGGCACTGGTGACCACCATTGAAGAGTATGTCAAATCGCTGTCGGCAACTACACTTCGTACCTATGGAATTGATGTGGAGGATTTTAATCGTTATAAAGTAGTACCGCGATTGCTGTTCGGCCGCTATTTATCGGAACAATTTACGCTATTAAAGCGTATGGCTGATGCTAAAGGTATTGAAACCCAGGTGTACCTAGCCAGCCAGGTAAGCGATATCATCGACCTAGAAAGCCAGGCACAGGTAAAAATAATGGTTGGAAGCACGGACACGTATATCGTGGATAAGGCCATTATTTGCACTGGACACAAATGGCCAACTAAACATGAGGGTAATGTCGAACACTACTTTGAATCGCCTTATCCACCATCTAAACTCGCCTTAAAGACTGATCATGCCGTTGGGATACGTGGAGCTTCGCTGACTGCGATAGATGCCGTACGTACACTGGCTCGGCACAATGGCTCTTTTCACGTGCTTGAAACAGGGGAGATAAAATATCACATTGATGCGGGAAGCGAAAATTTTAAAATAGTGATGCATACACGCAGTGGGCTTCTCCCTGCGATCCGCTTTCATCAAGAAGATCCGTTCTTAGCCAACAATCTCTTGATTTCAGAAGAGGAACTTATGCTTAATAGGCTCGAAAATGAAGGTTTTGTATCGCTTGATTTTTTATTTGAGCGAAATTTTAAAGCCCAGTTTAAGGAGAAAGATCCTGTTTTCTACGACATGGTAGAAAAGCTCAGTCTCGAAGATTTTGTGGAAGCGGTACTTGCCTTGCGGGAGCAGAAAGATGCCTTCGAAGGTTTTCGTCAGGAACACGCCCAAGCGCTAAAGTCCATCAAAAGGCACGAATCGATTTATTGGAAGGAAGTGCTTTCTGCGCTGAGCTTTACATTGAATTATCCAGCAAAATACATGTCTGCAGAAGATATGCTTCGTTTAAAGAAGGTGTTAATGCCCCTGATTTCTATTGTGATTGCTTTCGTGCCGCAGGGCTCTAGCCGCGAGTTGCTCGCATTGCACGATGCTGGTCGTCTCGAGGTGGTGAACGTTGGTACCGAAAGCCGGGTTGAACCTGCAAAGGACTGTGGAGCCAATTACTTTTATACAAATGAGCAAGGTATAGAAAGTAAAACATATTATAAGACATTTGTCGATTGCGTAGGTCAGCAGCCTTTGAATTTTGAAGATTTCCCTTTTAAGAGTTTGATCGACAACGGTAATATTAGTCCCGCTTATTTGAGGTTCCGCTCTGTTGAGCATGCCAAGGAACAGTTATTGGCGGGTAATGATCATATGTTTGTGGCACCGGATGGGGCTATCTTTTTGCGGGTGCCGGGGATAAAGATAGACGACAGCTTTCAGCTTGTTGATCACAGCGGACGCTCCAACCAACGTATTTTTATGATGGCTGTACCTTATATCGGCGGTTATAATCCTGACTATTCAGGTCTTGATTTTTGTGCAGCAACTTCGGAAATCATCGCCCAAAGGATTGCTGAGGGGGGATAAATACGTAACTTTTTGTTAAAATACGGTATCATCCTCCGTGCTTGCTTGGCCGATATTCATTTTAGGTCCCCTATTGCTATATTTGGCGGCCATCTAGACCATCAGTTGGCATAGTCTTAACTCAATGGATGAAAAAGTATGCCTAAAACTATTTTAAAAAACCTGCAGATAGGTTTTGGAATATCGCTACTGTTGCTCTTAGCCAGCTCAACGGCTTCTTATGTCAGTATTCGTAAGCAGATTCATAATAGTGAGATGGTGGACCATAGCCGTCGGGTGATGAGCCGTGTTAATAAAATTCTACAGGATCTGCAGAATGCCGAGACGGGTCAGCGAGGTTATTTACTGACTGGGCTGGATAAGTTTTTAAATCCTTATCAAACTGGTCTTGAGTCGCTGCCTCAATCGCTAAGCCGTGCGCACGATTTGACAGCTGATAACCCCGATCAACAGCGGGTAATCGATACCTTGTCCACACTGGTAAGGTCTAGACTGACCAAACTTGAAAATCTGGTTACTATCAAAAGGCGGGGCGGAATGGTGACGGTTTCCCAACTCGAAGAAGGGAAATCCTATATGGATAGCTGTCGAATTTTAATTGGCCACATCATAGATAAAGAAGAATCCTTATTAAACAAGCGTTCAAATGAACTCGGACGATCTTCTGGCTATACATCTATTTTTGTGTTGCTGGCCGCAGCAGTTTCTTTGCTGATCACTGTCTTTTTTTACTTCCGTTTGCGGGCTGATTTCTTTAAGCGAGAACAGTTACAGCATGATCTGAAACGTAAAGATGAGGAGATCCAGCGGAGGCTCAGCATTACGCAGCGCATTGCCCGTGAAATCGCAGCGGGAAATTATGATATGCAGATACAGGATGCTGAACAGGATGACTTGGGAAGCTTGACGGGATCGCTCAATGAAATGGCTAGGTCACTAAAAATTTCTTTTGATGAACTCAATAACAATAATTGGCATCAAGCTGGATTAACGCAGCTGAGCAATCTTTTAATGGGCAATAAACTCCAAGAAGAGCTCACGGCCGTCACGTTACGACATCTAACGACGTATGGCAGTTGTGTCAATGGGGCCATTTATCTCATGGAGCAGGATCAGTTGATGTTAAGGGGATCTTATGGCCTTGAAGATCCGGAGCATAAACGCTTTGCTGCAGGGGATGGCATGGTAGGGCAGGTATTTAAAGATGGCCAGGAGAAATTATTCGAAAACCTCGAAGATGCACATTATGTCATCAGCTTTGCCACTGGAAAGGTACAGGTAAACAACCTTTTTATCCTTCCTATTTTTGATGGAAGCGAATGTATCGGTGTAATGGAGCTTGGCTCATTGCAGCCCTTTTCTTCGATACAGCTTGCGTTTTTTAGAGATGCGGTGCAAAAAGTGGGTGCTACACTCGCTGCATCGCAAGCGAGATTGGTTGTACAGAACTTGTTGGAAGAGACACAGGCGCAGACCGAAGAGCTGCAGGCGCAACATACTGAGTTGGAATCACTCAATTCTAGTCTAGAAATGCATACCTATAAATTACAGGCTTCTGAGGAAGAACTTCGTGTTCAGCAAGAAGAGTTGGTACAGTCTAACCGTGAGCTGGAAGAGCGTTCCAGGTTGTTGGAAGATAAAAATTTGGAAATAGCCGAACGTAACCAAGAAATTCAGAAGAAAGCGGCAGAGCTTGCACAGAGTACACGCTATAAGTCTGAATTTTTAGCTAATATGTCGCATGAACTGCGTACTCCGCTCAATTCAATTTTGCTGCTCTCTCGTCTGATGGCCGAAAATACGGACGGTAACCTCAATGACGAACAGATGGAATCGGCAGCCGTGATCCAGAGTTCGGGAAAGAGTCTGCTGACCCTGATAGACGAGATTTTGGATCTTTCTAAAATAGAATCCGGCAAAATGGATTTGGATGTACAGCCCGTATTTTTTGCGGATGTAATGCATGGTCTGTCGGCGATGTTCGGACCAATTGCTGCCGACAAGAAACTTGGATTGGAAATGAGCGTAGCGGAGCAATTGCCCGCTCAGATCGAAACAGATAAACAGCGGCTAGAACAGATTTTACGTAATCTACTCTCTAATGCTATTAAATTTACGGCATCGGGCAAAGTAACGCTACATATCGATCGGGAGCAGTCGCCCCGAAACGGGATTGTATTTGAAGTGCGCGATACCGGAATTGGAATACCAAAGGATAAGCAGCATCTAATATTTGAGGCTTTTCAACAAGCTGATGGCTCTACGCGCCGTAAATTTGGTGGTACAGGGCTGGGGCTTTCCATAAGCCGGGAATTGGCCCGCTTACTTGGCGGTGAAATCTTATTGAATAGTGAAGAAGGAGAAGGTAGTGTCTTTCAACTGATTATTCCCGAGCGCATTTCGGGCGAAAGTACATCCCTATTCGGCGCTGCGCAGACGTTGTTAGCAACCGACGGCGTGGAAATTTTACCTGTGGAGACTACATCTTTGGAACAAATTCCAACGGTACCAGCTTTACCTGCAGAAAAGACGTTGCAAATACCTATCCCAGCCGATATTCCGGACGATCGCGATAGTATCGTTCCTGGCGACCGCTTTATTTTGATCGTCGAGGATGATATCGAGTTTGCAAAGATTCTACTCAAATATACGCGCCAGCAAAACTATAAGGGGATTGTGGTGGTGCGTGGCGACATTGCTGCGGAAGTGGTAGCGCAATATATGCCGCTCGCGGTATTGCTGGATATTCAGCTGCCACTTAAAGATGGATGGCAAGTAATGGCTGAGATCAAGGAAAATCCCAAAACACGACATATTCCGGTGCATATCATGTCTTCTCTGCAGGTTAAAAGAGAGAGTCTGCTGCAGGGTGCTATCGATTTTATAAATAAACCTATGGCGTTGGAACAAATGGGTGATATGTTTCGCAGCATAGAGGATGCACTCACCAGACATCCTAAAAAGGTACTTATCGTCGAAGAAAACCCTAAGCATGCAGCAGCGCTATCTCTTTTTCTCGGGAGTTTTGACATTGTCTCTGAAATCAAAAGCAACGTGGAAGACAGCATTGCGGCGCTAAGCTCTGATACTGCAGACTGCGTTATACTCGATATGGGCGTTCCGGACCGGGTTGGATACGAGACATTGGAGGCTGTAAAACGCAACCAGGGTCTAGAAAAATTACCGATTATTGTGTTTACCGGTAAGAATCTATCGCAGGTGGAGGAAATGAAATTAAAACGTTATGCGGATACAATCGTCGTTAAAACCGCTAATTCCTATCAGCGCATATTGGATGAAGTAGGCTTATTTTTACATCTTGTAGAAGAAAACAAAGGCACTTCGGCGAAAGTTCCCGCTAGGCTCGGCTTTTTGGAAGATGTGTTGAAGGGTAAGAAGGTGCTTGTAGCGGATGACGACATCCGTAACATTTTCTCGCTCACCAAAGCGCTTGAGAAATATCAGATGACGGTTGTACCAGCAACGGATGGAAAGGATGCACTGAAACAGCTAGAAGAAAATGAAGATGTGGCTGTGATCCTGATGGATATGATGATGCCCGAAATGGATGGTTACGAAACGATTGCGTCGATTCGAAGTAATCTCCGTTATAAGGATATGCCGATCATCGCTGTTACTGCCAAATCAATGATGGGAGATAGGGAAAAATGTATCGCTGCAGGAGCGTCAGATTATATATCTAAACCGGTGGATATCGATCAACTCTTGTCCCTGCTACGGGTATGGATGTATGAATAGTTGTTGTAGTAAAATAAAAGGCAATAGATAAAAGAGCATGGACAAGAACAAAACCGTATTAATCATCGATGATGATCAAAACAATATATTTGCATTGAAATTGGCCCTAAAATCGAGAGGCTTTCAAGCCTTGGGTTGCCTGTCTGCGGAAGAGGGGCTTGCTCATCTGCGGGATCGTGCTGGCGTCGGTCTGGTGCTGATGGATATGATGATGCCCGAGATAGACGGATATGAAGCTACCCAGCTGATCCGCAAAACTTGGGATGCCCAAGAAATGCCGGTCATCGCAGTCACGGCGCAGGCGATGACTGGAGACCGTGAAAAGTGTCTGGCAGCGGGAGCCAATGGCTATATTTCAAAACCGATCGACATCGAACTTCTGGTGCGGTTAATGGGGGAAATTGCAAAATGATCAATGGCAAAAAAATTGTTAGCCAAGAGCAGGTGATGATATTGATGGAAGATGTGGAGCGTCGCTATGGTTACGATTTTACCCATTATACCATAGCGTCTTTATTGCGGCGGATCAACCAGCTGTGCCTACTGGATAATTTTGCTAGTTTTGCCGAATTGCGGTACCGTGTGTTACATGAACCCGAGTACATGCAACGATTTGTCGAAAAGATGACGGTCAACGTTACAGAAATGTTTCGCGATCCAAGCTTTTTTTTGCGTCTGCGGCATGAAATCCTACCCAAATTGGGCACTTCGCCCTTTATCCGAATTTGGATAGCGGGCTGTGCGACAGGGGAGGAAGCATATTCGTTGGCCATTTTGTTGCAGGAAGCCAAACTACTGCACAAATCACTGATTTATGCAACAGATATTAATCCTTCTGTTCTAGAGCAGGCTAAGCGGGCTGTTATACCCATGGCAAATCTAAAATCTTATGTGGAAAATTACCAGCTTTCGGGCGGAAAAGCGGACTTTTCCAGTTATTATACAGCCAATTATAAGTGGGTGAAGCTAACATCCAGCTTGCAGGAAAGGATTGTCTTTGCTTCACACAATCTGGTAAGTGATGCATCTTTCAATTCCTTTCAGCTGATTCTGTGCCGCAATGTACTCATCTATTTTGATACGCAACTGCAGGCTAAAGTCCTATCTTTATTTGATGAGAGTTTGGAGACTCTCGGATACCTAGCGTTGGGCAGTCAGGAAACGCTACGCTTCTCGGTGCTGGCACCAGATTATCAGCAAGTGGGTAATGAAAAAATATGGCGTAAGGTTAAATAAAATGGGTTCATATTTCATTGAACTATTTTTAAAAAATTAACTTATTAAAAAAAATAAAGTATCTTAGTGGG
This sequence comes from Sphingobacterium sp. UBA3549, assembly GCF_002376635.1. NCBI lineage: Bacteria > Pseudomonadati > Bacteroidota > Sphingobacteriia > Sphingobacteriales > Sphingobacteriaceae > Sphingobacterium > Sphingobacterium sp. UBA3549. The sequence continues at coordinate 264,917 of NZ_DFOE01000002.1, read as the reverse complement.
ATTGGAGGAAAAATGACTAAAATTCTTTTAGTTGATGACCATCGGCTTGTAAGAAACGGGATACGATTGATCATTGATACCCACGACAAGCTTTCTGTGGTAGCGGAAGTAGATAGTGCAGAGGATGCATTAATGTACCTTGAAAACAATATCTTGCCGGATTTAGTTTTAACTGACCTGAATATGCAGGGTATGGATGGAATAACTTTCATCCGAATGGCCAAGAAGATCTATCCAGACGTCAGATTTGCGCTTTTGTCGATGGTGGAAGAACCGAATGAAGTGGCAGAAGCTTTTCGTAGCGGTGCAGATGGTTATCTGTCGAAGGGTGGCGATTATGATGAAATCTTATTTGGATTATTACGTTTGTCCCAAGGGCATAAATATCTGATGACCAATTTCGGTCTACGGTTTATGGAAAATTTTGACGTGGAGAGTAGTACCAGTGTCGATGTGGCTTCACGTCTTTCGCAATATGAAATCACGGAGCGGGAGTTTGCTGTACTTGAACTCATTGCTCAAGGCTTTACTGCTGTGGAAATTGCAGATAAGATCTTTTTGAGCAAACGGACTGTTGAAGGGCACCGTCAAAATCTCATGGATAAGACCAAAAGTAAAAATACAGCCGACCTGATCCGTTTTGCATTTCAGCAAAAGTTACTGAGTTAGTGGAGGTTTTTTTGGGGATGAAAAGGATGGCCTATGGCTTTATGGATAAGCCTTCTGGATGGGTCTCAATTGAAAGCAAAAGGTGGCTTCCATGAGTTGGAAGCCACCTTTATTATTGTCTTATGCGTGCTCGAGTGTAGCACTTTTATTTCAACTTTTTCAATTTTATCATTTTCGTTGACGCAGGTATTGTATAACGGTTAAATGAATCCTTACTGAAACCTTCTACTACGTAGTTGCTTTCGGGATTAACATTAAGCAAAATATTCGTAATCGGTTGCTGACTAGCGCTATTGAAGACCAGCGTGATGCTGCGGTCTTTTTGATCGTAGTGCAGTTCGGCAATCTCGCCGGCATCTGTTGTGAGCCAAAGATTCTCCTTGGCAAGGAACACGCGGCCTTTGGATGCTGTCGTTAGTGCAACTTTGACCAGCTGTTTTTCGGTTTTTAGATTACCGCTGAATGCCAGCCACCCAAATTCAGGGTGCTCCACTATATAGGTTCCCGAATTGACTGCATAGCCATAAAAACCGGTTCCGTAATCTCCGGAGATCCCGTCATTGGCCAAGGTGGATGGGTAGGAGTGGAATGCTCCGGGACCGAAGCCGTCGGCTGTGACATTGGCCAGCGCTCCCATCATGCCTGCATGTCCGATACGTAGCAAGTAGAAATCATCGGGATGGTCCCGATAAGCTGTCAGAACAGGTATGGAATTAAGCGCTGAACCGTAGTGATGTAGCTGACGCTCGATTCGTGAAAGCTTCCCACCATAAACAAAATCCCAGTAACGCCGCGCACTGCCGTTGTAACCCCAGTGTGGAACGGTAGGCATATAGGCGATAATAGCATTCAACGTCACCTGTGCTTTCTCATCAAAGCCAAAAAAGCGCGACCAAAGAAATACTTCTTCTTGACCCGTGGAATCCCAAGGCATTTCACTTCCGAACGGATAATTAAGAGTTTTCCAATGCTCTGCCCGCTTGCGCATAGCAGCTTCAAGGTTATTGGCCATCGTCGTCAATCCTTCTCGGCGAAGATCTTGTAAGACGATAAGGAAGATACTGCCTTCCATTTGGCCGAACTGGGCGTAGTAAGGTGCCTTTTCTACCATGGCGATACTCGTTTGGTAAGCCCGTTCGAGGTAAGTTTGCCAGCTTTCTTCATTCACTAAATTCGTATAGTTGCGGGCGAGTCTGTACATCACCCAGTGCGCTGCTGCCACATGAGGATAATTGTAGGAACGACCAATATCGTCGGCTTCTTTTTTCGGCCAGGCAGACCAGGTCTTCCAGTTTATGTCTGTACGATAGGTGCCAGCTGGCATGGAGTCGGGTTCATAATAAAATAGGCTTTTAACAACCCCATATTTTTTGTCTCCTTCTTTGTGCTGGATATGGCCATATAAGGTCTCATTGACAAATCGTTTCAATTTGGCTATTTCCTGTTGATCGGGCTGCAATACTTGTTTCATCAGTGCGGCAAGCCAGCTTGCCGCTCCAGCTTCGTCACTGAGACCAGCAAACCAGGCACTTCTATTTTGGGTGATGGGCTGCTGTTCCTCATAGTCGTATGATATGACAGCCGGGGAGCGGCCGAAGGGATCTTTGTCATTCTCATACCATTGTTTTGTGGTAAGGAAATGGCCGAGATCCTGAACCACTTCTTTTTCGGACTTGATTACTTTGTATTGGACTGTCTGCGTAATACCGTCCCGATAGTTGATTGTTAGTCTTGCACGTCCCCAACGGTTGCCTTTCACTTCATATTCGGTCCATTGCTGCGGTGTGTTTCCTTTTTTTGTCAAGGTTAATGCTCCTTCGGGATAAACACTGATACTTTTAATAGCTTTGTTGTGCTTGATAAAAAGTTTGGCCGGATTGTTCATCGGAACAAGATAGCCAGGTACGCCAATAGCTACAGGCCTGTTGTTCTTCACTAATTCCGACTCTATTTCCCGGATACTTGGGGCAAGGACAAATTTCAAGGCAAAGGTCTTTGATTCATGTGGTTTCAAGAACGTAGAAGTCGGTGTATTCCATTGTTCTACACCTTTCCATTCAGTCTCGGCATGAGCCTTACTGTGGATCAGCCATTCATGAAACCCCTCAAAAGTAATACTTCGGGGAGTAGGGTCTGTATTAAGCGGATTGTAGGCTTCAAATCCTGCATTTTTATAGGGCAATACCAGCAAACTTGGACCGTTGCCGTGCAGGCGGTTGACTTGCAGATATCCGGCATCTTTACCGATGTAGGGATCGAAAAAGACATTCTGGGCGTGTGCCTGATCGAGATTCTTCCAGTCCATGTTATTATTGAATGGGAGAGGGATACCCATTGATCCAATCTCGATCGCATAATCGTTGGGGTTTGTGAGTTCAAAACTCAAGATCAGATCACCATGGTCATCTTGCCAGTGACGGATCACTTTCAAAGGGATATGGTTAAGCGTGGGAGTGATATCTGCACTAGCGAGGTTGTTTTTCGCAGGAGGTATTGCGATGACATGCTTACGTTCGGCAGCTGATGAATAGGCCGTCCATGAGCTGTCTCCCTGACGACGCAAACGGATATTGATATCGCCGATATGAAAAAACTGATTGCGATCCCTTTTGTTTAGAAGTTCAACTGGCGTATAGTCAAAACCCTTTTCGCCGCTATTGGGTCGAAAGGAAGATAGTGTCTGCGATGCGTTGAGTATAGCCACATTGAGTTTTTTGAGGGTGAAGCTTTTTGCACCCTCTTCCAAGCCCAAAGTGGCTTGCTGTGCTTTTACTGCTTTCCATACCGGATGTTCATCCTGCTGGCTATACACGCTATTTGACAACTGTGTGCAGAAGAGCGCAAATAGGATCCAATAGCTTTTTTTTAGATTCATTTTAGACATTTTAGTAACCATTTTAAGACAGCGAAGGTCATTGCTCTTACAAAGATGGATGATTGTACCCTGTATTTATGGGTGAATTTTAACCTTAAATAGCCCATTCTTAACCGATTTGACTTCAAAATTTGGAATACCGCTGCTGATTTATAAATTTAATGTAAAATTGACATTTATCGTAGATTTTATTCGTGATAAAATCGATTGGTTGAGCTGTCAATTTTTGAACCAATAAACTTTGCGTTATGAGGATGAATTCTTTCTATTTTACGGTGCTGGCTATAATGTACTGGTCGTTGGGCAACAAGACGTTCGCGCAGTCGTTACAACCTTGGCAGCAACCGAATGTGTTGAATCCGCTACTGCCTGGATATTTCGCTGATCCGACGATTAAGAAAATTGCTGATACCTATTATATTTTTGCGACGACTGATGGGAATGGCTGGGGTGCGGGCCCGTCACAAGTATGGACATCGCAGGATTTAAGAAACTGGAAGATTCAACCGATGAACTGGCCCAATACACATTGGTACTGGGCGCCGGATATGACACAGGGATACGATGGCCGTTATTACCTCTATTATAGTCAGCCTGTTGAAATTTTTGGGGCGGTGGGCGACAGCCCAACGGGACCCTGGAAACCTTTAGTGCCTGACGGCAAATCGATGATCCCAAATTATATGATTCCGGGCGTGATTACCCTAGACGGGCAAACTTTTCGAGATGACGATGGCCGTATCTATATGTATTGGGGAACCTGGGGTATCTATCCCGATCATGGATGCGCTGTAGGGATACTCAATAACGATATGAAAACTTTCGAAAAGACAGCGTTGATCCCCAATACGGTGGCGAAGGACTTTTTTGAGGCTCCTTATATGTTTAAACGTAAGGGCATCTATTATCTGATGTACTCTTCCGGGCATTGTGAAGATGATAGCTACCGCGTACAATACGTTAAAAGTAAAGCAGGCCCTATGGGACCTTTTGAATATCCCTCTACCAATCCCATTTTGATCACCAATGAGGATGGTAGCATTCATGGCCCAGGACATCATAGTGTGCTGGAGCTAGACAACCGTTATTTTATTGTTTATCACAGACACAATAATCCGCATTCGGGAGGTGGTTTCCACCGTCAGGTGGCGATGGACGAAATTTTCTTTACGCCAGAGGGTGATATCGTTCCGGTGCGGCCTACACATACTGGCGTGCAGGATGTACTACCTTCTCAGGCAGAGCCGGTCGATTTGGCTTTTGGGAAAGCAGTGAGGGCATCCTCTTTCTACACTATGGATTTTAGACCCTCTTTCGTGGTAGATAATAATAATGGAACATTATGGCGGGCCAAGAACAACGAAGGACCGGCCTGGGTAGAAGTAGACTTGGGTAAGGTGGTGGATATACAGACAATAGCCATTCAATTTGAGTATCCGACTTATGCCTATCAGTACCGATTGGAGACTTCTGTCGACGGAATAAGCTGGACAAGTTATGTGGATCGTTCGGATAACAGCCGTTGGGCAAGTCCTATCGTTGAACATGGTAAAGCTTTGGGGCGATATGTTAGACTGCACATACTGAATACGCAATTGAATGGCCTTCCTCGTGGTCTGTGGAATATGAAGGTTTATACACAGCAGCTCGCTCAGGAGACATTGTGGTCGCCACCACAACACATGCCTGCTAAAGAAGTAACGCGAGGTGATCTGATCCATATTGATGCAGCGGATTACGAGGAGGGGCAACATGTGAAAAGTATTAAAAATAAGGGTTTGATAGGGGGAGTGTTTAGTTCTGAACAGGCACTGGCCGTTAAAAATTATCAGGGAAAGCGAGCCTTTTTCTTTAATGGAACCACCGCGCTGCGATCGAGTTTTGCCGTACCGCAGTCGCTGGAAGGGAACAGCTCGTTTAGCCTTGCGCTGTGGGTAAATAATCCTACGGTCGAAAGATTTGAACAGCTGCTCGCCTGGTCGTCGGGATCGCAGGACCTCAGTAAGGCGCTATTTGGTTATGGCAGCGATCCAAAACAGGGTGCCATCATTCATGGATCGTGGCCTGATATGGGGTATTCGTCTGTTCCAGAGGCAAATGCCTGGCATCACATTGTATTCTCATTCGATGGCTATCAAGAGTCTATTTATGTGGATGGAAAGCTGCAGCGTACGGAAAACAGAATGCTATTCGTTAATCCGGGAAGGTCTTTTGTTCTTGGGGCTTCAGACATACTCAATCAAAACTTTTCGGGTTATGTAGCGGGTTTGAAACTGTATAATACCGCCTTGGATGAGCAAACAGTAGTCAAGTTGGCAAATGTTGACCCGAAATGGCAATTTTTTGCGCTGCAAAGTGATGATTTGAACTTGGGTAAGCTCACTACCTTACGAAACCAGGGAACAGCAGCAGACACGTTGGTAACGCTTCAAGATGCGGAAGTCGTTGTGAAGGGGAACAGACTGTCAATAAAAGGAAACACCGTTGAAAGTAAGGCTTTGACAGCGATATTGCAGGAAAAAAACTATGCTTTGGACTTCGACTGGTACGATGGTACTGCGTGGCAACATGCTGTGATTACAGCTGATAATGGGAAGAAGAAATTCTATCATAATGGTAAATTTGAACAGCTGGGTCATTCAGACAAACTGCTGCGGATCATGAACAACGGTATCCAATTGACTTATCCCTTTCATTTCTTTCGTGCTTATCCACATCGCTTAACATCGGATGTAGTAAATAATAGGTTCAGTCAGTGGAAGGAAGGGTTGGCTAATGGTTTGGAAGGGTATGTTCCAAAGGTACTTTCGCCACCGCACTTTATCAATGGCAATCAGGTCTTTGTGCAGGTGGAAAAACAGCAAGGGCTTTGGTATCTGTTTCGGGGAGAAGGTGAACTATCGGGCTGGAAACAAGAGCCCTACCATCTTTTTAAATCGTCCAAAATTGAGAACGCCATCGAAGTGTTTGCCAAAGATGTCTTTGGACATGTGAGCAAGCCCACCCGACTGTCTGTTCGGGAGCTAAAGCCTAACTTGCTCCAGTTCTCACAACTACAGGGGGATACAGCCAAAAGTAAGAAGATCCCTTTTTGGGATGGATATGAAGCTATTGGTTGGAATGATAGTACACAGACTGGGGTTTCTTGGCAGAACAGCAGCTGGAGAATACAGTCCAAAGACACCAAGTGGGGTGACAAATTACATCCCGGCCCTTTTCTTTATAAAGAGGTGGAAGGTGATTTTACTGTGGAAGTCAAGGTAAGCGATGTAGCGGGATTGGCTCGTGGGATACGCACATCAAACGAAGCCGGTATTATGATTCAACCGGCGGACAGAAAGGATGTTTACATCAATCATTGTATTTTAACGGGATGGAACCTCGGCAATCTTTCGAGAAGCATTGGACCGCAAATTTTTCAGGAAGACAATACGGGCACGGGAATCAATTTTTCGCCTTATCTTCAGGTTCAAAAGGTGGGTGATTATTTCTTTTTACGTTCCTCAAAAGATGGTCTGGATTGGAAGGATTTACCGGGCACACCATTTGTACGAAATGATCTGAATGGTAAAAAGTTGCGCGTTGGACTGTATCAAATTGCAGGTAACAATGCGTTGGGCTATGTCGTATTTGATGCATTCCGGATATGGAAATAAATCTATTTCTAATTGTATTATGCGCATAATATGGTTTTATGCGCATAATGGCCTTTACCCAATAGCTAGAAAAAGTCTATTTCTCCTCAAAGATAGATTTGTACGGATTGGTCTGTTTTCCTCTAATGTTTTTAATCCCCTTACTGTTCAGCCATTCGGTAAACTGATCTGGATTTTCTGGGATAAACTGGATGACTTGACCATTTTTCAGGAGCAAGGAAAATATACCACAATTAGCAATGAATTTTGTGATCTCATCGGAACGGTGTTTCAATGGCGAAAAATAGTCCATAACGTTTGGCTCTTATTTTTAGTAGGTTGGATAAAATATCCAAAAACATCATTAAATGGTTAATTCAATAGATTGTATAAATCATATCAAAGATGCAAAAAAATATTTTATATTTCTTTAAATGATTAGAAATTATTGCACTATTTTTTTTTGGTATAGAATTGTTTTCGTTGAGCGATTGAATTTCCCTGTTTTGATACAAACACTTCGTAATCTTTTCTAAAAGAGCGTCATTTGTGCTATATGGCGCGATATTGAACCTCTTTATCGATCGCTTTGATCCTGTGTTTTAAACATTTTTACCCTTCTTTTAAATATTTGTTGCAAAGAGATTTTAATGAAAACAATAGTTTTGCTTTATAACCAACCGGCAAATAGCTAACTCATTTTACAAGGAATGAGCTGATAAAGGGAATAATGATTTTTTAAGCATACGTTTCCCACATATCGGGTGAGTATATACAATTTGAAAGTAAGTAATAACCAATTCATAGCAATAAATAACCAAGTACCTGCCTTAATAGGCAGCAAGAAATTTATATCAAGTAAGATTATGAACAGAAATTATGTGTCATCTTTCTTTTGTTTTTCCAAAGAGAGGAATAGGAAAGTGAAGTGGTTGTTAATAGCTTCCATGTTAATGTCCATTGGACGACTGTCTGCTCAAGAAAAAGTGATCCATGGGAAGATCATAAGTGATCAGGGAAAGCCCATTATCGGGGCATCGATCAGCGTGAAAGATAAAACACTCAGTACATCCACAAATGAGAAAGGCGAATTTGTGCTCAAGCTCAATCCGGGCGAGACTATTATTGTGTCCAATGTAGGTTATAAACTCGTCGAATATGTCATCGGTAACTCTTCAGAGGTGAGCATTCCACTTGTTGCCACAACCATTGCGGTGGATGAGGTTGTGGTGGTTGGATATGGTAAGCAGAAGAAGGTGGATCTAACATCTTCTATTGCGGTTGTCGATACTAAAGATCTTGTAAAAGTACCTGGAGGAACGATAGCCACGCTTCAGAGTGCTGTGCCCGGTGTGCAGGTAACCAATGGAGCTATCCGTATCCGTGGTGTAGGATCCATTAACGGAACCGATCCCCTCTATGTGGTAGACGGCATGATCGGCGGGGCAATGCCCGACGAGAATAATATTGCCAGCATTCAGGTGTTGAAGGATGCTGCATCTAGTGCCATTTATGGTGCCCGGGGTGCCAATGGCGTTATTTTGGTCACCACAAAACGGGGTAAAGCCGGAGATGTGAAGATTGATTACAATGCTTTCGCTGGCATCAAAAATATCTCTCATGATGTACCGCTATTAAACGGACAGCAGCTGGCGGAATTGATTAATGAGGAAATGTATAATAAAGATCCTTCACGTCAAGACTACCTGGCTGCGCTCGCTAAACCGACGGCCATTGGGGAAGGATATAACATGATGGATGAACTGTTGCAGACCGGCAATTACCAACGGCATAATCTTTCCCTTTCGGGTGGTTCTCAAAATGCCAATTTTCGGTTAAGTGGTATTTATGCTACAGATAAATCCATTATTATTCAAGATAAAAACAAGTATTATGGCGCCCAATTCATCTCTGATTTTACCAAAGGTAAACTTAAGATAGGGGAAACACTTTCCTTGGGCTATACCCGCCGGAACTGGAGTGATAAAAATATCATCGATGCGCAGAAGTGGTCTTCGACATTGCCGCTATATGATGCGAATAGCAGTACGGGATTTGCAGGAGCTGGCAACGGAACCGACGTGCAGAGTGCATTGGCAAATGCATACCTCAATAAAAACGTCAATGATAACTTTTCGGTAAACGGGAATGCCTGGGCTACCTATGAAATTATAAAAGGACTGGTCTATAAATTTAATATGGGAATAGACCTTAGCCGTGTGCGGAATGAGGGTTACATTGGCAACTACTCGGTCGGTCAATATCAAAACCATAGTCCTGATGAACTCAATATATCCAGTAGTCAGAATAACCGATGGTTATTTGAAAATACGCTGACTTATGAAAATAATTTTGGCAAACATGCCATTTCGGCTTTGGCAGGTATCACGTCGGAAGAATCCCGTTACAATGCGGTGAATGCCGGGGCCCGGGGCTTGCCAAGTCCAGATGTTTTGATTCTCAATTCGGCCTCCTTGGCGAGTTCCCGCCTTGTTGGGTCAGGCGTGGGGCAGTCGGCCATGTATTCTATGCTTGGACGTGTCAACTATAATTACGACAATCGATATCTCCTGACATTTAATATGCGACGGGATGGATCGGCCAACTTTAGCAACCAATATCGTTATGGAAATTTTCCTTCGGTATCTGCGGGATGGCGCATCAGTCAGGAATCATTTATGAAAGCATTTCCTGCAATCAGCGAATTGAAGCTCCGCGGTAGCTATGGACTTCTGGGTAATTCGGATATTGCACAATATCAATATCAACGGACGGTTAGTTTTGATCATGTGTGGTATTATCTCAACAATGTGATGGTGACTGGTGCTTTACCACAGACTCCTTCTAATCCGAATGTAAAGTGGGAAAGCCAGTACTCTACTGATATTGGTGTCGATTTGGAACTTTTTGATCATAAATTGGCTTTGACTGTCGACTATTACAATAAAAGGACTGAAGACATGCTGATCAATGTGCCTATTTCGTTCACTGCTGGGTATGGCAACAACTTTCCGGTGCTGAATGCCGGTAGCATACGGAACAGGGGCTGGGATGTCTTGGCATCGTATAAAGATCGAGCAGGCAATTTTAGCTATCAAATCGGAGCCAATATATCTTTTGTGAAAAACCGTGTGCTCAGCTTGGGCAACAATAATGAAATTTTGTGGGGAAGTATCTCGCCCGGTGGAGAAAATGTAACGAGGACAGCCGTTGGCCGTTCAGTGGGGGAATTTTGGGGCTACACAACCAACGGTTTATATACAAACCAAGCCCAATTAGAAGAAGATAAAGCTTTTGCGCCCAATGCAGCACTTGGGGATGTGCGGTTCAACGACCGAAATGGCGACAAGGTCTTAAATGATCAGGATAAGGGCTTTTTGGGAAGCCCAATACCCGATTTTAGCTATGGGTTCAATGCTGACGTGAGTTATAGCAGTGCTATCGGGATTTTTGATTTGTCGATGATGTGGCAGGGAAGTCAAGGGAACGATATCTACAACAATAGCCGCTATTGGGGCGAGGGAATGTACCATTACTATAACAATTTTGCTTCTACGCTGGATCGCTACCGTGCGGAGGAACTTATCTTCAAAAATCCAGTATCCGGTGAAACGACAGTGTATCCCAAAAATACAGATACCGATATTCCACGTGCGGTGCTTGGTGATCCTAATCAGAATTTAAGGGCTTCGAGCAGGTTTGTTGAGGATGGTTCTTATCTGCGGCTCAAAGTCGTCAATATTGGTTACAGTTTTTCTAGCCCAACGCTTGAACGCTGGAAGATCGACCGATTACGGTTTTATGTCGGCGCAAAAAACCTGCTGACCTTTACCAAATATTCGGGGTATGATCCTGAAGTGGGGTCGGGCGATACACGCTCCAATTTGAGCCGTGGAATTGATGGGCAAACGCCATGGGGACTAAGCTTCCCAAATTCTAGAGAGTATTTTATGGGTATTCAATTTACATTCTAACCACGATATGGACATCATAAATAGACACTATATAAAACTTGCTGCTGCTGCTCTGCTGTTACAGTTTTCGAGTTGTAAACCAAATTTGGATCTCTCCAATCCGCAGGAATTGTCGACAGACACCTATTATAAGACAGCAGATCAATTGGAGAATTCGGTTATACCTGCATATCAGGCGTTGATCGGGCGTACGCAGGGTGGATATGCCCGTAGTTTGTATTTTGAGCTTTTGGCTCCTGGAGATGATTACAACCACACGTTTAAGTGGGAGCCTATGTATCAGGATAGCTACAATACGCCTGCGAGCGATGGGATGACAGCTCAGACCTGGCGAGATTTTTGGAACGGGGTATTTGCAGCTAATTTAGCTATCGACCGTATTCAGAAATTTGAGGGCGAAATAGACCAGAATAGAAAAAATAGACTGCTGGGGGAAGCGTATTTTCTGCGAGGTTTGAATTATCTGCATCTGGGCATGTTGTTTGGAGAAACCATTCCGCTAATGAGTAAACCTGTTGAAACAAATGAAGATTATTATCCAGGCAATGCATCGGCGGGAGCCGTTTATGCGCAGATCGTGGATGATTTCAAGAAGGCATCGGAATTGTTGCCAACACGGGCAGCACTTTATGCCGACAGTAAAATGATCGGTAGAGCAACAAAGGGTGCTGCTCAAGCTTATCTCGCCAAAACTTACCTTTATAAACCCATTTTGGCCAAAGGACAGGCGGCGGATTTTGCAAATGCTGAGATTCAATTAAAAAGTGTTATTGATAGTAAGGAGTACCAGTTGATGTCCTCGTACAGGGACAATTTCTTGGAGACAAAAGAGAATAATCAGGAGTCTGTTTTTGAAGTGCAGCTTTATAATGGCCCGGGTTGGCTAGGTGACGATATATCGAGTTCGTGGCGATGGCAGGAAATCGGCATGTTTGACGGTACTGGTGGCGCTTGGTGGAATCTCGCTCCCAATAAAATGGCGCATGATCAATTTGAGGACGGCGATCCTAGAAAGTTCATGACTTTATGGTGTGAGAATGGTGCGAATTTTACGCAATTGGATGGTAAGGTCACCACTTATACGGACTGGATGAAGAATTTGGCGACTAATAAGGATTTATATGGTACAAGAAAATATTGTCCTGATGTTCAAATAGCGGATTTCGATAATGGTAATAACGACCGCATTTTTCGGTATAGTGATGTGCTGCTTCTTTATGCGGAGTGCCTCAACGAGCGGGGGGATGTCACCGGAGCCAAGCAATACATCAACCTGGTTAGGAAGCGTGCCAATAATATCGTTCCTGATGAACAGCCGCATCTTTGGTATCAAAAATCGAATGGAACAATTCCTGACGTAGACGGATTGCTTGCGCAGGGTTTAGTAAAAAACGGTGTTTCATTGAATACCGTCAAAAATATTATCGTTCATGAGCGATTTGTCGAATTCCTTGGTGAATATCAACGGTATTTCGACTTGTTGCGGTGGGGAATGGCTGATCCTGTCTGGTTGGAGCCGTTGAAGAAAGGGGGCTGGTCGCCGAAAGCCATGTATTATCCTTTCCCTCAAGCTGAACTGGATAATAATAAAAATTTAAAAGGTAATGAGATGAACAATTGATCTGAGAAAGTTATTGGTTATTTATTCATAGTTAGTGTTAGGTGGGGGTGCCCTTTTTAGGGCACCTTTTTTATTGCCTAACGGCACAAAAAAAGGTGTCTGTGTCGATATTGTATTAGTATTCATCGATTATGTAGTTTCTTTGTTGGTTCAATTCAGGTATTTTTGATATTCAAGAAGATAACAGATTATAAACCAAATGCCTTTGTCGAACATCTTTAGGTGAGGCATTTCGCAGATCATCATATCATGGACAGAAGAACAGCAATTAAGTTTCTCGGTGCAACTATTCCGACCCTTTTCCTTGGTAAATTCAGCGCGGCACATGCGTACCTCGGAAAAGCTCCTTTTCACCCCGACTGGCGTTCGCTAGAAAGCTATCAGGTTCCTAATTGGTTTAGGGATGCTAAATTTGGTATATGGGCACATTGGGGGCCACAGTGTGAGCCGGAAAGGGGAGATTGGTATGCGCGAGGCATGTATCAGGAAGGTTCGGATCAATATACATACCATGTTCAAAAATATGGGCATCCTTCCATTTTTGGGTTTAAGGATGTTATTCATCAGTGGAAAGCTGAAAATTGGAATCCTGAAGAATTGATGGAATTGTACAAAAATGCTGGAGCCCAATATTTTATGGCGCTAGCGAATCATCATGATAATCTGGACCTTTACCGCAGCAGCCACCATAACTGGAACAGCGTCAATGTTGGCCCTAAAAAAGATATTGTAGGCGGTTGGGAAAGTGCAGCAAAGAAAAGAGGGCTTAAATTTGGCGTGAGCGTTCATGCAGCACATGCTTGGACCTGGTATGAAACGGCTCAGCGAAGTGACAAAGAAGGAAAGTTTGCCGGAGTTCCTTATGATGGTAAATTGACAAAAAAAGATGGTGTAGGGACATGGTGGGCAGACTACGACCCTCAGGAGCTTTACGCGCAGGAGCATGAACTTAGTTTGGATAGCAAAGACGATCATACCGTCCATCGGCAATGGCATTGGGATGTCGACTCTGGCGTGAGTGTGCCTAATAAAGCATACTGTGAAAATTTTAAAGCGCGGACGATGGAATTGATCCATAATTACAATCCTGATATCGTTTATTTCGACGATACGGTGCTACCGCTTTATCCAATAAGTAATGTTGGACTGGAGATTGCCGCCGATTTTTATAATAAGAGCATGCAGGAAAATAATGGTAAAGTTGATGTAGTCATTAATGGGAAGATCCTGAATGAAAAGCAACGTAAATGCTTGGTATGGGATATCGAACGGGGGCAAAGCAATACCATTGAACCGCAGCCATGGCAGACCTGTACTTGTATAGGCTCTTGGCATTACGACCGTCGTATTTATGATAATAATCACTATAAATCTGCTAAAACTGTGGTCCACATGTTGATTGATGTGGTCAGTAAAAATGGTAATTTATTATTAAGTGTACCTTTGCGGGGAGATGGTTCCATTGACGAGAAAGCGAAGGCGGTGGTACAAGGAATAGGAAACTGGATGGCTGTTCATCAGGAAGCCATCATTGGAACGAGACCATGGCTTATCTTTGGGGAGGGACCTGCACAGGAGGAGGCTCCGTCATTGAGTGTTCAGGGTTTCAATGAAGGGAAAGGAAAAGCTTTTACCAGCGATGACGTCCGTTTTACCACGAAGGGGAATGTCTTGTATGCCTTTATTATGGGGATGCCGACCGAAAAGCAAATCAAAATTAAGTCTTTAGGCCGTTCGGCCCCGAATTCGAGAAAAGTAAGGCGGATACAGCTGCTCGGGAGTGATGATCGTATTTCCTATCAGCAACTCGACAATGTTCTTCAGGTCTCCTTACCGGAGAGCTTCGCTCAAAACAACATTGCGATGGTATTAAAAATAACGTAAAGTTTTGATTTTTTCTGTTGCTACAGCATGTGTTGGATGCTGGATAAAAACGCTATAATTGTATCTCGCGGGATAGCAAGGCAGGCGGTATGACTAAAGCGCGCAATGTTGAAGCCTATGAAGTTACCGTTGCTATCGATCATCGGACTCCCGCATTCGTCGGAATGGATACGAGAATCGTGGATAAATACTCGCGGAAAATTATCCCTTCGCAATGACTTCCCTTGCGGAATGTTGTTTGCGGGATGCGGGTTTTCCCGAAGGTTCCATTTGGAAAGAATAAGTTTCGTTTGCAGCTCGTTCACGCCACGTCGGAAGCGAACTTCGAGTGTATCACCTGCATAAAATTGTTGCATCGCCGCGTTGATTTTAGCGGCGCTCGCCACATCATGTTCGTTTAATGCGATTATTCCATCGCCAGGATGAAGTCCAGCTCGGTCTGCAGCACCCATGCTATCTACTTGTGTTAAGGTTGGAAGGCCTTGAACTTCTTGCATCTGTGCATCGAAAGTTCCGGGGATGGAAATTCTTGGAAATCTTTGGGGCAACATGCCGAGGACGCCGGTTTTACGCTGACTGGCCGAAAGTAGCGACCACAACTTTATTCCGAGTAAGGAATCAGGAATGCCTTGTGCGGTAGTCTTGGTTATTGTGAAAGCGGGAAATTTATGGTCACTGACCAGCGCTATAAGGTCGTTTTTGTCATCTCTAAGCAGGATCTTCAAGGCATAGGCCTTGTCTCCATATTTGATAATTGGCGCTTCGCCGACCTGACTGCTTTTGGATAAAATTACCTGTTTATTGTTTGTCAGGTTAAAAGCAGTGCCTAAAATATGCAGGCTATCTCCACCTAATGTACTACTGATCGAAATGGACTGAAATTTTGTTTTTGGAGGTTTTACTGTTTTTTCTAATCCTAATGCCATGAGTTTCACCGCTAAAGGATCACTGTCCATTGAATCGTTCGCCGCGGGGTAACTATGGATCGCTGCTGGCTGGGTCAATGATCGCCAGTATCTGCGGTAGCTGTTTACGGGAACTTCGAAATTGGTGCCTTCAGGAGCATCAATGCGGCTATGAAGACCAATTACGCGCCCTAGCGTATCAAATAAGGGACCGCCAGAATCACCTGGTTCCATAATACTACTGCTTTGAATAAAACCATATTCATCCATTTTTTTTAGAATGCGTCCAGCACGGAGAAAGGGAATATTGAAAGGTAGTGTTTCCGGATACGATAGTCCAAAGCAGCGTTGGTTTTCAATGATGGATGAGGACCTGCCCATTTCTGCAAAAGGCAAGGGGCCTTCGCCCTGCATTTTCATCATGGCAATATCGGGCAAGTTATGCTGTTGGTCGACGACCAATCTTCCGAGCGCCTTAGCAATACCTTGGCTGCCATCGGAAAAAATAACTTGATAATAATTGCCGGGCTTTGTGGCATGTGCCACAGTGAGGATAAAGCCATCTGAGCGTACAATGACACCACTGAAAGGCGCACTATTTTGTTGGCGGCTTACACTGTCGATACCAAATAGTTTTATGGAAGCCGCTAGGGCACGTTCAATAATAGCCCTCGGTATTTCGCGGTTGGCGGTATGCCTTTCCTGTGCTGGGCAGTAGGTGAAAAATGTGGTGAGACACAGGATTTTCCAGATCATAAAATATCGGAGCATGCTATTTTCAGGAAATTTTCTGGCGGAACGTGTCATACTACAAAGAAGCTGATTTAACGGTTTAGGTTTGGCTTTGAAAAGCATAGCTCAAAGGTAGCGGATTTGTGAGCCAAAAAACAAGAGTAAGGATACAGTTCTGAATAAATTACTGACTTTAACTGATTTTCAAAGCAGTTTGCTGAAAAATTTATGGCTGAATTACTAAAATTATGAAAAACTCAATTATCTTTATCCACGAAAAGATATACCGCTAGCTAAACGAATCTACCCATGAATTATACGAGCGAAAAAGAACTGCTTGAAGCTTTCCTAAAGGGAGAGGAGCAGGCTTGTGCGCATGTTTATAATCGTTATTTCAGCCGTATCTGTTTATATGCATCAAGCTTTGTGGATGAAAGCAGAGAAGCTCAAGATATTGCCGAAGAGGGCTTTATTCGCTTGTGGGAAAGTGGACGACGCTATGAGAGCTTGTCACATCTGAAGGCAGCACTCTATCAGGCTACCCGGCACGTTGGGATCAATCATCAGACCGCCCGGAGCAGAAGATTGAATCGGGTGGATAGTTATATGGCGCAGCAGGAACAGCATCAGAAATCCTATCTGCATGAAATAGTTTATACTGAAGCGATGGCCGAGCTTTATGAAGCTATTCAGAAGCTTCCACCCAAAGCTCGCGAAATTATACAGTTGAGCTATCTCGAAGGCAACAGCAACCAGCAAATTGCGGATCTACTGCAGTTAAGTATCCAAACGGTAAAAAATCAAAAATTACGTGCTCTAAGCCTTTTACGCCAACATTTGAAGCGCGATTCTTTTAATTATCTACTCTCATTGATCGTTCTTTTTGGAAAAATTTAATTTTTTTTCAGTTGTCTTTGGTACTTTTTTAAATCGGTGTGGTATCTATAGATGAAATAGCTCAAAATGGATCCTAAAGAAGAAGAAAAACTTATCCTTATCAGTTCGCTTGTACTGCGTGAAATGCGGGGAACGCTCAGTGGCGAAGACCGTCTTTTTTTGGAGAGCTGGCTGCAAGAATCGATATGGAACCAACAGGTCTATCAACGTTGCCTGGATGAGGCACAACAACGTGAGGGGTATGCCCGTCTGGCGCATTTTGATAAGCAACATAATTTCGAGTCGCTAAAGACTAAAATTTCGTTCCATTCTTCAAAGGAAAGAGTTGGACTCGTGAAGCGTCTATGGCCTTACGTCGCTGTCGCGAGCGTGCTTTTGGCACTGTCTGTCGTCTGGTATTGGTTTCAGGACAACGGTCATCCGGTTGAAACGCAGCGCACAGTTGCAATTGACCGGCTTCCAGCCTCACATCAGGCTATCATTACACTTTCGGACGGTAGACGGTATGCATTGAATAAAGATGAAAAACAAGTGGTTATCAATGGGGGTAATATACGCTATGACGACGGTCATGAAGTAGCCTCGATCGATGCGGCGGTGTCTGCCAAAATAGAAACTCCTCGTGGTGGTACCTATGATGTCACTTTGCCCGACGGCACGCGGGTTAAGCTGAATGCCGGAACGATACTTTCTTATCCAACGGAGTTTGCAAAGGACAAACGCGAGGTCAGTCTCCAAGGCGAGGCATTTTTTGAAGTTGCCAAAAGAAAAGATCAGCCTTTTATAGTCCATACCAAAAATCAGCAGGTACAAGTATTTGGAACGCAGTTTAATATTAACGCGTATCCGACATCAACCCAAATTAAAACAACTCTGCTAGAGGGTAGCGTACAGGTAAAGGAACTGATCAAAGGCCAAAAAGTAAACTTGCTGCCTGGAAATCAGTCGGTCAACACTGGAACGCAGCTGATCAAACAATCCGTAAACGTACAGCAGGAAATCGCCTGGGTATACGGCAAATTTAATTTTGATGGAAAGTCACTTCGGCAGGTCATGGATGAACTGTCCCAATGGTATGCGGTTGATGTGGTTTATAAGGGCGATGTGCCTGATGTTTCCTTCTTTGGAGGAACATTCAGAACGAGCAAGTTATCAACCATCCTCAATATATTAAAAGATCAGGATCTGTCGTATCATCTGACGGACGATGGGAAACTCATCATTGAACATAATGATTCTAAAGCACAGAAAGGAGGCCATTAGAGAACAGAGAATTATACTTGACCACACAACATAAATTAACAATTTGGACAGTTAATCCACTTAGCTAATCAGTGGATTCTGCAATCTAACCTAACTAAACTAACTAGAATTAATGAAATTAAGTTGTTTTTCACAAGCGACCAGAACCCTTTTATGGCTAGTTTTTGCTGTCTTACTCCAGCTGGGCCAGAAGGTAAATGCGCAAACAGTAACCTATTCCGGGCGCAATGTTCCGCTAATGGATGTGCTGCAGGCTATCAAGATTCAGACGAATTATGAGGTGCTCGGAACCAAAAAAATGTTGGAATCGGCAAAGCCAATTTCCATCAAAGCGGACAAAATGCCCCTTAAATTATTTCTTGATAAAATATTAAGTCCGCAGGATATCGGCTATACAATTGAATCGAAGACAATTTTCCTGGAACGGAAAGCTAGTCCACCGAAAGCTGAACCCAGAAGCCTTCCACAAGGGGGAAAACCATTGCAAAAGCAGATCCGGGGGCAAATCCTGGGAAAAGACCGGGTGCCTCTTTCCGGAGTGAATATTTCACAAATGGGTAATACCATTGCAGTAGCCGATCAAGAAGGGCGTTTTTCCTTTGTTGGCACAACGCAACCGCTTACATTAAGTCGGGTTGGTTATAAAAACTTCACCCTCGCTTTGATTGAAACTAAAGACGATTATAGCATCGTGATGGAAGAAGAGGCAAATGCACTGGAGCAAGTGGTTGTTACAGGTTATCAAGTGCTAAAAAAAGATTCCTATACGGGAACCGCGATTACCAAAAGCGGTGATGAACTGCGGCAGGTAAATCCGCAAAACGTGCTACAAGCGATGCAGGTATTCGATCCATCGTTTAAATTACTCGACAATAATCTTGCGGGCTCCAATCCGAATGCCTTGCCAAATATCAATGTGCGTGGATCGTCGTCACTGCCTACTGGTAGCGGTGAGGTATTACGAAGAGATAATATTACGACGGCCATCAATATGCCGGCGTTTATTTTAGATGGTTTCGAAGTCAGTGTTCAAAAAGTGCTCGACCTTGATATGACCCGAATAGAGAGTGTTACAATTTTGAAAGATGCGGCGGCGACAGCGATCTATGGCTCTCGAGCGGCCAATGGCGTTATGGTCATCACAACCAAGATGCCTAAGGAAGGTAGACTGCAATTGACTTATACGCATGAAAGCAATGTAAATACACCTGATCTTACAGGATACAGTTTATTACATGCAAGCGATAAATTAGCTTATGAGAAATTAGCAGGACTATATGATCCGGTCATACAGCAGCGATCAAAAGAAGAGCTGGATGAAAAGTACTATAACAAATTAGCGAATGTATTGGGTGGGGTAGATACGTATTGGTTGTCCCAACCCGTTCGCACTGCGATTGGACAAAAACATGGCCTTTACGTTCAAGGTGGAGCTGAAACTTTCCGCTATGGTGTAGATTTACGTTATCAAACTCGACCTGGGGTAATGAAGGGTTCAGGACGAGATCAGTATTCTGGAGGCTTAAATTTTACGTACAATGTGAAAAATAAGCTCCGATTTCAGAATGAACTTGCGGTAACGATAGTGCGAGGTACGGAATCCCCTTATGGCTCATTTTCTGAATACGTGAATATGAACCCATATTATCGAATGACTGACGACAACGGCAATATATTACAAGAAGTGGATACATGGAACCGGCGCACAAACGAGGGTAACTTTAATCGAGAAGTTGTATTAAATCCACTTTATAATGCAACATTAAATAGTTTTAATAAACTCAGCTATACCGAATTGCTGAACAACTTCTCAGGGGATTTTGATTTGGGTAATGGTTTGCGCTTACGTGGTCAGGTCAGTTTATTAAAACGCCTCAACGCAAATGACAATTTCCGCTCACCGTCGGCAAATGATTTTTATACCTATGCTACTTCCCGTACAGACGAAAAAGGCAGCTATGAAAGTTATTCAAATAACGAATTGTATTGGGATGCCAATCTACGCTTAAACTGGATGCGTACCCTTGATAAACATAATTTTAATATTGTTGGAGGTACTAATATCCGCACAGAAAACTTCGATGAGCGTTCATTCAAGGCGATAGGATTTCCAAATGACAGATTTACTAGTATAGGATTTGCTAAAGGTTATGAAGAGGGGGGAAGTCCTGCAAGTAGCATCAGTGCTTCACGATTATTTGGTGTGTTTTTAAGTTCAAATTATTCCTATGACAACCGTTTTTTGTTTGACGCCACATTTCGTATGGATGGTTCATCAAAATTCGGAGCGAATAGACGGACAGCCCCATTTTGGTCGACTGGTATTGGATGGAATATGCATAAAGAATCGTGGTTCAGCAATGACGTCATCAGTCAATTAAGATTAAGAGCAACGGTGGGTCTTACAGGATCGGTACAATTTGATCCATATATGGCCCGTACCACCTATAGTTATGATAAAAGCAATTGGTATTCATCGGGCTTGGGGAGTTCGGTTAGGAATTACGGAAATGAAAACCTGACTTGGCAAAAAACACAAAACACGGATCTTGGGATCGACCTGGGGCTTTGGAAGGATCGTTTGACGATATCGCCACGTTATTATTATAAAATTACACGGGATATTTTAGCTGATATTAATCTAGCTCCTTCGACGGGTTTTAGTTCATATAAGGAGAATTTAGGTGATCTGGAAAACAAAGGTTTTGAAATTAATGCAAATTGGATTCCGATTCGAAATGAGCAGTGGACCCTGAGTTTGATGGCAAACTTGGTCCGAAATAGAAATAAGATTGTCCGGATATCAAATGCCCTAAAAAGCTATAACCAGCGGGTCGATGAGGCTCAAGAGGGAGACGATTTAAAAGCTGTACCGTTATTGCGCTATAACGAGGGACAATCTTTGGATGCAATTTATGCTGTTCCCTCATTAGGTATTGATCCAGAAAGTGGAAAAGAGGTATTTCTGAAAAAGAATGGTCAATTAACGTATGATTGGGATTCACGTGATATTGATGTTGTTGCTGTGGCAACGCCAAAACTGGAAGGATTTTTTGGTGGAACTTTGCGGTATAAACAATTTATGGTGGTGGCCTATTTTCAAGCTAGGTTTGGTGGAAAAACCTATAATCAGACGCTGGTTGACCGCGTCGAAAATGCCGATCCACGCTATAATGTGGACAGTCGCGTGTTAGCGGAAAAATGGAAAAATCCTGGAGATGTAACTTTCTACAAAAGCATTCAAGATCTTGGCCAAACCCGTGTTTCTTCACGCTTTATTATGCCCGATAAATTGTTGGCCCTTCAATCGTTTAATTTATCATACGATGCCCGTAAAGAGTTTGCTAAAAAATTGGCCTTATCTAGCCTACGTATAGGTGTCATAGCTAATGATTTGTTCCGTTGGTCTTCCATTAAGGTGGAACGAGGGATTACTTATCCTTTTGCACGAAGTGTCACGTTTACCCTTCAGGCTGGTTTATAATCGAAAATATAAGAGTAGACAATATGAAAAATATTCATAAAATTTTAATACTGATATCCACATTGAGCTTATTTTCCTGCGCTAAATGGTTGGATATACAACCAGAAAGTGATGTAGACAAAAATGTGCTTTTTTCTACTGAGGATGGGTTTAAAGAGGCATTGTTAGGGGTATATACGCGTGCGTCAAAAAGTGACTTGTACGGATTGGAATTGACCATAGGAACGCCAGAAGTTTTGGCTCAAAATTATGTCATGGCCAGTGGTGATAAATTAAGGTACGAGGAGACTAAAAAATTTAAATATCAAGACGCTAATTTTATTACTAGGAAGGATAACATTTGGAAGGGTCTGTACAATGGGATTGTAAATTCGAATTTAATTTTAGAAGAGATCGATAAGAAGCAGAAACTATTTGTAGGCAATAACTACGCATTAATTAAAGGAGAAGCTTTGGCATTGCGGGCTTATCTTCATTTTGATGCGCTTCGACTCTTTGCTCCTTCTCCGATGCTAAAT
Organism: Sphingobacterium sp. UBA3549; assembly: GCF_002376635.1. Lineage (NCBI taxonomy): Bacteria > Pseudomonadati > Bacteroidota > Sphingobacteriia > Sphingobacteriales > Sphingobacteriaceae > Sphingobacterium > Sphingobacterium sp. UBA3549. Next base: position 242,460 of record NZ_DFOE01000002.1, on the reverse strand, counting down.
AACAAGTCCGATGCCATTCCTTATGTAACAAGCTATTCGAATAAATCAACCAAGCTTTCTACGGTGGCGCAAGTGCTAGACTCAGCAATTCGAGATCTGGAAATAGCTAAAAATCTCCTTAAAGTAGACCCAATTAGGCAGCCTTCTTATTTAATAGGCTACCCAATTATAACGGATACTTTAAAAAATTCAGAGTTAAATAGCAGTGAGCTGTTTTTACAAAATAGAAGACACCGATTGAATTATTTCGCTGTTTGTGGTTTGCTGGCTAGGATTTATTTGTATCAGGGCGATCAAGTGAAAGCCTTAGCTAATGCCAACGAGGTTATCAATGCGAACAAATTTCCGTGGACCAATAAAACAGATTTTTTGGCTTTAGAAGCTGATAAGAAAGATCGCATTTTTTATAAGGAATTGCTTTTTGCTTGGTATATACCTGCCATGAGTGGAACTTATAATAATGACTGGTTTGTGGACGGAACGGTCGGGATGTATTTGGACGAAGATGAAACGCGAACCATCTATAATGTTGCTGGCGATGGGGGCACGGATATACGATTCACCCAGTGGTTTGAAAGCAGGAGTTTGGGCACGCAACGTGCATCTACACTTCTGAAGTTTAGGAGAAATTCATTTAGTGACAGTTTTAGCGCTAATCTACATTATTTGGTCGCTCCGGCGATCAAATTAAGTGAAATGTATTATATCGCCGCTGAATGTACTTATGACAGTAATCCTACTAAAGCGCTAGCATTAGTGGATGAGGTGAGGGAACACCGCGAGATCGGGAAAAAATTGCAAGTAAGTACAAAGAATCAATTTATCAGCGAACTAGTCAAAGAATACCGAAAAGAAATGTATGCTGAAGGGCAATTGTTTTATCTCTATAAGCGGTTGAATTTACCAATCAATGGCCAACATGGTGAGGTTATTCCGGCTAAACAGGAAATTTTTGTCTGGCCGCTTCCTGATGATGAGATTATTTATGGACAACGTTAAAAGATAATTACATGAAATTTAACCCTATTTTATTTATGTTATTAGGCCTGCTCTTGCTGTTTTCTTGTAAAAAAGCAAGCTTGATAACCTACGGCCAACCAGCAAACGTCTATTTTGACCTGAATGATGTCGATCGGGATAGTATCATTTACACCTTTGCTTATGATTTGGAAAAATCGAGTGATACAGTTTACGTTCCCGTAAAGGTTATGGGGTATCGCGAGGCTAAACCTCGAAAATATGAGGCCTATGTTGTAGCTGATTCATCTACGGCTAAAACAGGAATACATTATGACAAACTGGAGACGGCATATACCCTAAAGGCAGAAGAAGGCCGAACTTACTTGCCCATTATTGTACATAATGTAAAGGATCTGGAGCATCGTGCTGTATCATTGATCATCAAATTAAAAGAAAATTCAGATTTCGGTATCCGAAATCCAGATCTTATTCGTGTCAAATTGGTTTTATCCGCAAAATTGGAGCGCCCAAGTTGGTGGGACAATTGGTTGAATAATTATTCTCAAGTGAAACATCAGTTATTTTACATTGTAACTGAGCAGAAGTCGCTAACCACAAATGGCTTAGATGCCCCTAAAAATCTATATTTCGTCAATCTTTTACTAGCTATGTTGAACGATCCATTTAAATGGGTCAACGATCATCCGGAAAAAGGTTATGCACTAACTACAAAAGATAATGGCGAAACATATGATTTTTATCCTATTAATAATCCCGGTAGGAAAATATTAATTAAGAGAAATAATTCCACTGGTAAGTATTTCTTTATTGATGAAAATGGAAAGGAGGTGAGATAACATGAAATTCAACAAACTTAAGCTAACTGCAATAATTAAATATAGTTTTATCCTTTTAATTTGCACCTTTTTTTACGGTTGTTACAAGGATAAGGGGAATTATTCGATACATATTCCCAATGAACCTATTGTTCAGGGATTGGATACAGTCTATGAAGTACGCGTCGGGGATAGTTTGATCATTAAACCGAAAATAACGGGTGTAGAGCTAAGTAATCTATCGTACGATTGGCAAATTAGTGCGCCAGAGGCCATTGGTCCAGAGGCAAATCATTACAGCGGGGCGACTTTGCGCCTGGCGTTTGGGCTGGGAGCAAATCGATATAAGGTGAGGTTTACCATTTCAGATCTTAGCAATAATATGAAGTATTTCCATGATTTCTATATTCAAGGAATTACTGAATTTTCCAGAGGTTCACTTGTGCTGTCCAACGACAAGGGCGTAAGCAAACTTACTTTCATAAAACCTGATAACTCGATTTTGCCAAACATTTATGAAATTATTAACAATGAGGTGTTGCCATCAGAACCGCTTCACATTATTTATGCCAATCACTCCATTGCCAATACTCCATTAGCGTATTGGTATATAGGAAAGCATGGAGGGGTTCGCATGACTTTGGAAGAGCTTAAAAAAGAAAAGGTTAAACCCGGTACACTGAAAGAAAACTTTTTCTTACCACCAGAAAATATCGATGTTGGGGATTTGCAAATGTATGAGCAAGGGGTGCTGCTTGGGGTTATCAATGGTAAATTTTATGGTGGGGCTACCAGCACCTGGAATCAAAGTAATACTTACGGCATGTTTGGAACACCTGCAGATGGAAATTATGTGTTGGCGCCACAGTTTATTATTACGAAGGTACAAAATGACCATTTCATTACAGCCTATGAAAGTAACAAGAGACAGTTTGTACGGGTTAATCTGTATGGGGGTGCGATGTATTTTGGTACGCAATACAGTACGGTTGGCAGAGAAGTATTTGATCCGACTAATGTGAAAATGGATCTTATGCAAATGGTACAGATTAATAGTACGGATATTTATGCGTATATGAAAGATGATGCAGGGAAAATATATGAACTTAAATTTAAGACCGATTTTATGCGGGAATTTAAGTTTGAGGCATTACAGAAAAAGCTGTTTTCTCATTCCGAGTGGATACATGCAGATACAAAAATGGTGGCGAGCCGTGTAGGCTATATTTATATAGCTTATCAAGATAAAGTATTTAGATATAACCCATTGAATGAACAAGTGCAAGAATTGCAAATGGCTTTCAAATCAACAGTTACATTACTAAAATTGGATGAAAGTGAGGATACGCTGATTGTTGGCGCCGGAGGATCGCTTTACTACTTAGCTGTACAGGTTGGAAAAAATGGCGAGCTTGTCAAGAAAATTGATGGGATTCCAGGCGATTTGGTGGATATAACTTGGAGAAAGTAACATTAACAAAATATTTAAATAACTCAAATAACTCAAATAACTCAAAAAACGATGAAAATTTTAAAAATTGTGCTATTCCTGTTCGCTGTTAGCCCTTTTGGGCTGTACGCACAACAAGGCGGCTTTTACATAAAAGGAACTTCACCAAAAGCTTTTAATGGTAAAAAAGTGTATCTAGATTATACAAAAGACGGATTTCCAGTCTCGGATTCATCGGCTATTGTGGATGGAAAGTTTAGTTTCAAAGGAGCTGTTGAGGAGCCTGCTTACTCCAGAATGGTGTTTGATCAGGACGGTAAAGGTAAATTGATCGCACAAAATATCGGGGATCGGTTATACTTTTATTTAGGCAATGAAACTTACAACATAGCTATCAAAGATTCGCTGCGTACTGCTGCCATAAAAGGATCGCCGCTGCATGATGCTTACGTTTCTTATTTAAAGGAAATTGGCGGTGGTTTCATGGATATCATTGATGCGGGGAATAAAGCTTTTGGGGCTGTGAAACAAGATGCTCCTGATGCCAATGAGCAGTATAAGGCTATCCATGAGCAGTTTGAAGCGCGGTTTGAAGCACGACGGGTTAAAGAGTTGGCTTTTGCTGCCAAAAACCCCAATTCGATCTTTGCGGTGGATGCACTTATTGATGCGGCCAATAAACGTAAGCTCAGTGAGATCGAACCGCTATTTTTAAAGCTGTCCAAAGAGGTGCGTCAAACCACGAATGGGAGACAGCTGGAGGCTCGTTTCTTGGCGGAAAGAAGTGTGAAAATTGGTCATAAAGCACCTGATTTTTCACAGCCCGACACCCAGGGAAAAATGATCAAGGTATCGGACTTTAAAGGCCAATATGTGCTGATCGACTTTTGGGCGAGCTGGTGTAGCCCCTGCCGTGCCGAAAACCCTAACTTATTGAAGGCCTACAACAAATATAAAAGTAAGGGGCTAGAAGTACTTGCAGTCTCTTTGGATGATACAAAGGGGAAAAATGCCTGGTTAAAAGCGATCAAAGATGATGGTTTGCCCTGGGTACATGTCGCAGATCTAAAGGGCTGGAGCAATGAGGCCGCGGTATTGTATGGTGTGCGTGCTGTACCGCAAAATTATTTGGTAGATCCTCAAGGAAATATTGTTGCTATCAATATCAAAGGTGAACTGTTACACCAGGAGTTGGCCAAAATTTTTGATAATTAATGGTCAGATACGCCGTATTGTTATTCCCTTTAATTCTAAAAGGATAATATTTTTGGAAGAAATGGCAATATCGAGGAGCATCTGTATCGCTGATTATGTTTTAAGGCTAGGGATTGGATTCCCTAGCTTTTTTATTTCGTTGTTTCTGTTAACAATTTAAGCATGCTTGCCGCATAGTTTTTACCCAGCTTTCGGTATCCAGCGGGGCTGAAATGCAATCCATCGCTTATCCCTTCGCAGCCTGCGGAGGATATAATATGGGCTGTCGGTACAGTGGCGGGCAAAGTTTGGATGATGCTGTTCATACTTGCGCATTTGCCACCGGCTTCGGTCGATAGGAGTTCGCCTGCAAGTAGGGGCACTTCATCTGCTCTCAAGTGCAAATCGCGTAATAGATTTTCATATACTTTTTTCACTTTATTAGGCCATTGGCGATCGCCAGTATTGGATTCGCCCTGATGAAGTAAGATGCCTTTGATGACACCTTTCTGTTGTGCTATCTTGGCTAATGCTACAAGTCTTTGATACGGATTATTGTCATAAGCTGCAAGCATGGATTTCATCCACTCCGGTGCTTTTGCAACATAGCTGGCCGTGCTGTCTTGATCAAATAACTGTATATGACAACCACCTACCGAAACGTTGACGACACCGATCTCGATATTTTGAGGAAGATTTTCTGTAAGCGTTCTGCCAAAATAATCTGCAGGTGTAAGTCCCGTGTGGCAGCGCGCGAGCGGTGCACGGGCGGGAGCCCACTTGCCATACTGCCTTCCCAACTCGGGACAGTCTACTGCCGCAAGTACATGGAACCGACTATTGGTGATGGTATCCTGTGGTTCGAATTGGCCATGCCCCTCCATATTGGATTGTCCAAAACAAAGGTATATATGAAAGTTTTTGTCTTGGGCGAAAGCTGCTGTTCTTAAAACGTTCCCCAGCAGGAAGATGAACAGCAAGATTTTAAATGGTGTTTGTCGCATCGTGGAGTTTTTTATATTTCTAAAATTAACATATTTCGCGGTAAGCACAGCTTACCGCGAAAAGATATTATTTAGTTCATCGCTATAAATTTGAATTTGAACAATTGACAGGATGTACCGTAGTAGTCCCAAAGCTGCAGGTTGGAGTTCCCATCCATTGTACAGCTGGGGATATCCCATCCGCGTGTGGCATCGACTTTTGATACGATTTTGTAATATCCATTTGCTACAGCAGTTACCTTCCATGTCTGAGCATCATTGCTGTAATTCTGCCAGAGGCGGATGGAGGTTCCGAGTGCATTGCTGTTACTGGCTAGATCAATGCAACGATTGCTCGCACTCGCTTTGGATACAAAGCGCCAATATCCGTTACCGGCATCGATCGCTACCCATCGCTGTGCATTTGCACCATTTCTAGTCCATGGTCTGAGTACAGCACCATCGGCATCCTGACCTGATTTTAAATCAAGGACTTTGTTGGCGTCGGTTTGGAATTCAATCTCGTAAATCCCATTATTGACCAGACTAGTGACATTGCAGTTAGACATCGGATAATTGGAGGCTGCATATTGCTGAAACCATTGTTTGCTTGGTGCTGCACATGCTTCCCAATCGTTGTTGTAGGCTGTGCCACCATTGGGATCTCCTTTGTGGAGCAGATTGTCCGGAGCAAGAAGATTCCAGCTCACATTGCCGGACTGATCCACGATATACTTTAAATTTGCTCCAAAGCCATTGCCACCAGCGGTACCTGTGGAACCTGTACCGAAGGTACCATATCCTTGTGGAGCCCAGTCTGTCTCTGTAATCGCGATCGGCGCAATGTCAGCAATAGGTTTCACGTTAGTATTCCAGGCACTTTGAAAGGCTTGATAGGTATTGACACCACCCCAGTACCCTGGATATATATGTACCGCATAGCCGATGTTACCACCGGTAATCTGGTTATTGACATAGCCTTGGTAATGGGACTGCCAACCGGTACCGGGTATCCAGCATACGTTATTGGCACCGTTGTTACGGATAATATTTACCAATGGCTGGAAGAAATTTTTCAGTGCAGCGAAATGCTCGTTGCCAGTCATCCCCCAGGTACCATTTGTTCCCAATATTTCAACGGGCTCGTTGGCCAACTCAAACATCACATTGTCTGCATTCTTCAGTGAAGCGTGTTGCGAAAGAAAAGTCCATACCGTCTTAAGATAAGTATGATACGCATCGTTTACTGCAATACGGTGTGGGCATACCCCCGGCGGACGTAAGATAACATACATACCTCGGCTACGGGCGTGATTGATCAAAGGAATAATAACCTGGTTGGTGTAGGTAACCAAGCGATTATAGTTAAACCTGGAGATGTCGTTTTCAGGAATGGGCGCTCCTGGATCGTTGGTCCAATAAGGGTCGATGTGGAGACGAATGTAATTCAGGTACCAACCATCGGCTGCACTGGTGAGTTTGTCAATGACGGCTTTGTTGTAGTTGAGGGCACCTTGTACATTGTAGTTATCCCAGGTACAGTACCCTGAGTTGGCACCGTACTGACAGCCGTTGAACCATGGGCTTGGAGTAATGGCGACCCCATGAAGGACGATGTTGTTATCGCATGGATCTTTGAGGTACTTTCCTCCTACATGTAATGTTGGAGTTGGGCGAGGCCAGTTTGTAACGGCTTGCGCAGAAACATTGGATTTAAGACTTCTTTCGGATTCGCTGGTTAGCGTTTTTTCTTCCAGCCGCGAACAGCTGAAAAGGAAGGTCATTAAAAAGACCACCAGTAACCACATGTTGTTTGTTCTCATAATTTAAATATTTAAGGGTGATTAATGATCTTATTTTTTAGCTACCAATGCCTCGGCCACTGCCTGATAGGCTGGCTTTCGGACAAATCCTTCGGTCCATAAACCAATCGGCTCTCCGCGACGCCAGAATGAACTCTCCTGATCGGGGCTATCCAATGGGCTCCATATGGTAATACCGTACTGCTTATCCTTTGGAATGATTTCGAGATATTTCTCAACGACATATCTGTACAGGTCAGCTTGTTTCTGATACATTTCAGCCGTGGCATTGCTAGTCTTGATGCCATTTCCTAAGCCAATGTCCAGCTCGGATACTTTGATCACCTTACCTGTGGAGGCCAATAGATTGAACATACTGACGATATTGTCTTTGCTGGTATTGATATCAATGTGCATCTGGGTGCCGATCCCATCTACTTTAACACCTTTGCTTTCGATGTAGCTGACATACGCGATTAGCCCCTTACATTTGTCGCCACTGCCTTCTAAGCCATAATCATTGATGAATAGGAGATCGTTGGCATTGCCATATTTGCGGGCAAGCTGGAAGGCTTTTACGGCATAATCTTTCCCTAAGTAATCTTGCCAGTAGAATTCGTCATCCGCCAGATCGGTCTTTCCGATTCCGGTCTTTAAGGCATGTTGGTCTGGCCAGTCGGACATCGGTTCGTTGACGACATCCCAAGCTTTGATGTAACCTTTGGTTTTTTCCAGCATACCAGCAATAAATGTCTCCAGCGCTTTGGTCAGTATGGCTTCTTTCTCGGCAGGGCTTTTCTCTATCGTGCTGCCTCCAGGACTGCCATAACCCTCACCATCTGCTGACTGTGCCCTAGTGGAGTTGTTTCCCCAGCCAAACCAGCCATCAATATTGTTTTCAAAATCACTGTTGGCAATAAGGCTTGCCGAACTACCTGTTTTTGTCAGCACGACTTTGTCGATGAAAATAGTTCCATCATATTGACCAAAATTGATGATAAAACGGTTACGCGCTGCAGTTGCGGTCACTTTGAGTTCGTATTCCTTGTAGCTTGTTGTTAATGCCAATGAACCCATATTGTCGCCCGTATAATTGGAGGTGCTCTGTAGATCGATACCAATGTTGCCCGCTTTACTGCCCCTGGCTACAATCTTCAATACATATTCTTTCCCTATTTCCGTTGGGTTAATGTCTGTGGCAGTCTGTGCTTCCCAGGCATTGACAACAGAGGGATTGCTCATTTTTAGTGCATGGCCCGCTAGAGCTGGTCCTCCAGAACCTGGTATAACCACAGGAGCGATTAACTTATTCAGGTAGGCGGCATTCTGTCCCGAATGCCAGCACAACGTGTGGCCATACAGTGCCATGTTGTTTTCCTGTGCAGCTGTGATCAGCTGTTCTACACGAGATAGATTCAGGCTTCCGTCGGCTTGCACAATGGAACCATGCTTCATTTCATAGCCCATGACCATTTCTTCAAAATTTAGGTTGGATAAGCGGTAAAGCACCCCTTTATTTAAATAGTCGTTTATATTGAGCGCCACACCCAGCTTAAATCTGGGGTTGGCTTGCTTATCCAAATAACTTTTTAATGGGTTGTAAGCATTGATATCTTCCTGCGCTAGTACTTTCTCCGGTTTGTCGACGGCGTATTCCAGGGCATGATATTTGGAACATGAACTCCATACGGCGCCGAGCGAAAGTAGGATGACGATAGTTTTATTGATTTTTTTCATCGCGGTTCATAATTGATTTGATACTACTTTTTAGTGGGTGTAAAAGTTTCCATTTTGACAGATCTGTCCCGCATCACGAGGGTATCCTTGCTTGTGACACTCATTTGTGCCATATCGATCGTATAGGATAGATAAAGTGCATCTCTGTCTGCATTGCCCCAGCTATTTTTTTCGCCCCGTTTGACAAACTTTCCGGTCCCTGACGCGGATACACCCGCGCTGCCCGAGCTAACGCTGCAATTGTTATCATCATCAAAAGTTAAGTTCAGATTCACATTGATATTAACATCATCAGTTCCCTTAAAAGATAGCGGCAAAATCGACTTTTTAAGTGCTGCTGTGCTGACGCTTTTGACTTCATCTTTTTCGACATAAGCCTGGTGCCTGACAACATTTTTAGTTAAGTTGCTGTTAGCACCTTTGCCCACGATTTGGTCGGTGCCCCGGCGGAGATAGTTGCCGTGCCAAGGATTGATATATTTGAGTGCATAAAAGATAAAATCTTTTGGCGCGACATCCCAATCGGATGCGATAGCCCTATTGGCTGTCTGTAAAGAAGTTTTACCGGATAGTATAGAATCAGCATTGGCAACTTTTGTCATCCTTAGAGGAAGTACGTAATAGGTTTCCAAGGATTTAGGGTCGGCAAAAAATGCGTCTGTCAGCTGTACCTCTACACCGCCCGTGAGGCTACCATTTGGTATGCTGATCTGGTTGCTGGCAAGTTGGTAGTAACTGGTCGGCAAAGGTGTGATCGACTGCCCATTCGGGTAGCTGAGTCCATTTGTGAGGCTGTTGTCGACAACGAAGTCAATACGAATATCTTTCTTGTTGTTATACACGCCGCCCGTAGTCGCCATGACTTGAACCTTATGTTGATTGTCGAGGGTGTTGTCAAAGATGTCTTCGCCCAGCGTTACCGTTCTGACGGGTGTCTGATAGGCGAAGTATACCGATTGAAATTCAAAGTCTGGGAACTCCCAGTCATTATTTTTGCAAGACGCCAAGCTAACTAAGGCCATCGCGTAGAGGATATTGATCTTTTTCATCGTGTGCTTGTTAAGTTTAATTCCAACCTATATTTTGTATAAGATTACTGTATTTAAGTACCTCACTGTAGGGGATTGGGCCATAATTCATATAGTTTTCATAGACTCTATTTTCTACAGGTATTTCGGTATAGTTATTATTAGTGATGCTTATTCCCTTGGCGGCGACATTGATGTCCATTTTCCAACGGCGGATATCCCAAAAGCGAAATCCTTCAAAGCAGAGCTCCAGTCGGCGTTCGTTTCGGATCAGCTGCCGCATTTGATCTTTATTGTTTTTTACTTGCTCGAGGTATGGATCACCATTGTTGGTGCCTACACCTGCACGCCTGCGGATAGCTTTGATGATATCGTATGCAGAGAACGTAAAGGTTCCCATGCCGGTAGGTCCCCAAGCTTCATTAGCAGCCTCGGCATAGGCTAGATACATTTCTGTCATGCGTATACGTGCGTTGAAATGCATTTGCTGGGTTGAAGATGATGGATTGAGATTGACATCCTGACGTAGGAGCTTTTTCAGGTAATACCCCGTCCGTGTGGAGGTTTCCACTTTGTTTAAGCCGTCATTTGTTGGACTATTGGCTGTTGTATTGATCGCTGTGTTGCTGACCCCCGCTGTTGCTCCATTGACAATGATATAGGTTTTCAACCGGGGATCCCTTTTGTCGTAAGGATTGGCCGTATTATAGGCCGAATTGGCATCGCCAATGGGATATCCATTCTCCATGGGGAAGGCATCGACCAGGTTCTGTGTCGGGTTGAGTCGCCCTCTGCCAAATAATGTGGGCGGAAAATGGTCTTGCTCCATACTATTGCTATTTCCTTTGTCGGTGCGCCAAAGAATTTCGGCCGGATTGGATCCGGAGGTCAGGCCATCGACCACATCTTTATTGTACCAGGTAAATCCTTTAGGATCGATGCCACTGGCTCCACCTTTGGCTTGAATGACCTGTCCTGCATAGTTTGCGGCTTGTTCCCAAGTGGTTTTGCTCCCTTCACTGTACGCTGGACTTGCAGCCAGCAGCGCTGCTCTGGCTCGAATAGCTTGTGCGATGCGTTTGGTCATCCGTAGTTTAAATGTAGCGCCAAATACACGATTGTAATCATTGGCGTTTATGGATCCTGCATATTTGGCTGGAACCTGACCATCGCTAGTTATATTTTCGTAATCCATTGGTAGTAGGTCTTCTGCATTTTTTATATCATCGTACAACTGTTGCATACAGGCTTCAAATGAAGCTCGAGGTTGATTGAAATCCGAATTGACGGTCTCGGGAGTCAAATGAATAGGTACGCCCAGTATTTCCCCTGTACTTGACTTGCCGGCATGCGCTTGTAGGAGATGGAACATAAATAGCGCACGAAGACCGTAGGCTTCGCCTTTCATCCGGTCGTTGAATAGGGCGCTGACTTTTGGTTCCATTGCCCATTCTACCTGATCGGTTAAGGACAGAAAATTGTTTAGATATTGTATGGCTGCGTAGCTGTTTCGCCATTGATCGAAAGGGTTGTTTATGCTTGTCCACTGTCCGGTTGCCGTTTTTAGAAAAGTATTGTTCTTGTCGTTGCTCACGGCATTGTCGGTTGCTACATCGTCAAAGCTGTAACTGTTGCTCGGAATCCGGTTATATCCATTTAGGAGCAGTCCCTGGGCATACAAAGGACGGCTATTGGCTGTTTCAATTTCGAGATTGTTCTCTAGAGCCGGCTCAAACATATCTTCGCAGGAAGAAAATAACAGGCTGCTCAGGATAGCTATCGTTAGTATTTTTTTCATCATTCTCTTTTTAACTATTCATGATTAAAATAAAGCCTTTAGACCGACGTTGAAAAATCGGGTTTGGGGCGCTTGTCCAATATTCAATTGCATGGTTTCTTTTTCCTTTGCAATCATCAACAGATTGGATCCATTGGCATAAATTCCCAGTTCATGGATGAATTTGGAGCTGAGTATACGTTTGGGAAAATCATAGGAAAGCTGCACTTTGGACAGATTTATACGATCGTTCTTATAAAGCCAAAAGTCTGAACTTCTAAAGTTATTATCGCTGTTGAAAGTGGTTAGGCGTGGATAAGTTGCGGTCTCCTTGGTCGACTCGGTCCAACGGTCACGCACGGCCACCGAATATTTATCCTCTGCATCTACCCAAAAATATGAACTGTTTTTCATGGCCTTGGCACCGAATTGGCCTGTAGCAGCTGCAAATAGGGTAAAGTTGTTCCATTTCACTGTTAGGTTCAGTCCTAGTGTAAGTGGCGACCCCGCCCATCCGCCTTTGCCCAAATATACTTCGTCTCGTGTATCGATGGTGCCGTCTCCATTTTGATCTTTATACTTAATATCCCCTGGCTTTACTTCCCCAAATGAAGAGAAGGCCGAATTGTCGATATCGGACTGGCTCATATAGAAACCGTCGTGCTGTAAACCCCACAATGCATCGAGCGGCTTTCCGGCTCTATTTTGATAGCTAAACTGATAGAGTTCGTCCCTCTTGACTGCTTTTGTTGTATAATACATGCCATTGAAACCCAGCGATACAAAAGTTTGGTTGATCTGTTTGTTCAGATTGATGCCGAAGTCAATTCCCCGGCGTTCGTCAATGTTATAATTGATATAGGGAAGATCCGAGTAAACAGGCCAACCTGTCATGAAATACATGGGATATTGTGTTGTAGCCTGTACCAAACCGCCGCTCATACGATTAAAAAAGTAAGCGGTAGTGAAGGTGATCAGGTTATCGTAAAGTCCTCCTTCCAGGGCGACATTAAATTCCTTGCGTTTTGGAAACTTCATGCTTGGATTGTCCCCTCTTCGTCTGTCAAAAGAGTGCACCAATGCACCATCTGCCCAGCTATACCAAGCTCCGTCGTTGTAGGTGTAATAGCCTTGATAAAGGAAATAATCGCTAATGTCCAGATCGGTGTTTAGAATACCTGCTGAAGCGGACAATCTTAACTCGTTGACGATACTACTGTTGGCGAGGAAGTTTTCTTTTGACAAACGCCAGGCAAGTGCCAGTGTTGGGGATAGGGCTTGCCTGTTTCCCTGTGGTAATTTTGCAGAGTGGCTGTAAGCGCTACTAAAGTCAACATAATATTTGCTTGAATAGTTGTAGCCTAATTGTAGCCCTAGGTTAGCATTGCTGACTTTATGATAGCTGCCGGAGGCAGCGATCTGAAATGCATTGGCCAAAAGGATTGCCGAAACATGGTGGTTGTTATTGTAGGTGCGGTTAAAGTTTAGGGAGCCATTGAGTCCGATGGTCTGCCGATAGGTACTGCTGCTGATATTCTGGATACCTGAAATGCGGTCATCGCCATACTTTGTGAGGCTACTGATTCGATCTTTTCCATCGTAGTTATTCCATGAAGCCTGATACACCGCATAATTGTTGTTGTAAGACTGGTTGTAATTTGACTGATAGTCCACGGCGAGGTTAGTTTTAAAAACAAGGCCTTGCAGTATATTTTTCAAGTCAAAATTCAAACCCGTATTAAATTGAAACTGCCGGTTGAGATAACGATTTGTGCCACCGGCGTAAATATTTGCAAAAGCATTGGTTTGGTCAAGCTGACTTCCCCCCAGGAGATATTTGCCATCGATAAGAAAATTACTGTTGTTGACATAGACCATCGAGTTGATGTCTCCTTCTTCAATCATATCAATCGGGATGAGTGGGGAGAAGCGATGTGGCCGTATCGTGGCCGCTGCATCCCAATAGTTTGCATTTACTCCTTTTAAAACATAGAAACTGGCTGCTGCATCTACATTTAATGAGATGAGGTCGCTGACTTTGACATCTATATTACCGCGCATATTAAATCTATTGGCACCACCATTTTTTTTCGCTTGTCCAAAATTGAGCATAGAACCTTCTGACCAGAATCCAAAGTTGGTATAGTATTGCGCCCGCTGGTTGCCCCCCGATATTTCGGCAGTAGCATCGTAGCGGTTGTAATGATCTTTAATATAGTCCGATGAATAGTAATCGACGTTAGGGTAGCGAAAGGGGTTTGTTCCAGCTGCATGCTGATAGATCGTTTCAGCACTATAAAGCGGTGTTAACCCATCATTTTGTCGGGCTTCGTTATACAATGTCATATATTCTGCTGAGCCTAAATATTGCGGATAGCTTATCGCAGCGTTGGTACCAGCATTCGCCCTGATTTTGATCTTCTGCCCCCCGGCCGTTCCACGTTTTGTGTTAATGCTGATGACGCCTTTGGCCGCCCGGCTCCCATAAAGTGCAATGGCATTGACTCCTTTTAGCACACTGATCTGCTCAATCTCTGTGGGCATCACATTGTTGGCATCGCGCGGAAATCCATCCACTAAGACCAGATAACCGCTCATTCCCCAAATATTTCCATTATAACCTGGAATAAATGCGTCGAGATTTTCTAGACTGTAGGTATTATAGCTCTTATCGAGCAATTGAGGAATATTGATGGTCTGCACATTGCCCATGAGATCATTTTTATGAACTTTGCGGAATGCGATTTGTACAATTGATGTACTATCTGTGCCGCTACTGTCTGGACTTGCGACTGTCAAAAATTCCCGGAATATATTTTTATCTGTTATAACGTTTGGATCATGTGATGCTTTGGCCATTCCTTCAGTGGTGGCGATCGAGCTTAATCCAAGACATAGTGCTATCGTTAATTTTTTGTACTTCATTTTTTGAATGATTAAATGAAAACTTGTTACCAGCCTGGGTTCTGATAGAACTCGGGATACATACTGACATCTCTGACTTTTAGTGGCAACCAGTAGTGTTTGCTCGTGAATTTGCGCTCCAAAATGATATTTTCTTGAATATTGACGACGCGATTTTGAGACGGATCTTGGTTGTTAAATACGCCTGCTCGATCAAAGGAAACCGCTTTTTTTAAGGTGTAAGGCGCTTCGGTCAATAACAACCAGCGGCGCAGATCATTAAAGCGGTGCCCTTCGAAAGAAAGTTCGACAGCACGTTCGCGGCGTAACTCGGAAAGCAGGGATTCGGCAGAACCGAGAAACTTACTGTCCACATGTCCCACGCCAGCCCGGTCGCGTACGATATTGATTGCGTCGACCGCAGTTTTACCATAATTGTCTGCTTTGCCCGTAGCCGAATTGGAAGCCATCATGGCAGCTTCTGCATACATCAGATAAACATCGGCAAGGCGCATGTAAGGGACGTAAATATGGAGCGTGGTTCCGTAACTATAGGCTTGGTCATATTTATTGGCTGTCAAAGGGATAAATTTACGTAAGACGTAGCCTGTCTGACTACCGGTACGGGTATCTCGATAGCTTCCGCCTGTATATAGGTTGGCGTTGCGGTTTTTTTCTTCTGATGCGGACATGTTGCCCTGAACTACTTTTGTGCCGTCAAAAATGATATCCTTATAAAAACGTGGATCCCGATCTTTCCAAGGATATTCGGCATTATATCCCGACTCCGAGTCGGACTTAGTAATGTCCTTTATCGGTAAGCCGCTTTTCATGCCATAGTAGTCGACATAATTTGCGGTTGGATTGAACTTAAGGTCGCCATCTCCGACCTCCAATGGGATATATTGTTTGCTCGTCCCCCAGTTAGATGCCCATGCATCAATGTAAGGCCCTCTGAAAATAGCTTCTGTGCTGCCGGGCATGGCCCAGTTTTGTCCGGTAGTATAAAAGTTTAAATGGATATTCGCTAGCGGTACCAGCGCATAATTTGTCTGGCCGCTTTCGACCAGAGAAAGCAATTCGCCAAAGGCTTGGGCAGCTTTTTTACAATAATCGGCGTGATAGGTTTTACTTCCTGTAGACTGAAAGTTCATCAACGGACTACCTGCCCAAAGGTAGTTTTTGCCAAGGTAGGCCAGTGCCATGATCTTATTGATGCGCAACTGGTTTTTACCCAGCGTACGTTTTCCGGCAGTAGTATTGTCCCAGTCGATGGGTAAAAGGTTTGCCGCTTCCCTAAAATCGGCTGCGGCAAGATCTGCACAGGCCTGATAGCTCAGTCGTGGTAACCGGAGCTTCTCGTCGCTCGGAAGTACATAATTAATGTAGGGCATACCGCCAAAATATTCCATCAGCCGGTGGTGAAACCAACCTCGGAAAAATAACAATTGCCCCTTGATCAGATCCTTTTCTTCTTGTGTTGCTTCGGTCAGTTTATCGATGTTTTCTAAGCCTAAGCTTATTTTGCGAAGCCCAAACCATGAGGCGCTCCATAGGTCGCGGAAGGCACGGTTGGCGAATACATCGTCGTTTTTGGTGGTGAAATCACCCTGATCCATCCAACCGGCACCCCAACCATCAAAGTCTCTTTGCCAACCCCAAAAATTACCTTCGTCTATTTTGTTGACGAAATGAAAATTGTTTGCTGTGGAAGTTATTTCATCTTCGCCCCAGTTCCAGGAGTTGGTCCAGTAGTTGTTGCTGAAATTGACTACACAGTTATACAGCTCTTCGGTGTACCCCTGGAAGTTTATAAAATTTTTAAATGCTTCTTTGGATGATACGTTGGACTGCTCTTCTTTATCTAGATATTTATTGCAGGAGAGTAATGATGTGGATGACCACAGCACACCAGTTATAAAGATTACCTTGAAATATTTTTTCATCTGTCTAATTGCTTTAAAAAGTAATGTTTGCACCTAGATTAAACCGTTTTACAGTAGGATATGCTCCTTGGGAGGCCCAGCCTGTACCGGCGTAATTGGATTCTCGGTCATCGGGCATTTTCGACCAGAATACTAAGTTGTTGCCGTTTAGGAATAGGCGCAGATTCTGTAGCCCCATGCGCTTGATTACGCTCGATTCACGATTAAAATTGTAGGCTATTTCAGCGGTCTTTAATCGAATGTATGAGCCATCAAACATATACCTGTTGCCGGCGTTATAACTGCTCGGTTGCGATAGCCAGCGTGGGAGTGGCACATCGGCATTGATATTATCCTTTGACCAATAGGAGCCTTCATCGTAGGCCAGATTAAGCTGTCCCGAGAAACTATTGAAGACAACCTGCCGGGTGACATTATTGACAGCATACCATTGCGTCATGACACTGAAATTTTTCCAGTCGAAGCCAATTGTACAGTTGTATGTATTTTGGGGAACCGAAGGAAAGGCATAAGGTATATTATCCTTGGCATCAATAATACCATCACCGTTATAATCCAAGATGTGATAATTACCGGGAAGCTTTGCAAGATCATTGCTTTCGTGAATGGTGCTGCCATAAAGTTCGTCCCAAGTATTGTAATATCCCGAGCTCACGTAGGAATAGGTTTGATTTACCTGTTTGTTATCCGGTTTCTGATATTCTGGTAGCAATTCAGCTGCATCAGCATTGATGACTTTATCCTTAGCATGGGTAAAATTGATATCAGCCCATATTCTCCATTCGGTATTGAGTTGCTTATTAAATTTAAGTTCAACTTCATAACCTTTATTTTCTACCTCTCCAAGGTTGGCCGTTGGGGCCTCAACACCAAAATAGGATGGAATAGACCGTCCGCTACCGGTAATAAGCACATTCGTCCTGTGATCTTTGAAGAAATCTACCTTTCCGGAGATCTGTCCATTGAAAAGTCCAAAATCGACACCGAAGTTTAGCTTCTTGACTTTTTCCCAGCGGATATTTGGATTTCCCAGTATATTTTCTTTATACCAGATGTACGGACTGGTATTTCCATCGGAGTAGGAGA
This sequence comes from Sphingobacterium sp. UBA3549, assembly GCF_002376635.1. NCBI lineage: Bacteria > Pseudomonadati > Bacteroidota > Sphingobacteriia > Sphingobacteriales > Sphingobacteriaceae > Sphingobacterium > Sphingobacterium sp. UBA3549. Next base: position 224,757 of record NZ_DFOE01000002.1, on the reverse strand, counting down.
ACCGACCGTCGACACCCATTCCTGAAGTACCGCCATAAGCCCATTGCGTAAGATAGAGAAATTGCCCACCACCACTGTCGTCACCAATATCACCATAAGAACCACGCAGCTTTAACATACTCAAAAAGGATAATGGTTTTAAAAACTCTTCTTCTGAAACTAACCAACCAATACCTCCTGAGTTAAAAAAAGCAAATCTATTTTCAGGTGCGAATTTTTCTGAACCGGTATAAGCACCGTTATATTCGAGCATATATTTGTTTTTATAGTTGTAGGTTGTACGGAATACCCAGTCTTCCCGATAGGAAGGAATAGTACTGCCTTTTCCGTATTGATTCCGGTTGACTAATCCCATAGCCGAAATATTGTGGTTTTGAGCAATGGTAGTTGCATAGTTTAATTGCAACTGATAAAATAATCTTCTATAAGTGAGTCTGTCGTCAACAAATCCTGCTCCTGTTGTCCAGTCAATCCCTTCCACAAAATCAAATCTATTGGTGCCATCGAAAGGGATCTGGTAAGTCGGAAGTCCAGTTTTGGGATCTATCCACTTGCTCTGTGTGTTATTATTCGCGTCGTTGATACCGCGGTTGGCTTCCACAAAGGTGTTGTCCAGTGACAGCGTTCCACGTACATTCAGTCCTTTTGTCAAAAATTTGAGGTCTTGTTCTAGTGTAAAATCGGTTGTGATTCGGCTGGTGGTTGTATACTCTGTTCCACTGATGGCCAGTACACGTGCGGAGTTTATTCCCGCATTCGGATTTGGCGCATTGAATCCCCAGGTACCATCCGAATATCGTGGATATATTACATCGGGAGCTACGGTGTAGGCTGCAATCCAATAGGAATAATTGTTGCCGCCGCCAAATGGACTTTTTCGGACACCACGGGAGCCCGCTAGATTTGTTGAAAATTTGGTCGTTGGCGTAAGCTGGAAATCCAGATTTGAGCGCACATTAAGGCGGTTGAAGCCATAGCCTGCTTTATAACCCCTGGCGTTTTCAAATTGGCGGAACATATCGCCTTCATAGAGGTAATCCGCGTTAGCAAAGTATTTGACAAATGGGGTGCCACCGGCAATATTAATACTGCTGTTTTGTGAAAACGCTTGACTTCTAAAGAGTTCCTTCGCCCAATCGGTATTTACATAGCGTTCTCTTTCGGTTTGATCTACCGGGAAACGATATTTATTGATAATATCCTGCGGTGAATAATCGGCCCAACTTGTAGGGTTGATGCCCAATTCATACTCAATCACCTTATTGCGTAGCATCAATGCATCATAAGAATCCATTTTGCCTGGAAGCTGGGAAACGGTCTTTACAATGTTGTTGACGGTACCCCTTATCATCATTTGTCCTTCTTTACCCCGCTTAGTGGTAATTAAAATAACGCCGTTTGCCCCTCTAACACCATAGACAGCAGTTGCCGAGGCATCTTTTAGTACAGAGATTGTTTCAATAGAACTGATATCTACCGCGGATAACGGCCTTTCCACACCATCGACCATCACTAAAGGGTCGGTATTATTCCACGTGCTACGGCCGCGGATCACGATACGAGGATCCTCTTCACCAGGCATACCAGTACTTGCAGTGGTAATTACGCCCGGTAGATTGCCTGTCAGTGCGGCACCTACGCTGGAAACACCTCCTGCGCGCTCAAGAATTTTACCGGAAGTCTGCGTAATAGCTCCTACAACGGTCTCCTTTTTCTGACGACCGTACCCGACAACTACCGTTTCTTCGATTTCGATTGACTGATCGGTTAACTGTACTTCAATGGTGTTTTTATTGTGGATATCGACTTCTATTTTGCCATATCCTAGCTTAGAAACAGTCAACAAAGTGTTATCTGCCGGGACCTGGATTGTAAATGCTCCATTATCATCAGTAGCCGTGGCCAGCGATGTGCCTTTTACCCGAATGGATGCACCGCTCACTTTTTTATGGTTACTATCGACGACAATGCCCTTTATCTGTCTTTTGGCCTGTGCAAAGAGTGTTGCTTGCCCCACGTAAAGTAGGAAAAGCAGTAAAGTGAATGGTTTAGCTATACCCCATAGCTTTTTCCAACGCCTTACTCGTGTGATTTTATATGTAATCATCATCGCATTTTTGGATTGATAAATAGGTTGAAGAATTATTGGTTAAATGTTCTTTAATTGGCGTGATACTTTTGTATCCCTATCCCCTTAGCTCATATTGATAGATATGAGGGGACAGTCAAGGATCATCAGATACTGTCATAAATTGTATATTATAATTGGTTAAATTCTCTATTATAACTGTTTCGCAACCGGTTGCATGGTTGAGATGCAATTTCCAACACTAGGAGATGCCTTTCAAATCAGTTTATAATTGTAAATCAAAGCTAGCCAATGTTAAATTTTTTGGATAGCAAGAATGTTTAAATGAAGGAAAATAATGTCAAAAATTGCCATCCATACAGCATAAATAATCGTTTCGACTAGTTTAGTAGGTATTAATTTGATAATTTAGTTGACAGTTCAGCATCGATTTTCTGTGCTGCAGATTACACACCTAAATATATGATACGGACATTACTGTTATTTACTTGGCTGTTGTTGACGTTTTTTTCTTATGGGCAAAACCAACCCGTAACCTTTCAACGCTATTATTCGAAGGACGGCCTTGCTTCCAATACTATCTATAGCATCTGTCGTGACAGTTATGGTTTTCTTTGGTTGGGAACAGAGGATGGACTTAATCGCTTCGACGGACGTCATTACAATGTATACCGGTATGACGCCAATAAGGAGAATAGTTTAATGGCTAACCATATTTCGGCGTTAAAGGAAGACAGAAAGGGGAGGATATGGATTGGTACGAACGGTGGTGGATTGAGTTATTATGATCGGGAAGCCGACCGAATTCGCTCCTATAATATTACGCCTGATGGTAAATGGGTGAGTACTGCAATCAATTCGATTGACCAGGATGCGAATGGAAATATTTGGATTGCTTCTTACGGTGCTTTATATGTTTTGGATGTAGATAATCTACAAAAGAAGATGGATCCCACCTATAGATACATTTTGGAAACGTTTGCTGGTAAAGTAACGGGTTGCGTATTCCGGGATAGACATAACAATATGTGGGTATCGTCGGAGAACGCAATATTCCGTATATCAGCAAACTTAAAGACCATAAAGCGTTTTGAGGTTCTTTCGGAACAGGATGGTTACGGAAATGGTATTGATATTACTTCCATTGTGGAAGATGATAAAGGCAGGATTTGGATGGGATCTATGCTAGGACTTAAATATTTGACGCCTGGAGATACCGAATTCAAGAAATTTAAATCGGAGGTCGGAAAAGGAGCGTTGAGCAGCCCCCGGGTTTATACCTTGTGCTATAATCAAAAGCAGGAATTATGGATCGGAACGGATAATGGTCTCGATGTATTGAATACCAATAATTTTACCGTTCGGACCTTCAAGCCGGACCCAAGTAATGTCCATAGCCTTTCTCATAAATCGATACGGTCGATTTGTATGGATAGCAGCGGGATCTATTGGATTGGTACTTTTCAGGGTGGCTTAAATAAGTTTGATACCAATTTAAGCCAGTTTAGCTTAAAAAGTCTTGACTTTTTGGAAGGAAGGAATGGCGATCCGGCCATCGTAACCTCGTTTGCTGCTTATCAAAATAAGATCTTTTTGGGAGTTGATGGTGGTGGTATTTGGAAATATGATCGAACAGCTGATCGATTGTCACCTTTTACACTTTCTGCTAGCCTGCCTAAAGATCTTACGGTACTAGCCTTGGAAAGAAAGCTCGATCAACTTTGGATCGGTACTTATCAGCAAGGGGTGGTTTGTTATGATTTCAATTCTGGAAATGTCAAACGATACACCGTTGGCAATAGGACAGACAACTTAAATAATAACGACATCTTTTGTTTAAAAGTTGACTTCCGGGGAGACACCTGGGTTGGGACAAATGGAGGTGGTATAAACATCATCCAAAAGGGAAGCGGGATTGTCAAAAAATACAAGCGAGAGGAGCCGTCAGATGATGGGATCGAGTTGCCTGGGAATTTTATACGTGCGCTGGCGGAAGATGAAGAACATAACATGTGGATAGGTACCTATGGATCGGGTCTAGTGATGTACGACCCTATTAAACGACATACTATAACTTATGATAAAGCAAAAAGTAAGCTTCCAAGCAATTATATATTAGCTGTACATACCGATAAAAAGGGCAATTTGTGGGTCGGAACAAATGGAAATGGGGTGGGTTTGCTACGAAAAGGGAAGACATTGTTTGAGACTCTTTCCGAGAAAGATGGTTTACTGAATGGCGCGATCCAGAGTATTATTGAAGACGATATGGGGCGGATTTGGTTTTCGACTAATAAAGGATTGAGTTGTTACTCTCTGACAAATAATAAGTTTAAAAACTATTCAAATGCCGTAGGATTACAAGAAGGGGCTTTTATGCTTGGAGCATCGTTGAAAACAGATGATGGTGAAATTTACTTTGGCGGTCAGAAGGGTTTTAACCATTTTTATCCTGCTCATTTAAAAACGAATAGTAATCCTGCCAGGGTCGCACTAACGGATCTAAAAATTGACAATGTGATTATTCAACCTTCAGACAAAGGTCCAATACAACAGTCGCTCCTGACTGCGGATCGTATCAACCTGAAGTATAAGCAGAATTTTTCCATTTCTTTTGCTGCGCTGAACCTCACCGTGCCCGAAGATAACCAATATGAGTACCGCCTTGTCGGTTTTGACAAAAACTGGATTCGAAACGGAAAGGAAAACAGCGCCTATTACACTAATTTAGATCCTGGAGATTATGTCTTTGAGGTACGTGCAAGTAACAATGATGGCATTTGGAACAGGGAAATTAAATCGATAGCTATTCACGTTGCACCACCTTTTTGGCGAACAATTTATGCTTATTTATTTTATGTGTTTGCCTTTGCTGGGGTACTTTTGTCTATCAGGCATCGAGGAATTCAAAAGTTAAAGCAAAAATTTGCGCTGGAGCAGGAACGTATTCAGGCGAGGCAGCTTATTGAACAGCAAAAAAGAGATGCTGAGACCAAACATCAGTTGGATGCGATGAAGATCAGGTTTTTAACCAATTTGAGTCATGAATTTCGCACACCAATCTCTTTAATCATGGGACCCATCGATGCGTTATTGGCCAAAAGTAAAGATAACAAACTGGGCGATCAGCTTAATTTGATCAGCCGCAACGCCCGCCGGCTATTGAATTTGGTCAATCAGTTGCTCGATTTTCGTAAAATGGAATACCATGAGCTAAAATTGCAGGACGAGGATGGTGAATTGGTGTCGTTTGTACAGGAAGTATACCGCTCCTTTCAGGACATGGCTTTACAAAAAGGTATAGATTATTCCTTTGTTCCCTGTCAGGAAAAATTGTATTGCCGTTTTGACCGCAATAAGATTGAACGTATTTTATTTAATTTAATTTATAATGCCTTTAAATTTACAAAAAAGGGCGGGGATATCGCCGTAAGTATAACAATGGCAAATATGGTCGACAAAAAGCTTCATGTCAATCTTGAAGTTCGTGACACAGGTATCGGTGTTCCGGAGGAGCTTCAAAAGTCCATATTTGAAAGCTTTTTCCAATACGATAATGAGGGTAAAGTGGCAAGTCAAGGTTCTGGAATTGGGCTATCGATTGCCCAATCATTTGTTCAGATGTACCGTGGTGAGATTTCTGTAGACAGCCAACCGGGCAGCGGCAGTGTCTTTAAATTTGATCTGTGGTTGGATCAGGCTGAACCGCAATATGAAGAGGTGCCCGATTGTGAAGCGATAACGGCGGTACAGCCAACTGAACTTAGGCAGAGCCCACTAGTACTGATTATTGAAGACGATGAAGATTTTAGGTATTATCTCTACGAGTCCTTAAAAGAGCATTATCAGATCATTGAAGCTACGAACGGGAAGGACGGCTGGCAAAAGGCGCTTTTTCATCATCCCGATCTCGTGGTGAGCGATGTTCAGATGCCTTATATGAATGGTATGGAATTTTCTCAGAAGCTTGCCCAGGATAAACGGACAAAACATATCCCGGTCGTTTTACTGACTGCTTCACATGTCGATAATGGACTTGTCTGTGGCCTTGAGTCGGGAGCAGTCGGTTACCTGACTAAGCCGTTTGATATGGATGTACTAGTCGCTAAGGTTAATAGCTTGTTGCAGCTAAATCAGGCGTTCAAGGAAGTCTATAGTAAACAGGTATCTATTTTGGCGCCCGAAGTCACTATAGAATCCGAAAAGGATAAATTTTTACAAAAGGTACTCAAGTATGTCCACGATAATGTTGACAATCCACAATTATCGGTGGAAGCGTTAAGTGCTCATACGTTGATGAGCAGAGCCTCCCTGTATAACAAATTATTGGAACTTACGGGTATGTCACCCGTAGATTTTATCCGTTCAGTAAAATTAGAAAAGGCTGCGAGCCTGTTAGAGAAAAGTGATAAGTCTATTTCTGAAATTGCCTATGAAACGGGATTTGCCAATCCAAACTATTTTACAAAAGTCTTCAAAGCGAAGTATCAGATGACGCCGAGTGAATATATTCAATCGCAGAAAAGCGCGTCTGTGTGAGCGGTATATAATAGTTGTTTAAAAGGTTGTGTTAGATTACTTTTTTAGAAGGGTATGCTGTTTTAAACATTTTTACCCTTCTTTTTTTTATTTGTTGCAATCCTATCTACCTGAAAACAATAGTTTTGTCTTATAACCAATCGCTAGGGAGCTAGCGAATACAAAACTAATCAACTAAAAAAAATGAAATTTTTTATCGATACAGCAAGTCTCAGTGAGATTCGCTTGGCTCAGAATTTAGGTGTCCTAGATGGTGTAACGACCAACCCTTCGCTGATGGCAAAAGAGGGAATTGCAGGAACGGTTCATGTTCACGCACATTACAAAGCTATCTGTGATATTGTAGACGGTGATGTAAGTGCTGAAGTGATCTCAACTGATTACAGTTCAATGATTGAAGAGGGTATGCTCTTGGCGGCTTTAGACAATAAGATTGTGGTTAAGGTCCCGATGACCGAAGACGGTATTAAAGCTATCAAATATTTTAGTACTAAGGGAATTAAGACCAACTGTACCTTGGTATTTTCAGCTGGTCAGGCGCTCTTAGCCGCTAAAGCCGGAGCAACCTATGTATCACCTTTTGTGGGCAGGCTGGATGATATATCTGTCGATGGGCTGGCACTGATCCGCGAAATACGGACGATATTTGATAATTACGCTTTCCCAACCCAGATTCTTGCGGCTTCGGTACGCCACAGTGCGCATATTCTGGGTTGTGCCAAAATAGGCGCAGATGTGATGACAGGGCCCTTGCAGGCGATCTTTTCACTATTAAAACACCCGTTAACGGATAGTGGACTAGCGCAATTTTTAGCTGATCATAAACGCGTTGCTGCGCAAAGTAACAATTGAGATGGTCATGACAAAACATAGTATACATAATTTAGAAGCTATTGTTAAGCAGGTACGGAGAGATATAATCCGAATGGTGCATGGATGCCAGTCAGGACATCCTGGGGGATCGTTGGGTTGTACCGAATTGTTGGTGTGCCTATACTTTGAGTTGATGCAGCGAAACGACCATTTTGACTTGGACGGCATAGGAGAGGATCTATTTTTCCTTTCCAATGGACATATATCTCCCGTTTTTTACAGTGTTCTTGCACGGGCAGATTATTTTCCGGTAGATGAACTTTCCACCTTCAGAAAACTCAATTCACGCCTTCAGGGACACCCCACGACGCATGAAGGACTTCCTGGTATTCGTGTTGCTTCAGGGTCTTTAGGACAGGGGCTTTCTGTCGCTATTGGTGCTGCACAGGCTAAAAAGCTAAACCATGACAATCATTTAGTTTATGCATTGATGGGGGATGGCGAATTACAGGAAGGCCAAGTATGGGAAGCGGCTATGTATGCCGCGCATAACAAAATGGACAATTTGATTGCCATTGTAGATTACAATGGCGCTCAGATTGATGGCGCTACCAATGATGTGCTTTCGCTGGGCGATCTACCGCGAAAATGGATGGCATTTGGCTGGACCGTTATTGAAATTATGCGAGGAAATGATATTGAATCGGTGATTTCGGGACTTCGAAAAGCTCAAGCTTCAATTGGCGTAGGCATGCCAGTAATGGTGTTGTTACATACGGAAATGGGGAATGGCGTCGACTTTATGATGGGTTCACATAAATGGCATGGCATTGCTCCCAACGATGAGCAACTAAGCTTGGCCTTAAATCAGAATGCAGAAACATTGGGGGATTATATCGCTTAATACGCAAAGGATTTTGAAATAGATTAACATGAAAAAATATACATATACAGAGTCGAAAGACACGCGTTCGGGATTTGGAGCCGGTTTGCTTGAAGCAGGAAAGCAGGACGAAAATGTGGTCGCACTATGTGCCGACCTGATCGGTTCGCTAAAAATGAACGATTTTATCAAAGCCTTTCCTGAACGCTTTTTTCAGATAGGGATTGCAGAGGCAAATATGATGGGAATCGCGGCTGGACTTACCATCGGTGGAAAAATACCTTTCACAGGAACGTTTGCTAATTTTTCAACAGGGCGAGTATACGACCAAATTCGGCAATCAATTGCTTATTCGGATAAAAATGTAAAAATAGCAGCTTCACATGCTGGTCTGACGTTGGGTGAAGATGGGGCGACCCATCAGATATTGGAAGATATCGGATTGATGAAAATGCTTCCTGGAATGACTGTTATCAATCCTTGCGATTATAACCAGACGAAGGCCGCGACACTAGCTGCTGCTAAACATAAGGGGCCAGTTTACCTGCGATTTGGTCGTCCCGTGGTGCCGGTTTTTACGCCCGAAGATCAGGAATTTGTGATTGGTGAAGCCGTGATGCTGAATCCAGGCACCGCAGTGACTATATTGGCGACAGGGCATCTTGTGTGGGAAGCCATCCGTGCGGGCGAAGAGTTGGAAACTTTGGGTATTGACGCCGAGATCATTAATATCCATACCATCAAACCTTTGGATGAACATGCCATACTGAATTCTATTGCTAAAACCGGCTGTGTCGTTACCGCTGAAGAACATAACCGTATCGGTGGACTTGGCGATAGTGTCGCACAATTGCTGACAAAGAAAATGCCGAGGCCGCAGGAATATGTGGCTGTGAATGATAGCTTCGGTGAATCGGGGCCACCGAGTGCATTGATGGATAAATATGGCCTGAATGCAGACGCAATCGTAGCAGCTGCGCTGCGGGTACTTAAAAGGAAAGAGATGTAAATCAATTATAATATGAAAAAGATAATTTGCACACTATTGTGTGTTTTCTCCGTCAGTTTAATCGCTCAAGCTCAGCAGGCTGCTCCACAAGGATTTGATCTTGAGCGAGCATTGGGCTCAACTGGAAAAATAGATTCCATAGTTTATCCTTCAAAAACTGTTGGGGTAATGAGAAAAGCCTTAATCTATACGCCGCCTGGATATAATGCTGCAAAAAAATATCCTGTAATGTACTTGCTGCATGGAATAGGTGGGGATGAAAGGGAATGGTTCAGACATGGAACCCCGCAGGTTATTTTCGATAATCTATATGCCGAGGGAAAAATGGAACCCATGCTGGTGATTATGCCGAATGGCCGCGCTATGCAGGATGATCGAGCTGGTGGTAATGTGATGGCACCTGATCGGGTTGCAGCGTTTTCGACTTTTGAACAAGATCTTCTCAATGACCTTATTCCCTATGTTGAAAATCAGTTTCCCGTTATCAAAGATCGCGAACACCGTGCGATTTTTGGATTATCGATGGGGGGCGGTCAGTCGCTGAATTTTGGACTGGCTCATATGGACACGTTCGCTTGGGTAGGAGGCTTTTCTTCTGCACCCAATACGAAGATGCCACAAGATTTACTCCCTAATCCACAAGAAGCTAAAGACAAACTAAAACTACTGTGGATATCCTGTGGTGATCAGGATGGCTTGCTTCATATTAGTAAACGTACGCACGAATACCTTTCGCAAAATGGGGTGCCTCATATTTATTATCTGGAGCCTGGAGGACATGATTTCAATGTGTGGAAAAATGACCTTTATAATGTTTCGCAATTGCTATTTAAAAATAAAAAATAAATCCCCTTTTAAGTAGGAATAAACTAGTACGCATTTTGCCTGTCTGGGTTTAACGTGGATAAGACTGAGGTTTAAGTCCGAAACGGTAAAAATTAGGATTAAGAGAAATGATTGAAAACCTTATTTGGAAGCATATCATCACATTCATTGGAATCGTAACATTGCATACAACACTTTTGTTTGCGCAAAAGCAGTCGGCTTTAACCCTATGGTATGATCGGCCGGCAGACGAAAAGATATGGGAGCAAGCCTTACCGCTAGGAAATGGTCGGTTGGGTACTATGTTTTATGGAATTCCATCGTGTGAACGCCTGCAGCTCAATGAGGAAACTATTTGGGCGGGTGGCCCTTATCGGAACGATAACCCGAAAGGCAGTGGGGCATTAAAAACTATTCAGGATTATATATTTGATGGGAAATCAGCTGAAGCTGAAAAGCTTGCAAATGAAACTTTCTTTACAAAGACCCATGGTATGCCTTATCAAACTGCCGGCAATATTCTGTTGCGATTTCCGGGGCATGATAACTATCAGGACTATTATCGTGAATTGGATATCGAGCACGCTGTAGCGCGTTCTCATTATACAGTAGATGGAGTAAAATATACGAGGGAGGTTTTCACTTCCTTTGCTGATGATGTGATCGTAATGCAGATCCGATCGAGCATGAAAGGGAAACTTAACTGCACCTTGGCGTATGAGAATGAGTCGAAGCATACTATTTTTAAGAGCGGTGATCGACTTGTTTTGGAAGGACGAGGTACTGATCATGAAGGTGTTAAAGGGGAGGTTGTTTATCAGATCCATACCGGAGTAAACCTTACGGATGGAGAGCTAGTTGTGGATGACGAATCGATTACTATAAAAGATGCCACTTCCATTCGTCTTTATATTTCAATGGCGAGTAATTTCAAAAATTATAAACAGTTGGGATCGGATCCCTCCAAGGGGGCTACGGAAAGGTTGCAAAAAGCGATGAGAAAGGATTATCAGTTAGCTTTTCAGCAGCATAAAACCGCTTACAATAAGCAGTTTAACCTTTTTCAACTGCATTTGGGCAGCGTCAACGACGAACAGCAACAGCCTATTTCAACACGAATTGCTAATTTTGCCCATACGCAGGATCCAGCGCTAGTTACCCTATTGGCTCAATTCGGCCGATATTTACTTATCTGTTCTTCGCAGCCAGGTGGTCAACCTGCTAACTTACAAGGCATCTGGAACCCCTCCATGCAGCCCGCTTGGGACAGTAAATATACGATCAATATCAATACGGAAATGAACTATTGGCCTGCGAATGTAACTAACCTGTCAGGAACCCTTCAGCCATTATTTTCCATGATTAAAGAACTCAGTGAAAGTGGAAAAGAGACGGCAAAAACATTGTATAATGCATCCGGTTGGGTAGCTCATCATAATACAGATATTTGGCGTGTGACGAGTCCTATTGATTTTGCGGCAGCTGGAATGTGGCCCAGTGGGGGGCTGTGGTTGTCGCAACATGTATGGGAGCATTACCTTTTTACGGGAGATCGTTTTTTTTTAAAGCAATATTACCCCGCTATGAAAGGCGCTTGTGATTTTCTTTTGTCTACACTTATAGTGCATCGTGGATATCCAGATCAGCAGTGGCTTGTTTTGAGTCCTTCAATTTCGCCCGAACAAGGTCCACTCGCTGCCGGAGTGACGATGGATAACCAGCTGTGTTATGACATGCTCATGCGTACCGCTTTGGCTGCAGAAGTTTTGGGTATCGATTCTAGTTACAGGGATACATTGCTAACTACGGCTTGCCGTATTCCACCGATGCATATCGGTCGATATAACCAGCTACAAGAATGGATGGAAGATGTGGACGATCCGCAAAATCAACATCGGCATATTTCACACCTATATGGATTATTTCCAGGGAGCCAAATTTCACCTTTTGGCACACCTGAATTGTTTGAAGCAGCCCGTAATTCATTGATTTATCGCGGGGATTTCGCAACAGGATGGTCGATCGGCTGGAAAATAAACTTATGGACCCGCCTTTTGGATGGAAACCATGCGTACGAAATTATAAAAAATATGCTAACCCTTTCTGATGAAAAGCATCCAGAGGGACGTACCTATCCTAATCTTTTTACAGCACATCCTCCATTTCAGATAGATGGTAATTTTGGGCTAACAGCAGGTGTGGCAGAAATGCTGGTCCAAAGTCACGATGGTGCTGTGCATCTCCTGCCAGCAATTCCCGATCGGTGGGGCGAGGGATGGGTAAAAGGCATAAAGGCGCGTGGCGGATTTGAAATTGAAATGCAGTGGAAAGAAGGAAAGATAAAGGAAGTGAGGGTATTTTCTACCGTAGGGGGCAATTTGCGGCTTCGTGCAGCTTCGGCGTTGGAAGGGCCTGGAATTCAGATCGCAAAAGGTCATCAGCGCAATGCGCTGCTCGCTCCAATGCGAACACCAAAACCTATCCAGTCAGCTGAATCACATCTGAAAGGAATTAAATTACCTCACTATTACGAATACGATGTGCTGACCATGCCAGGAAAATACTACACTTTAACGGCTGACTGAATTAATGTGACCATTTAATCATTTTACTATGTTAAGAATGAAAATTAGTGCTTTTGTCTTCTGCTTTATGATCCTGTTTTTGGATTCATTAGCGCAGCAAGCCCGTAATCCAATCATCTTTGCCGATGTACCCGATATGTCCATGATACGCGTTGGTGATACCTATTACATGAGTAGCACCACCATGCACATGAACCCCGGGGTTCCGATAATGAAATCCAAAGATCTAGTCAATTGGACCTTGGTTAATTATGTGTATGATCGTCTTGGAGATCAGGATGAGCTCAATTTGTCGAATCAGAAGAATGCCTATGGGCACGGTTCCTGGGCAAGCAGTTTACGCTTTCATGATGGACAGTACTATGTAAGTACATTTTCTTCCAATACAGGTAAAACACATGTCTATCGCACGGCAGATATTGAGGGGGGAACTTGGGTTTCTACCGAGTTTAGGCCGATGATGCACGATCATAGTTTATTCTTTGACCAAGGAAAAATTTATATGATCTGGGGTAGCGGACAGATCCATATTGCCGAATTGTCGCCCGACTTTTCAGGTATTAAAGCTGGGACAGAACGCGTGTTATTAGATGATGCTTCTTTACCTGCTAAACCTAAAGAAGGTAAAGTGGGTTTACCGGCTGAGGGGTCCCAAATGTTTAAGATCAATGGCTTTTATTACCTTTTTAATATTTCATGGCCAGCTGGAGGAATGCGCACGGTGATTGTCCATCGGGCAAGTCAACTGGAAGGTCCGTATGAAGGGAAAGTGGTTTTGCAGGATCAAGGTGTGGCCCAGGGGGGGCTGATTGATATGCCCGAAGGAAAATGGTATGCGTATCTTTTTCAGGATTATGGTGCTGTAGGACGTATTCCATTTTTGGTCCCTGTCATATGGGAAGATGGATGGCCCGTGCTCGGTATCGGCGGAAAAGTGCCGACTACCTTAAATCTTCCTGCAAATAAAAGTTTAATTCCCGGAATCGTTAACTCCGATGATTTTGACCGGAAACATGGAGATGCGGCTCTTCCACTGGTGTGGCAGTGGAACCATAATCCAGACAATAATCTATGGTCTGTAACAGCGCGAACGGGCTTTTTGAGAATGCATACTGGCGATCGCACCGACGATTTTCTCTCGGCCAAAAACACCCTCACCCAGCGTACCATCGGGCCGACTTGCAGTGCCGCTATTGCTATAGAGGTTGCTAACATGAAAGATGGTGATTTTGCGGGCCTATCGCTATTGCAAAAAAATTATGGGTTAGTTGGTGTCCGTATGGAAGGAAATACAAAATCATTGGTGATGATCAATGCGACGACAGGCGTACCGCAAGAGGTGGCCAAGGTTGGCCTTAAACAGCAGCGCATCTATCTTAAAGCAAGCTGTGACTTTACAAACAAAAGAGATCTCGCTCAATTTTTTTATAGTACCGATGGGCGCAATTGGAACAGGATAGGTAATGAGTTAAAAATGAGTTATACCATTCCTCATTTTATGGGCTATCGGTTCGGACTATTCAACTATGCAGCTAAATCCGCTGGTGGTTATGTAGATTTTGATTATTTCCATTTGACAAATTAAGATGATATGATGAAACGTTTTTTTATACAATCCCAATTCGGATTTTTGCTCCTATTCTTCGTCATGGTGGGTAAATTAAGGGCACAAAACCCCATTGTGCAGACTGCTTATACTGCGGATCCAGCCCCTTTGGTGTATAACAACCGACTCTATCTGTATACTACACAGGATGAGGAAGAATCCACCTGGTTTAACATGAACAATTGGCGTGTGTATTCAACCGATGATATGGTGAATTGGACCGATCACGGTGCAATTCTTTCTTATACAGATTTTGAATGGGCAAAAGGGGATGCTTGGGCGGCGCAATGTGTTGAAAAAAATGGTAAATTTTATCTTTATGTACCTGTTATTTCCAAAGTGAACAATCGAGGTGCGATCGGCGTCGCTGTCGGAGATAGCCCATTGGGACCATTTTATGATCCTCTGGGAAAACCATTATTGCAAACTGAATGGGGAGATATCGATCCTACTGTGTTTATTGATGATGACGGCCAAGCTCATATGTATTGGGGTAACCCCCAGCTGAAATATGTTAAGCTAAATGAAGATATGATCTCCTATAAAGGTGATATTGTTGAGGTTCCGATGACTGCAGCATCGTTCGGAAAGAGGGAGGGCGACCCGAAGCGACCTACGACCTATGAGGAAGGGCCTTGGTTGTATAAAAGAAATAGTTTGTATTATCTTTTTTGGCCGGGAGGTCCTTTGCCTGAATTTATTGGTTATTCCACAAGCGATAAAGCCGAGGGACCTTGGAAGTACGGGGGTATAATCATGCCTGCGCAAGGAAAAGCATTCACAAATCATCCTGGCATTGTCGATTTTAAAGGAAAAACCTATTTCTTTTACCATAATGGGGCCTTACCTGGAGGGGGGGGCTTTACGCGATCTGTCGCTGTTCAGGAACTGAATTTTAATCCAGACGGCAGTATCGATCCAATGAAAATGACGACTGGAATTACTCATGCGACCGGCAAAGTGAATCCCTATGAACTTCATCAGGCTGAAACGATCGCTTGGTCCGAACACGTTAAATCCTACCAAAATAAAAAGGTGGGTGTTTTTATAAAGGCAAAAAAAGATGGAGCTTTCACCTGTGTGAAGAATGTTGACTTTGGCGCGGATGGAGCGCGTAATTTTTTTGCACGGGTAGGAACTACTCATAATGGAGGTATCCGTATGGAAGTACGCTCGGGAGCGCTTGATGGAGCGTTGTTAGCTACGATACAGGTGCCGATGACGGGGGGAGATGACAGATGGACTACAGTTGAGACTGCACTGTCGGATAAAGTATCGGGACTACACGATCTATATTTTGTTTTTAAAGGTAAGGCACCATCAAATATCCTGTTTTTCGATTGCTGGAAATTTGGGAGGTAAGATAGTAACTTGACGCAAAGTAATTTGAGCCAATAGAAAAAATGCAACAGCATACAAGATAACTCAGCAATTTAAGAAAAATTAATTTACTCAATTTATGAAGGGACTAAATATTGTCTTAAAAAAACGGACAATGGTATTTTTATTATCCGTTACAGGAATTTTATCAGCAGCAACAGCCCTTGGGCAGCAGCAAAACCACCTCAACGATCCTAGTAAGGGGTTTGTGCACCAGTCT
Source organism: Sphingobacterium sp. UBA3549 (assembly GCF_002376635.1). Taxonomy (NCBI): domain Bacteria; kingdom Pseudomonadati; phylum Bacteroidota; class Sphingobacteriia; order Sphingobacteriales; family Sphingobacteriaceae; genus Sphingobacterium; species Sphingobacterium sp. UBA3549. Next base: position 208,808 of record NZ_DFOE01000002.1, on the reverse strand, counting down.
ATAGGAAATCCTTACCTACCGCTATGGGAGCATCTTCCGGATGGCGAACCCCGTGTTTTCGAAGATCCTGACCAGCCTGGGAAATATCGTGCTTACATCATTGGTTCCCACGACTTACGTTTTAGCAGTTATTGTGGGCCTGACATTAGAATGTGGTCAGCTCCCATTGAGAATTTGAGCAGCTGGCGGGACGAGGGAGCTATTTTTACATACGCGATCGATGGTAAATGGGATGTGATGTACGCGCCAGATCTTGTAGAGGTTAAGCGAAAAGATGGAAAAAAGGATTATTACTTGTTTCCCCATAGCAGGGGTGAGGGCCGTGAAGCGATGGTTGTTAAAGGTGACAGGCCTAATGGTCCCTTTAAACCTGTCAATCTGACTGAAGATGGCAAGCGTACTTTACCTGGAAGTATCTTAGGATTTGATCCTGCAATTTATATCGAATACGTTACGGACCCTCAAGATCCTGATTTTGACATTGGATTCCGGGCATATGGTTTTTGGGGATTCCAACGTTCTATGGCTGCACAACTGGATCAGAAAACAATGTATTCGTTGAGGCCTGGTACGGAGGTGATCAATTATTTATTGCCGGCAAGTGCGCGATATGGCGAATTACGCGACCCAAAAGGAACTTCCTATCCTAATATTTTCGAAGGTGAGGATTTGGGAACCTTTAATTTTTTTGAAGCATCATCCATTCGTAAAGTGGGAAACAAGTATGTTTCGGTATATAGTGGTTACTCCGGCCCGGAATATGGCGTAGGAAGTTCAAATTCCACTTTGCGCTATGCGGTAGCAGACTCACCACTAGGACCATGGAAGAGCGGCGGCGTTTTAGTCGATTCACGTGCTCCAGTCTTAAACAAGGACGGATCTGCTATTGAAACGAGCAATGCAGGTCATAACACACATGGTAGTATCGAACTGATCAATGGACAATGGTATGTATTTTACCATAGACCACCGCGTGGATTTGGCTTTGCACGTCAGGCGGTGGTTGAACCTATCAAAGTATCTTGGGATGAGAAAAGTGTTAAAGATGGCGGAATGGTGTCCCTAAGAGCGTTTGACCCTTTTCAAGAGAATTTGACTATTAAAGATAAACAGGGCAAAGAGTATAAAGGTGCAGAGGTGACATCGGAAGGATTTCATTTTTATGGATTAAATCCCTATCAGTATTATTCGGCTGGATATGCTTGCTACCTGTCTGATATCAGTTTGCAACAGGATTCATGGGATGTATGGGATAATCATATGCCGGTGACAAATATGAAAAACGGAAATATTGCAGGTTTTAAATATTTCGGATTTGGAGGTTTAGATCAGGATAAGTTTGGATTGAAAGCTTTTGAGGGAACCAAAATTGGAAATCAAACTGCTTTCAATGTGTTTATTACACCAAAAACAAAAGCTGCATTTAAGGTCAACGTATGGTTAGATGGCCCTTGGGATAACGAAACCTGGAAAGGTAAACGAATTGCCCAAATTTCTGTTCCGGCGAATTCTGCTGCTGAAGTCAAGCAATTCACGGTCGACGTCTCCAAATTTGTAGATCAATTGGACGGTAAACACGCGTTATTTTTAGTTGCTGAGGGTGAGGAAGGAAAGCCGCTTTTCGATTTTATAGGCCTAGGATTTAGTTCAAAAGATAAAAAAATTGAACGTCCAATACCACCTTCGGTCACCATTACAGTAAATGGGACCAAACTAGCTTTGCCATCCATTCCTGTACGATCTACGGATCAGAACGGTATTATTGGTTATCATGTTTATGAAGTTTCCTTTCCGATGGAAGCAAAAAGTAAAAACATTCCTTTGGTAAAAGCGACCGCCGATAATCCTGAAGTTAAGATTAAAGTGAATCAAGCCACTTCGCCGACGGATTACGCTCAAGTTGATTGCCTTTATAGGGGGCAAACAAAAAGCTATGTGGTAAAATATACTACGAATTAAACGGTAAAAACTAAGCAGTTTAATAGCAGGTAGAAATGGGCTGTCCAAAAAAAGTTTGGGCAGCCTATATTTTTCAGGCTACGTAATATCTTTGATAATATCATTTCTGCTATCCGCATAGCGACAGTTAGATTTATTTTTAAAGAAGTTCTTTTTTACAGGAAGGGCTCAGTGCTTACGATGAAGATTTTTATCGATTTATTCTTTGTTAAGTTGGTTTTTTAAACATTTTTATTGGAATATAAAACATTTGTAATGGGTAATGGAAAAAAGCTACTTGTAGTTTTACCATTGTAATATAACTAATCGAATAACCAATTATATGGACCAAAATATGACAGAAGTGAAGCCTTTCAGAGGTTTTTACAAGCTTTCAACGAAGCAGCGCGTAGGGTTTGGTGCTGGCGACCTCGCACAGAATCTCATTTACCAGACTGTTTCGATGTATCTACTGATTTTTTATACCAATGTTTATGGGATCTCTGCAGCTTCTGCAGGGGTCATGTTTCTCATTGTTCGAATTGTCGATGTACTATGGGACCCCATCGTAGGCGCATTTGTTGATAAAAGAAATCCCCGCATGGGAAAGTATAGGTCTTATTTGGTGCTGGGAGGAATTCCGCTGACAGGATTTGCAATTTTGTGTTTTTGGAATGGCTTTTCGGGATCTTTAACCTATGCTTATATCACCTATGTTGGTTTATCGATGTTGTACACGTTGGTGAATGTTCCGTATGGTGCTTTAAATGCCTCCTTGACCAGAGATACGGATGAGATTACAAAACTGACATCTACACGTATGTTTATGGCGAACGTGGGGGGACTGGCCGTTGGATATGGTGTACCGCTTGTCGTAAAGTATTTCTCTCCAGATGGAAAGATAAACTCGAAAGATTCTGCCGAAGCCTGGTTTGCAACGATGCTGATCTATGCTTTAGTTGGATTAGTGCTTTTAATCTTTTGCTTTTCACAAACAAAAGAACGTGTCATTATGGATGAGAAGGATACGGATAATGTTCACGTTTCCGACCTGTGGCGAGAATTTAAGCATAATCGCCCTTTGCGTATTTTGGCATTTTTTTTCATTACTGCATTTGCTATGATGGCAATCGGTAACTCGGCAGGATCATACTACATGATTTATAATGTACATGCTCCGGATATGCTACCATATTTTATGGCATTAGGATCTTTGCCTGCTTTTATTTTTATGCCTTTAGTGCCAGCCATCAAACGCGCAATTGGTAAAAAGCAGATGTTCTATGTTTTCTTGACTATTGCAATCCTCGGAATGCTGATGCTATATGTCATTTCATCCAATGAAAACCTCAAGGGGAATATTGTTTTGGTATTGACTGCTCAGTTTATCAAGTCAACCGGAGTAATTGTCGCAACGGGATATATGTGGGCGCTCGTTCCTGAAGTCATTTCCTATGGCGAATATAAAACTGGGAAGCGTATTTCAGGTATTGTCAATGCGCTTACCGGTATTTTTTACAAAGCCGGGATGGCCCTTGGAGGTGTGGTGCCGGGACTGGTGTTGGCATATGTTAACTTTGACAAAGATAATGCAACAGCCCAGTCAGCACGTGCTGAAATGGGAATTCTATGGTTGGTAGCCATTATTCCGGCAATACTCTTGGTAGTGGCTATGTATGTTATTTCCAAATACGAACTGGACGATAAGACTATTGATGCAATCAATCAGGACATAGAGTCTAGACATACTTATTAATTAAAAATAATCATGAAGATGTTAAAAACTATTGTTGTGGCCGTAGCAGCCTTGCTATCAAATCTACCTGCTTCAGCTACCTCGCAAAAACTGAAGGTGGCAACTGATACGTTGACTTTAAAGGATGCATTTGAAGGTAAGTTTTTTATAGGAACGGCTTTAAACCTTGATCAAATCTGGGAGCGGGATGCCGCCGCAGTAGCGGTCGTCAAAAAGCATTTCAATTCCATTGTAGCGGAAAATTGTATGAAAAGTATGTTCCTGCAGCCACAGGAAGGCGTGTTCGATTTTAAAGATGCGGATCGTTTCGTATTGTTTGGCGAAAAGAATAAAATGCAGATTATTGGGCATACGCTCATCTGGCATTCCCAGACACCAGATTGGTTTTTTGTAGATAAAAATGGAAAAGAGGTGTCTCGAGACGTACTTATAGCACGCATGCGGAAGCATATTCATACTGTAGTATCCCGCTATAAAGGACGGGTGCACGGATGGGATGTGGTGAATGAGGCCATATTGGATAATGGAGAATGGCGCAAAAGTAAATTTTACGATATTATTGGTCCTCAGTTTATTGAATTGGCATTTAAATTTGCACATGAGGCAGATCCAAATGCGGAGTTATATTATAACGATTATTCAACCGCCGTTCCAGAAAAAAGAAAAGGCATTATTAAAATGATTCGTCAAGTAAAAGCAGCGGGTGGTCGCGTCAGCGGAATTGGTATGCAAGAGCACAATGCACTGGATAATCCACCTATTGATGAGGTCGAAAAAACTATACTTGGATTTGCGGGACTTGATGCGAAAGTAATGGTTACTGAAATGGATATTTCGGTTTTGCCGCATGCTCGACCTAATATGGGCGCCGAAATTGGAGAGCAATATGCTTATACCAAGGAGATGAATCCATACGAAAAAGGGTTGCCTGCAGCGAAAATGGATGAGTTGGGGAGTCGATACGTAGCGTTTTTTAAGTTATACCTCAAACATAAGGATAAAATATCACGTGTGACGTTGTGGGGTGTTGGTGACGGAGACTCATGGAAGAACGGTTGGCCTATTCCGGGACGTACAGACTATCCATTATTATTTGACCGGAATTATCAGCCTAAGCCCTTTTTAAAAGATATCACTTCATTAACACAAAAAAAAAAGAAATAGTAAGCATGAATAAGAGCAAGTATTTATATCCCAAAGATTATATGGCTGATCCATCAGCACATGTTTTTGAAGATAAAATTTACATTTATCCCTCTCATGATCGAGAAAGTGGAATACCGGAAAATGACAATGGAGACCATTTTGATATGCAGGATTACCACGTATTTTCTCTTGAGGATATTGAGGGGGATGTGGTTGATCATGGTAAGGTGTTAGATGTAAAAGACATTCCTTGGGCTGGTCGTCAGCTTTGGGATTCAGATGTGACTGAGAAAAACGGAACGTACTATATGTATTTTTCCATGAAGGATAAAAATGATGTTTTCAGACTAGGTGTTGCTGTTGCAAGTCAGCCCTATGGGCCATTTATTCCGCAGGAGCATCCAATTAAGGGTAGTTATAGTATTGACCCTTGTGCATTTAAAGATACTAGTGGAGACTATTATCTGTATTTTGGCGGTATCTGGGGGGGGCAGCTCCAATTTTATCGAAATAATAAGATTATATCTCCCAATGAATTGCCTCAAGATCACGAAGATGCTTTGTCTCCAAAAGTTGTCAAGCTGTCTGCTGATATGCTGGAATTTTCGGAAGAGCCAAAGGATCTTGTCATTTTGGATAAAAATGGCACGCCATTGAAACATGGGGACACGGAAAAGCGATTTTTTGAAGCTTCGTGGATGCACAAATATCAAGGGAGATACTATTTTTCCTATTCTACAGGAGATAGTCATTTAATCTGTTATGCCACTGGAGACAATCCATATGGTCCATTTACCTATCAGGGTGTAATTCTATCACCGGTTGTCGGTTGGACCACTCATCATAGTATCTTGGAATTCAAAGGTAAATGGTATCTATTTTATCATGATTCAGTGCCCTCAGGAGGAAAGACCTGGTTGAGAAGCATGAAAGTTATTGAGTTAACATATGATGAGAAAGGTCACATTATACCAATCGATGGATTGTCGTCATAGATGATGTGAAGCACGATTTATCTACTTATTCGGCGTTTGTAACTCATTGGTGTTTCACCTGTGAATTTTTTAAATAGTCGATTAAAGTAAGAGATATTTTCAAAACCTAATTTAAAGCACAATTGTTGGATATTATCTTCATCGATTAACATCATCAATTGTGCTTTTTCTATTTTCTTTTGATTGATGTAATGTACAGGTGTGGCATTCATGTGTTTTTTGAACAGTCGGATAAGGTGATCTTTGGATATAAAAATCAGATTGGCAAGTTGTTCTATAGCGATCGGATGATGGATATTTTCGTCTATGTAATCAAGTACACGCAAGAGTCGTTTTTCCACCTGTGGTATTTTGTTCGTTGCTTCGGCTAGAAATCGGCTCATTAGTAAATGGATGATAGCTTGGTTTTCGGCTGCTCTGGCGATAGGTGACGCCGTTTGCAGCGCCATGTTTTTCATTAATTCTGTTGAATTATCATAACCTTTCGGGTCATACATTTTTAACTCACGACCGGGATTTAAATCGTAGAGATGCTGAATGACTGTTGCTATCAGCTGATCTGATTTGATTTCCTTCGGGAAAGAGTAGCGGTCGAAAATACTCGATCTTAACTCTGGATTTTCATAGATATGGATATAGTAGAGTGATAGTTTAGTGGAACAAGCGTAGCTATGTTGGATATACGCAGGTGTGAGATAGAGATGGCCGGGCCGAAGTTTGATGGTTTCGCCCGTTAAAATTATTGATGCTTCTCCTTCACACACATAGTGTATCCGCGCAAAAGGGCTCTGAATATCTTTGAAATTCCAATTCGCCTGATGTTCCGCATAGCCAATGTTCAATAGTGTAAAATCAAGTTTATTATTTTCGTTATTTATCATTACGCGAAGAAGAAATAGTTAGATACAATATTAGTCGTTTTCTTAAAAAGAATAGCGTTTTTAAAGTGTAAATATCGATAATGTTATAGTTGATTTATCTGTATATAGCGTTTTTTTACATATTTTTCTCTCTTAAACAGTATGTAAGTGTTTGGTATTTAGTTTGCTAATTTTTTATTTTCGTTGCTAGCAGTATGGTAGTGGATCATTGCGCTTGCATCGATATCGTGTTATTTTTTATCGTTAATGGAGTTTCTTTATCCGTTCTATATAATTATTTTTGGCTATACCATAGTATCAAAGATCTCAAGCCAGTAAATCTCTTAAGTTTGAGCTTGAGCTTTGTTGTGATAAATAACAATCGCAAGTGCTATTTAAATCTTGATGCCATTTATAAATGAAAGCTATAAAAATAGTAAAAGAGGGACGTGTGGAAATCACGGATATTCCTCAGCCTACCGTTAAGGATGGACATGTCCTTTTAAAAATAGATTATGTTGGTTTCTGCGGCTCTGATTTGAATACATTTCGGGGCTTGAATCCATTAGTTCAGCTACCGGTTATACCTGGACATGAAATTGGGGCAACAGTAGTTGGATTGGGGACTGATGTTGGACCTGATATTAAGATTGGTAACAGAGTTACCGTAAATCCGTATTCGAACTGCGGTATTTGTACTGCATGTAAAAATAATCGACCTAATGCTTGCCGCTACAATGAAACGATGGGGGTACAGCGCGACGGTGCCATGACAGAATACCTTGTCGTACCAATACAAAAGGTCATTGTGGGTGGACAACTATCGTCCAAAGAATTGGCCTTGGTGGAGCCTATGAGTGTAGGTTTCCACGCCGTTGATCGGGCCGATGTCACCGACAGCGATATCGTATTGGTGTTGGGATGTGGTATGATCGGAGTTGGAGCGATTGTTCGGTCTGCTTTACGGGGTGCCACCGTTATAGCAGTTGACGTGAGCAAAGAAAAACTTGAGTTGGCAAAAAGTCTCGGAGCGACATTTACCATCAATAGCGCTGAGGAAGACTTGGCGGCTAGCTTGGATATATTGACGCACTCTATGGGAGCTGACGTTGTTATTGAAGCCGTAGGACGCAAGGAAACCTATTTAGCGGCGATTGATGCCGCTGCGTATACAGGCCGGGTTATGTATATAGGTTATGCAAAAGAAGCTATCCCTTTTGATACACAGTTTTTTGTCAAAAAAGAGTTGGATATCAGAGGTTCACGCAATGCCACAGCGAAAGATTTTGCAGCGGTAATGCATTATTTGAAAATGAAAAAGTGCCCAATCGAACGGCTTATAACAGGAGTATATCGTGTAGAAGATGCACAGTTAGCTTTAGAATCATGGCTAAGCGATCCTGGGCGCGTTTTTAGGCTTTTAATCGAATTTTAAAATTCTATATGTCTATTGTCAAGGACCGAACAATAGTGCGATGCATCATCTTTATGCCCAATAATGGAGCAATAATTTGTTTTTAAAAAAATACGAAAAGCCTTTTTCATATAGCTGGAAAAGGCTTTGACTTAAATCTCTTATCCGTCCATAACTGATGTGGCGGAGATTCAAACTTATTTTTTCTTTCTGGATTTTTTCTCTTCTTCAGCAGGTAAATCTAAAATAGCCATCAATAGTAGATAATAGCCTTTTTCTAATCCCATTTTTTGTGCTTTTTGGTTGATAGTGTCCATATCTTTATTCAATTATTGTTTCTTAACTAATTTGTATTTGGTTAAGTAGAATCAAATGCTATACCTAAAATCCGCTAATTACGAGCTACCCGTATTTTTAAGCGTTAAATCGCGTAGAGTTTTCACTTTTTAACAAAAAAATACGTGTAATGCGGGTATTAAATGCGATGCAATTATAAGTTCGACCCGAGTTTGGCGTAATAATAACCTGAACATGTTTGAGGTAAAACATTTTCAGGCCAATATTGTCTTTATTTCAGATTAATAATTAAAACAGGTATTTATGAAAAAGATAATTCCATTTGCACTGATGTCGAGTTTATTGGTGCTCGTATCAAGTTGTGCAGCGATTGAAGGTATATTTAAAGCCGGCGTATGGTCTGGTATTCTATTAGTTGTAGTGGTTGTTGCTCTTGTAATTTGGTTGGTAAGCAAATTATTTGGTGGATCAAGATGATGACGAATATTTGATATTTACATGCTTAGAAAGCTATATTTTTTCTACTAGATATTTCCAGTAACGTTTCGGAACATGCCTTAAATGAAGTTTCAGATTTTTACGTGATTCAATGGTTGTACTCTTAAAGTAGGTTTTCCAAAGATGCTGATAAGCCTTTTCTTGAGGATCGAGATCCACTTCTAGTTGATATGGATCTCGAATTTCATCACTTTCATTTGGCGATACTTCGACAATAGTATTTCCATCATAATGAAAGCCATAATTTCTTCTTAAATCATAAATTAACCAACATTGGTCTGCAAATCGATTTTTAAAAAATTGTACAACAAGTGGAATGACATTAAAATCGGGCTCAACAACCGCTGTATACAGATGGTCATTAGATTTGACAAATCGTATAAATGCTTTCATACGGTGCCGTTCCCGATTGATCTTTTTAATCGATTGATGCAAACGTAGTATAGGAGGATAACCATAATTATGAATATCCAATTGTTTTTTGCGAAATAATTCGACAATCAGCCGAAATCCATTGAGCCATTCGATCTGATTATCGGACAGAAAATTATGGTAAAAAAAAATCGTTTCTTGCTTTCCAATTATTTTTTCCATCCCTGTGAGAATGCGGTTAGCTTTCTTATTATCTGTTGAAATCAGTCGTTTTTCCGAAAAAAGAGTAATTTCTGCCGCTTTTCCTGTTTTAGGAATGCTGTCGAACTCTTTCCTTTCAAACGCTTCAAATACGCAACACAGATAACCCAAATAACTGCCGTCAAAAATATAGTCCATTAAAATAAAGTTAACTGGCTATTCGGACCTTTAATTTGCGACTGGGGATTATGTTCCAGAATGGACTTTCTGATTTTTTCCGGATAGTGAAAGCCCGCAGTGATCAATGTGTCCTGACAAAGCATAAAATATTTCGCTCGATTATAAGCTATTCCAATTTTTTGCACTTGCTGTTCTTTTAATTTTCCATATTTGCGTGCCTGTATTATTTTTTTAGCGGATTGTCTTCCTATCCCCGGAATTCGTATGATCCAATTATAGGTAGCGGTGTTAATGTCAATAGGGAAGAATTGTGGGTTGCGAAGTGCCCAAGCAAGTTTAGGATCTATTTCTAGATCGAGGTCCTGATGTTTACTATTAAGTATTTCATGAAGCGAAAAGCCATAAAATCGAAGTAACCAATCTGTTTGATAAAGTCTATTTTCACGAACCAGCGGTGGTGCTGTTCCAATTTGAGGAAGGTTGGAGTCCGTTGCATTTATAGGAATGTAACCCGAATAATAAACCCTTTTGAGATTATAATCTTTATAGAATGTATTTGCAGCCAGCATAATTTGGAAATCACTCTCTGGTGTTGCCCCAATAACCATTTGTGTACTTTGTCCTGCCGGCACAAATAAAGGTGTTTTCTTATTGATTTTTCGGTCCTGCTGAAGATTTTGGATTTCATTTTTAATTATTGTCAACGGTTCGCGAACAGATTGATGATCTTTTTCGGGAGCGACAAGTTTTAGTCCTTCCTCAGTAGGTATTTCGAGATTTACACTCATACGGTCAACATATAGACCTGCTTCTTTTAACAGAGATTCACTTGCTCCAGGAATAGCCTTAAGATGAATATAACCATTAAACCGCTCTTCAGTTCGAAGCTTCTTGACAACTAACATTAAGCGTTCCATGGTATAGTCTGCAGATTTAAAAATACCTGAGCTTAAAAAAAGTCCCTCAATATAATTTCGACGGTAGAAATTCATCGTCAATTCGACAACTTCCTTAACCGAAAATGCTGCCCGCTGCACATCATTGCTGCGCCGACTCACACAAAAGGAGCAATCGTAAATGCAAAAGTTAGTCATTAAGATTTTTAGAAGGGAAACACAGCGCCCATCTTCGGTATACGTATGGCAGATACCACTTGCTGATGAATCACCGATACCACCACTATTTTTTCGCTTACTTCCGCTTGAGCTGCAGCTTACGTCATATTTAGCAGCATCCGCTAGTATCTGTAGTTTATCATCAAATCCAAACATATTCAATACATCATTTTTACATAGGTAAAAATACTAATATTGTTAGTAAATAACGCGCGTAGAATTACGTGTTTTAATTTTAAAAAGTATAGTCCCCTTTTATGTAAAGTATAAAGTATACTGCCTGAATTTGGTTAAATAGAAAACGATTTATGAGGGGACGTTGTTCTTTATTAAAAATAGTATTATGGCAGAGAATAATTTAAGTGATAAAGACGCTTTAGAAAAGCTAAAAGAAATCGTTGATAAGATTGACGTAGGTACAGTGTGCTCTTTTCCAAAAGATTCGGACTATCCCCATGGTGTCCCGATGAGTAGACAAGAAGTTGATAAAGAAGGTAACATTTGGTATATCTGTTCGGCAGAAAGTGAAACCTTTACAAATCTTTCACAAGATTCAAGAGTTTCTTTGTTTTACGCAGATCCTGGAAATTATACCTTTCTCAGTATAAATGGCGAGGCGAGTCTTTCGCGGGATCAAGAAAGGATAGATCGTTATTGGAACAAGATGATGGAAGGCTGGTTTGAAAAAGGGAAAGAAGATCCAAATATTAAATTGTTAAAAGTTATTCCCCAAGATGCTCATTATTGGGATTCAAACTCTAATATGATTGTCAACTTGTTTAAAATGCTTAAGTCGAGAGTAACAGGCGAGACAGAAGATATAGGTAAAGAGGGAGATCTTAATATATAGTGTGCTTCATATTAAATGTATAAAAAAGGCTTCTCAGTATTGAAAATTGGGGAGCCTTTTTTATGACAGGAGCAACGGCCCGACCAGTTATGCATTTCCTTTAATAACACGAAGGAGAACCGCAATGATAGCGATTACCAATAGTATATGGATTAGTCCCCCGCCCACAAAGCCGCCAAAAAAGCTGATGGCCCATATGAGCACCAAAATAACTGCAATTGTATATAATAAATTTCCCATAGTAATAAATATATATCTGTTTATTGAATAACAATATTTATCGAACGATGGTTTACTATATTTAATCTTTTTTATTCATTAACCGAATCCAATTGCTGGTTATTTTTTTGTATTTTTTTCCATTTACGAATTCTCCCGGTTGCATTTTGATATGGTGAAGCGGTATTAAATTGTATCATGCGGCCTAAGGTCCATTTGCCATACCACGTCACTCCATAGAGTTCATAGTTTGTTTTTTGCTCAATTAAATCCGAGATTTTAAAAAATGTTTGATTGAGTTTCGTACACAGAGTCGTAAAATCTAAATCGGCATAATCCCGGTAGAATTTTTGCGCTAATTTGCCTAGTTCATTCCATTTAAAGCCTGTCTCAGGGAGTTCGATGTGGCTGTTTTCCTCGCTTTTCCTATTCCATTTGAGAACCAATTCACCCCATCCAATCAAATAAGAAAGTAGGTTATTTACACTCATTAGCGTTCCTTTGCTATGTCCTTCTAATGTCAATAAACTGGTTTGATCAATGGGAATACTGGACAGTTCATGGACGAGCTTGTTGTGATTTGTTTGGATCGCTTTAAGGAGTTCCTCTTTTGTAGTTGGTATTGCCATGATATAAATTTGAAATAACATAATTTACAGCTAATTTCTCAAAAAGGTGATTATAAAATAATGTTATGCTCTTAGCGTTGCTGAAATGCTGATCGGCAAACAGCATTATCTGAATTGAGCTATTGTTTCAAAGCAATAGTTCTTTTGAACTTATTATTGAATTTGATAAAATTCCATTATTTAAAATGAAAATAATATGGCTTATGGCGTTATTTTTTGTAAAATTTATTGTTTAAATATAATATGGTTGTGTTTTATTCTGTTTATAACGAATATTGACGTGTGTATTCAGGTGCAGGTTCTTGTAGTAAGGATACTGTTTATATCTAATGCCAATAAAATAATAAACTGAAAAATTTATAAAAAGATGAAAAAGATTTTAATTTTAGCAACCTTGGTTATGTTTTCCATTACAGGTGCTTTTGCTCAGATTCATAAACCTGTTAAATGGACTGTTGCTAGTAAAAAACTCAATAACAAGGAAGCAATTATTTACGTTAAGGCGACTATTCAAAATGGTTGGCACATATATTCCCAACATGTGAAAGATGGTGGCCCGATATCAACTTCCTTTAATTTCAGTAAAGCTACTGATTATGCGCTAGTCGGTAATACGGCCGAACCAAAACCCAAGATCAAACACGAAGAGGTTTTCAAAATGGATGTAGGGTATTTCACCAATGAGGTAATCTTTCAACAAAAAGTTTCTCTTACTAAAGGAGCGGCGACAGTAAAAGGCACTGTGGAATGGCAAGCTTGTGATGCTTCACAATGTCTTCCTCCAGATGAATACGCTTTTGCTGTAACGGTCAAATAGCCTAAAGCAATTCAAAACTAAAGCAATTGGATGCTTCATCTACCACAGTTGGACGACTATGAATATAGTTATTTAGAATTATTTTAAATAACTATCTTTGCTTGTATATTGGAATAAGATAGGGTATATCTCTACTTATGTAAGTTAAACGATTATTCTTATGATTATGAATACAGTAGAACTGTTTGAAAATGAACGTGCAAGTGGCTATGATGAATTTGTTGAAACCTGGATCCCCAATTACCATTATTTTTTAGATCAGTTGCCTAAGATCCTGTCCGAAATAGAGCACAAAGATTTATTAGTGGTCGGATGTGGTACAGGAAATGAAATCGAACGCTTTGTCGACACATCAGAATCTTGGAAAATAACAGGGGTCGATCCCTCACCCGAGATGATTGGTCAAGCGAGGGAGAAATTTGAAGCAGATGAGAATGTTAACCTTGTGGAAGGTCTAGTAAGTGATTTGGATGAAGGAAAACAATATGGCGCCGCGACGCTTTTGCTTGTATTACACTTTTTAAAAGACGATGGCGAAAAATTGGGTATGTTGCAAGATATTTGTAAAAGAATGATGTCTCAAGCACCATTGGTATTATTAGATATAACAGGCAATAAGGAGCAAATTCAGCAAAACTTGCGGCTGTTGAGACTTCTTCTGCCTAAGGGCATAGATGAGACACAGGTCGCTCAAAGATTGCAACGAATCGAACATGAATTGTTGCATGTTTCTGAAGAGCGCTTAGCCGAACTCTGTGAAGAAGCTGGATTTGAACCTCCTGTTCGATTCTTTCAATCCTCAATATATATGGGCTGGATAACCCGAAAAAAAGATATTATTTCCTTTTCTTAGCAAAAGCAAAGGGATTAAAGGAAAGCCCCACATTCATATACCATTAAATATCCCCAGTGCTATCAACTTCACTGGGGATATGCTACTATACATTTTCTATTGATCTTACTAATCTTTCTTATGGAAAAAAGATGCTTTGGGGATATCGATCACCGGTGAATCTTTGACGCTATATTGAAGTTTTAGGGTGAATCCTCCACCTGCTTCGATGAAATCTATAGCAATTGAATGGTAGCCAGGTTCTAACGCAATCTGTCCACTTTTCATAATTGGCGCATGCTGTCCATCATTATCGACGACAGGCTGATCGTGTATCCGAAGGACACCACCATCATCACAAGTGAAATAGAAATTATAGACTCCTTTTTCTTTGACATAGAGATATCCTCTTATTTTAGCACCAAAAGAAGGCATTTTGATGGTATCGCTTAGTGATACATTGCTGATCACTTCGTGGCGTACTTCGGGACCGGCAATGGCAGATGTATTAGCAAAAGTTCCATTAAAGAAAGTTGCTTTAAGGCCTGGTGCCAATGTTGTTTCATCCACTCTCACACTTTTTTTCCAGGTATCATACTTAAAATTAATTTGGTAGAGCTCACTTTTTGCACCTGAAGACGAGATTGTTGCAAATCGAATAGGACCTTCTTTTTTTACTGCGAGAGAATCTTTCAGTACGGGGCTTTGTTGGGTTGGAAGACTACCGTCGGTGGTATAGTGTATTGGATTTTGAGGAAGTTCATTCGCGACCTTTAATATAGAATGTCCATCAACAATCACCTGTGTTTCGGCAAAACCTTCGAGGTCAGGCATGCGATAGCGCAAACCCATTTTGTCCCAGATTCCAAAGTGGGAAATTACTCGATTTCTATAGCTATCGTATAACGGTTTGTTGGTCCATACGCGTTCAGATAGCGCACTTAAACGCGGGAGAATCATAAACTCTAATCGCGCAGTGGTTGGAATCATTTCTGTCCATATATTGGCTTGAGCACCTTTGATCAAATGAGCTTTTGAACTAGATATATCTGAAGGTATCACGTTCAAGTTATACACAGCATCAAGGCTGCTGCTATTCGGAAGATAATCAAAATATAGCGGATTGGTGGGTGTCATAACGACCCTATGACCGCGGTTCACAGCCTCCTTAGGTGCATTTTTTTCCCAGCCACGCCAGTACATAACCATCATGCTAGTGTCTGAGCTGCCGTCCAATATCTCATCCCAGCCGATGCTCTGTTTATTTTTTGAACGGATAAAATTGTTTACCCGTTTGACGAAATAGCTCTGAAGATCATGTAAATTGGCAATTTGCTTTTCTTCCATAAAAGCTTTAGCAGCAGCAGATTTTGCCCAAGAATCTTTTTCTACTTCATCGGCACCGATATGAATATAGTGGGAGGGGAATAGTTCAATGATTTCACTGAGCACATTTTCAACAAAAGTATAACTGCTTTCTTTCCACGGACTGATCGGTACGGAGAATTGTTTTCCCCAGCCGGCGGTTTGACTGTCCAACAGCAGTTCGGGATAAGCTTTTGTAGCTACCATCATATGCCCTGGCATATCTATTTCGGGAATGATTTCTATTTGTCGGCGCTGCGCATAAGCAACAATGTCTCTGATATCCTGTTGGGTATAAAATCCCCCATACTCTTCTTTTCCGTTTGTTGTGCGTATTAATTCTTTGGGCAAATTAAAGTCTGGATTTTCTTTGGCCTTTACAAAGCAGGCGGAATCTTGGTTGTTATACGTTCTCCAGGCACCATCTTCGGTAAGTTTAGGGTACTTCTTAATTTCTATCCGCCAACCCTGATCGTCCGTCAAGTGGAGGTGGAATTTGTTGAACTTGTAGCTTGCAATGAGATCGATAAATTTATAGAGATACTCTTTTGGGAAAAAATGGCGTGCAACATCGAGTTCGACCCCACGCCATTGAAAAGCAGGCTGGTCTTTGATTGTAATATACGGAAGAGCCACTTTAGCTGTTGTGCCCGAAAGTAAATATAATTGCTGAACTGTCTGTAAACCATAAAATGCCCCCTTCTCCGAAGCAGCAACGATCTGAATGCCTTTTTGATCTATTTTCAATTCATAGGCCTCATCTGAGAGCCCTTGACCTTTGATCAATTGTAGCGAAGCACCAGCCCGCTTAACGCTTTTTTTATTCAATTTCCCGAACAGCGCATGGTCGATCCATCCCGATAAAGATGGAGAAGATAGCGCTGGATCGATGTAGTAACCCAATTCTTGTCCCTTTAGCTGAAAAAGACCGGGATTGGATGCTAATTGTTGAGGAAAAGGAATGAGTTGCGGAACAGTAGTTTTGTTTTGCGCAAAGTTTGTCGTTGGCAAGTATAGGGCGCAGGACAGAAGAATGGTTGATAGAATTTTATTCATAAATTGTACTCTTTAGTAATCCACAAGTATGTTAGAATGAGCTGCAATATACCAATATTTCAGGTATTCGATCGCAAAACGCTTCACTTACTGTTGCTAATACGATTAATTTCTGTTTATAACTGTTTGACCGACATTTATGAATAATGTAGTATATTTAGCGCTGAAATAACCTTTAGACGAGGAAATATTGTGTAATACACCCTATTTTTGATATTTTAACCTGTTTACTATTTGATAATGTACTGTTTCCTGACCGGGCGCAGTGTATCCCAATTGAATGTAAACTGTGGTTATTGTGACGTTTGATTTTATGGTGTTGTGAATGTTGTATCTATGAAAAATTTGCTAGTTGTCGTTATTTTTCTGTGGCACTTGAGCCAAGTTTTTGCGCAGCCTAGTCGCGCTCATTTTTTTTCTATTCAAGATGGTCTGACCAATCAACAGGTCTTGGACCTTGTTCATGATGATGAAGGATTTATGTGGATAGCGACAGAGCTTGGTTTAAATCGATTTGCAGGAAAAGCATTTAAGAGCTATTACGCTTTGGAGAAACCAGAAGGCTTGTCTGTCAATAGTAATGAAATCAATACCTTACTGTACGATAATAAAAAAGTTTTTATAGGTACGCGTGCCAATGGGCTCAATGTTCTCGATCTGAAGACCAATAAATTCAGTTATTATACGCACGATTCGAATAATCCGAAGTCTATCGCCACCAACGATATTACGGACATGATCAAAGGTGCGGACGGCAATCTATGGTTGGCAACTTACCATCAGGGATTACAGTATTTTGACATCACAAAGAAAGAATTTCGCTGTTTCAATAAAAAGAGTTTGCCTGGTCTTCCCGAAAATAGTATCTGGTCGTTGGCTGAAGATAGAAACAGGATACTTTATATTGGTCATGTAAATGAAGGGGTGACCATATTTAATCCTATTAGTCAATCTTCCAAAAGATTGACTGTTCAAAATACAAATGGGCAATTGCCTGATAACGAAGTGAAAGCTTTGTTTTGTGATCGTTTCGATAACATTTGGATAGGTACCCGAAAAGGGCTTGCTGTCTATTCTCCTTCAACAGGTGAAATTATGCACATACCGTTGGCCGGAGCATCAAAAAATGGAAATGAACCATTTGTATATACGATTGATGAAATCGGAAATACGATTTGGATCGGGGCTGAATCTTCTCAGCTTTTTCTTTTTCAACCAGCATATGGTTTTGATCAGCAAATCTCGGGTGTTAAAGAGCTAAAAACTATTGATTTGGGAAAGGGCAATAATGCAATGGTCCAACGTATTGTAGCAGATCGATTTGGGAATGTTTGGCTAGGGTTGTATGGTGGAGGTGTTGGTGTTATAAATCATATACGCCCTTTTTTTAATGTATTCCCCGAAGAAAATACGCTGCCTGATCGCCTAGCAACAGTAAGTAATATCATCGTTCGCAATAGCCAAACAATTTGGTTAACAACAGAAGGATCGGGTATTATTGAGATGGACAAAGATGGTCGTTTGAACAAACAGATAACGCATAAGCAAGGCAGCCCGGACGATTATATATTGACTGCTTTTAGCGATCACAATAAACATGTTTGGGCAGGTTTGCGGAAAGGTGGAGTAGCTGTTAGATATGCTGGCTCGTCCGCATGGCATGAAATTGATCTTGGAGAGCGCGTTACAGAAGTCCGTGCAATTTATGAAGATCACCGCGGAGGAATTTGGATTGCTGGATATCAAGGTATATTTATATATGATCCCATAAAACATACTGTAGAAAAAATGCTGATTAATAACCCTATGTTAGGTGACTATGCGCCTAGGACGCTAGTCGAGGACGGGCAGCATAATATGTGGGTAGGCACCTATGGACAAGGCCTCTATATCTACAACAGCAATCATCAATTAATTCGAAAAATGGATAGTGAGAATGGGTTACGAAATAATACCATCAACTATCTCTTGCGTGATAGGAATAATAACATTTGGGTGGCAACAAACCAAGGTTTGGCACTGCAGGAGTCTCAGAAAAAAATTGGAGACTTAAAAATATTGTCCGTTCCTGGCGGCAATGCCTGGCTGTTTATCAATGGTCTTGCGGAGGATCAGAATGGTCACATCTGGTGTTCGACGAAGTCTGGAATGCTCAGGTTCCTACCTTTAGAAAATCGCTTTCTACAATATGATCAGTCATTTGGCCTACCACTTGGCGGGTTTATTAATGGTAGCGTGGGAAAAGATTTGAAAAATAGGCTGTTCTTTGGAATGCAAGACGGAATCTGTTATTTTGATCCGAATGAGATCCCCTCAAATCTACCGTTATCGCCTGTCCGGGTAAGCCGATTTATTGTTTTTAGATCCGGCGAATCAAATACCCAACAAGACGAATATCCCTCGCCTAAAAATGAGATTAACCTCAACTATAAGGAGAATAGCTTTCGTGTCGAACTTGCCGTAATGGATGTTGCGTTGGATGGATTGGTTGAATTCAGTTATCAACTACAAGGACTCAACAATGATTGGATCTTCCTTGGGAACGAGACGAATCTAGATTTTCGGAATATTCCATATGGGGATCATGAATTGTTGATCCGGACGCGGATGAAGAATGGGCAATGGTCCAAGACATATGAACGACTGCTTATTAAGATTGCACCGCCGATATATTTAAGTTTAGGCGCTAAAATAGTTTATTTGATTCTGATACTGCTTATCGTTTATACACTCATATTCTTTTACTTCAAAAGAATGAAAGCGGAAACCGAATTGAAACTTAAAGAGAGGCAACATCAACAGGATGAGCAGTTACACTCGGAACGGATGAATTTTTATACGCGAATTACGCATGAGCTCCGTACACCATTGACACTTATTTTAGGGCCTCTGGATGATTTATCACAAGAAGGGGAGCTGTCAGCAAAAAATAGAAGTTTGGTTCAGACTGTACAGAAAAGTGCAAATAGACTTTTTACGTTGGTGAATCAACTTTTGGAGTTTCGCAAAGTGGAATCACAATTTAAACCTTTGGTACTTGAATCCGGATCTTTACGTGACTTGCTCAACGACATCATTCATAAATATAAAACGCTAAACACTAAGCCGCAACTCCAAATACTATCGGATTTTCCCGAAGTTGAAACTCGTACGCTGTTTGATGCCGAAATTATGCAATTGATTGTTGATAATCTTCTATCAAATGCCTATAAATATACAGATGCAGGTTATATCAGATTGAGTCTCAAATATGAGGAAACCAATCTTGCCAACTGGACGGTATTAACGGTAGAAGATACTGGTTGTGGTATTCCTGCTAAGGATATTGAACGAATTTTTGAAAAATTTTATCAAATCTCCAAAGTTGGAGTTCAAGGTACAGGAATAGGTCTAGCCTTAGTTAAGGAGTTAACAGCAATTCACCAAGGAAAAATAGGTGTAGTAAGTAAGGAAGGTGTTGGGTCAACAGTTTCAGTCCGATTTTTATTAAATCGAGTGGTCTCTAAAAAATCTGAAGAACCAGCGTTAATTGTGGAAGAAAGTCGTCCTTCGCTTGATCCTATTCGTCCGCTGATACTCTTGGTTGAGGATGATGTGGATTTGAGCGAATACATGGTGAAGGTGTTAAGCAATCATTATGATGTACTGACGGCCGAAAATGGAGCTATAGGATTTGAGCGTGCTCAAGCTGTCGTTCCTGATTTAGTGTTAAGTGATGTCATGATGCCCGATATGGACGGCTTTCTTTTGGCTGAAAAGCTCAAAGCAGAGCGGGTGACAAGTCATATCCCCATCATTTTATTAACTGCAAGAGATACCGATTTGGATAGACAACGTGGTTATGAGCTTGGGATTGATTCTTATCTAACTAAGCCTATTGGGAGCATGCTTTTGTTGAAACGTATTGAAAATCTTTTGCAGAAGCAAAAAATAATGAACGCCGTTGTATTGCAAAAGATAAAATCGGATAATCCGCCGGAACTAAAAGGTGAAATGATGGAAAAAGATAATTTATGGCGTGAGAATACATTCGTTCAGGATTTTATCACTATTGTAGAAGAGCATATGCAGGATGAAGTTTTGGACGCCGCTACGCTAGCAGAACGGATGAATATGAGCCAGTCCACACTGTATAGGAAACTTAAAGGGATTACGGGGAAGAATATCAACCAACTGGTACGTAAGATCCGGATACATAAGGCAGCCGAACTGCTTCGTTCCGGGAATCATAATGTGACAGAAGTTTCCTTCTTGGTCGGTATCAATAGCGCTATCTATTTTCGTCAATGTTTTAAAGAAGAGTTTGGCAAACTTCCGTCTGAATACCAAAAATCAGATGGAAAGGGGAAATAGCTTCCATAGGCCGAAAAATAAGCTCTAGGGGTTTCTAATCATTGATTTTGACCGAATATTGTATGTTTTTTGACGGATTTATATATGTTTTGGTGAGGTAAAACTCGCTAAGTTTGGCTTACAATTCAATTATAAATCTAGGGAGGAAGGGCAGCGATGCCGCTGATATAACCAATATAAACCATGGTGCGACATCTTTTTGTCTATTCTGACCTGATTATATTTTTTACTGTTTAATTAGCATAATTACTTTATGAACAACCTAAAAATTGTTTCTCTTTATACCCTGTTGAGCGTTGCGCCAACATTGGTATACGCACAACAAGGGAAAATTACGGGGCAGGTTTTGAACAAATCAAACGAACCGATTCTTGGCGCAAGTGTTATCGTCGAGGGGGCGGGTAAAGGGACGAAGACAGACATGTCAGGTAAGTTTGAACTCAATGCCAATAAAGGTATTCTCGTCGTATCATTTGTCGGGTATAAAACTTTAAAAATTCCATTGGATGGAAAATCAGATTTAACTATTCAGTTAGAACGTGATGAACATGTATTGGAAGATGTCGTCGTTGTAGGTTACGGTACGCAACGAAAGGCGACGTTAACGGGATCCATTTCAGAAGTAAAAGGAAAAGATCTCGTAAAAAGTCCGCAGCCAAATTTGTCCAACTCTTTAGCTGGAAGATTTTCGGGAGTGGTGATCAACAATCGTAGTGGAGAGCCTGGATACGATGGTTCATCAATCACGGTGCGGGGCCAAGCGACAACAGGTAGTAATGACGTGTTGGTTGTTGTCGATGGAGTGCCGGGGCAGATAGGAGGTCTGGAGCGCCTAGACCCCAACGATATTGAAAGTATCTCGGTGTTGAAAGATGCTTCCGCTGCAATTTACGGAAATAGGGCTGCTAACGGAGTAATTTTAGTAACCACCAAACGCGGAAAGAGTGGTAAGCCATCCATCACCTATAGCGGGAATCTTGGATTTAGTTCACCAACGAGATTGCCCAAAATGGCGGATGCGGCAACTTATGCGCTGTTGCGGAACGAAATCGCTTATGGTAACAGTTCCTCAGGTGGAATGAACCAAATCTATTCAGAAGAACAGATTCAAAAGTTTAGGGATGGATCCGATCCTTTATTGTATCCCAATACCAACTGGGCTGATGTCACCCTGAAAAATACCGCCTTACAAAGTCAACAAAATCTATCTATTGCAGGAGGAACGGAGGATGTCCGCTATTTTATGTCCTTAGGTTCGGTCTATCAAGACGGGATCTACAAAAAAGGTGTCACGAAATATAAGCAATATAATTTTAGAACAAATCTGGAGGCCAATATCACCGATCGATTTAAAGTTGGCCTATCGCTTTCGGGCAGACAAGAAGACCGCAAATTCCCGATAGCGTCGGCTGGAGATATTTTCCGTTCGATCTACCGTGCTTACCCCACAGTAAGTGCATATTATCCGAATGGCTTGCCTACACGGGGCATCGAAGGCTCTAATCCAGCTTTAATGGTGACCGATATAGGTGGCACTGTTGTCAATCCCAAGCAGGTGTTTAACGGTATCCTCAAAGCGAGTTATCAACTTCCTTGGGTAGAAGGATTATCTGTAGATGGTTTTCTTTCAATAGATAAATCCACAAATTTTAGTAAGAATTTTAGTGTTCCGTATGTTTTAAATGAATATAAGCAAGAAAAAGATAGCTATGAGGAGTCGATTGTTGGTGGAAACAATAATAAAGCTACACTGACTGAGTCGCATACGAACGAGTCGTTGATTACAAGTAATATTAAGTTGAATTTCGAACGAAAATTTGGAGATCATGCTATCAATGCCTTTGTAGGATATGAGCAGAGTAAACGACATTTGGAGTATTTCGATGCACAGCGTTTCAATTATCTTTCTACGCAATTGCCCGAATTATCCCAAGGTGGATCCGCTGCTACAGATTATCTCAACTCCGGATATAGCAACAATTACACGCGTAAAAGTATCATTAGCCGTATAGCGTATAATTATAGCGAAAAGTATTTGTTTGAAGGACAACTCAGGGCTGATGGTTCGTCAATTTTTCCTTCAAATAAGCGTTGGGGGTACTTCCCTTCCGTGTCCGCTGGATGGCGAATCAGCAAAGAAGATTGGTTTTCCGACAAGATTGGATTTTTAGATGACTTAAAACTGAGAGCTTCTTACGGTAGCCTTGGAAACGATAATGTGGATGCATTCCAATATTTTGATAATTATACACTCGTGGGAAATGGATTAGTCGCACTTTTAAATGAAAAAAGTCAGATCGAGCCGAATGTTAAATTAGCGAAATTAGCCAATCCTGATATCACTTGGGAAGTATCGAAGAAGCTTGACGTCGGACTAAATGCACAATTTCTTAAGAATTTTACATTAGAGGCCATTTATTTCAAACAAAAGAGATCAGATATTCTGACCGAACGAAATGCATCGATTCCGGGAGTTTCAGGTATTGTCAATCCCTATAAAGAGAGCAGTTCCAAACCATTAGTCCCTTCGGAGAATATCGGCAGGGTGAATAGCGAAGGATTTGAAGGAACTTTGTCTTATCAAAAACCGGGAGAATTTAGCTGGGGAATGTCGGGTAATTTTACCTTTGCTAAGAGTAAAATTATCTTTATTGACGAGGCAAGCGGGACATTAGATTACCAACGTCAGACAGGACGACCTTTGGGAACTTATCTGCTCTATAATGCTATTGGATTAAATAGAACTGAGGCAGATCTTAAAGGATCTCCGCAAGCTCCTGGTGCGCAAATAGGCGATTTAATTTTCGAAGATTATAATCAAGATGGTAAGATTACCGCAGATGATATGCTGCGGACAAAGTATGGAAATATACCACAGATAACCTATGGTTTTAGCTTAAATGCGGCTTATAAAAACTTTGATGCAGCAGTATTATTTTCTGGGCAAGCCAGGGTTAGCCAACATGTACTTCCCGAATCTGGTACGGTAGGGAACTTCTACAGCAGTTGGGCCGACAACCGATTTAATGCCGTTAATAACCCGAATGGCACATATCCAATGGTTCCCGAACGTGCTTCTTCTGCGGTCAGCGGAGGGCTGTATGGAAATAATTTTTGGTTGAATAATGCTTCCTTTCTGCGTTTGAAAAATGTTGAAATAGGGTATACACTGCCACATGAGGTTCTTTCGCGATGGAAACTGGGTGGACTGCGCTTCTACGCGAATGGATTCAATCTGTTGACTTGGACAAAAGTCAAAGATTATGATCCAGAGGGAAGTAGCGGCAGCGGACAATTTTATCCGCAACAACGAATTATTAATGTAGGTGTAAATTTAAAATTCTAAGGAGGAACATAACAGATGAAATCTTTAAGTAAATATTTCCTGCCTTTGGCTTTGGGAACGACTATCTTTTCAGCTTGCAACAAAAATTTGTTGGACGTTACAGCAACTGATCGTATTTCTACAGAAGCAATTGAAACAGATACAGCCGTTTTAGAAGCCTTTGTCATCAATAGATATATTGGCGAGAAAATAATATCAAATGAGGCAGATGGTACTAATCCGGGCTTCGGTCGCGGATTTGAATATGCGCTGTGGTCTTCTCTCACAGACGAATCCATGTATACCAATGATGATAATACCTGGCTTATTACCCGGGGACAATTGTCTCCAGAAAATTTAGGTGCTGCCGGGTCGCTTTGGGCGCGTAGCTACCGAAGTATCCGCGAGTGCAATTACGCTAAAAAAGTATTGGCAAATATACAGATGAGTACGTTGCATAAGCGCCAATTGGAAGGCGAACTTCAATTTATAAGAGCATTTAGGTATCATGATCTCATTCGAAATTTTGGACGGGTTGTGTTGGTGGGAGATACAGTATATGGATTGAAGGATGATCTAACCAAAGCAAGTCTTTTTGAGCGAAAATCCATGCAAGAAGGTATGGATTATGTGATCAAAGAATTGAATGAAGCGATTGAAAAGCTGCCTGCTGAAAATAACGACAAAACCTGGGTCGCTGGACGGGCCACAAAGGCTGCAGCCATGGCTTTAAAATCGAGATTACTTTTGTATGCTGCAAGTCCATTGTATAATGTCGGAACTTGGGCGGCCGCTGCCCATGCAGCGCAGGAGGTGATCGCCCTTAATAAGTACAAGCTATACACGGGCGGATACCAATCGTTGTTTTTAACAGACCGAAATCCGGAAACTATTTTTGCAAGATACTATACCAAAAATGCCAATCACGTGCACCTCGAAATTGCCAACGGACCGAATGGCTATGGCGGATGGGGCGGAAATACACCATACCAAAACTTAGTCGATGCCTATGAAATGAAAAATGGAAAAGCCCCTTTCAACGAGGACGGCACCGTCAACACGGCTTCAGGTTACGATCCGAAAAATCCTTATGTTAACCGCGACCCCCGTTTTGACGCGACTATTTTATATAATGGCGCTTTATACAGGGGTAGGGCCGTGGAAACATTTATACCAAAGGGACAAGATAGTCCGCAAGGAAGTGACAACTGGAATACTTCTAAAACCGGATACTATCTGCGTAAATTTATGAACGATGCCTATCCGCTTCAAAATCCTTGGGGTAATGCGGGATTTCAACCGTGGAATTACTTCCGCTATGCAGAAATCCTTTTGAATTTTGCAGAAGCAGCAAATGAAGCTTACGGTCCAGATGTGTTACCTGCTGGTGGTAGCTTAACAGCGCGACAGGCTTTAAATTTGGTTAGAACACGGCCATCTGTCGATATGCCCGAAATTCCTATGGGACAGTCGAAAGATGAGTTTAGAAAGCAAGTGCGTTACGAGCGCAGAGTTGAGTTAGCGTTTGAAGAACATCGTTTTTACGATGTCAGAAGATGGAAGATTGCGATGGTAACAGAAAATATCCCTGCTTATGGCGTGACTATAGATAAAAATGGTGAGAGTTTTACGTATACACGCAAGGAAGCGCTTTCAGGACGCCGATTTGAAGAAAAGCACTATTGGCTACCGATTCCACGCTCTGAGATATTATCTTCGAATGGACAATTGGAGCAAAATCCTGGCTATTAATTAGCATATTTGTTTACGTAAGTTATTCATCCTCTTGGTTCTTTAATAAGAGTCAAGAGGATGTTTTTGAGAAATAAAAAAACCTTTAATAAATCAAATACTCCATGCGATTAACACTTATTACATTTTTATTGATGAATGTTGCGGCGGCAGTTTACGCACAAGAATACAAGTATGGCCCAGCAGAAAAAGATTTTGCCGGTTATCTATTCGCCTATTTTAAAGGGAACGCTGTAGCTGATGAGGCTGTGTGTTTTGCGATTAGCACTGATGGCTATACATATAGGGCTCTAAACGATAATCAACCCATCTTAGACTCAAAGGTTATCAGTAAAACTGGTGGTGTAAGAGACCCGCATATTCTTCGTGGCGACGATGGGAAAACATTTTATATGGTACTGACTGACATGACCTCCTCCAAAGGCTGGGACTCCAACCGCGGAATGGTCTTGTTGAAGTCCCAAGACCTTGTGCATTGGTCGCATCAAACAATCGACATTCAGCTGCGCTTTAAAGGCCAGGAAGCCTTGAAAAGGGTGTGGGCACCGCAGACAATATTTGATCCTTCGGTAGGAAAATATATGGTGTATTGGTCTATGCAGCATGGAAACGATCCCGATATCATTTATTACGCTTATGCTAATAAGGAGTTTACCGATTTTGAGTCTGATCCTAAAGTACTTTTTCTGCCGAAAAACGGTAAATCTTGTATTGATGGTGATATTATTGAAAAGAATGGTCTATTCTACCTCTTCTATAAGACTGAAGGTCACGGCAATGGTATCAAACTAGCGATAACAGACTCACTGACATCAGGAAAATGGATTGAACAGCCAGGGTATAAACAGCAGACGAACGATGCTGTGGAAGGATCTAGCGTCTTTAAGATCAATCAGTCCGACAAATACATCCTTATGTATGATGTATATGGCAAAGGAAAATATCAATTTTGCATCTCTGATGATCTTGATCGTTTTAAAGTTATTGATCATGAAATTGATATGGATTTCCATCCAAGACATGGTACCATTATCCCCGTTTCCAGACAAGAACTAATTGATCTGACCAGCAAATGGGGAAAACCCAAAGACATGCAATTCACATTTAGAAAGAATCCAGTTTTGGATGGTTTTTATGCTGATCCGGATGTACTCTATTCCAATAAAACCAAAAAATACTACATTTACCCTACGAGCGATGGTTTTGACGGTTGGGGCGGCTATTATTTTAAGACCTTTTCGTCCTCGGATCTCAGCAAGTGGAAAGACGAGGGGGTGATTTTGGACCTGAAAAAAGATGTTGCCTGGGGACCTAGAAATGCGTGGGCACCAACAATTACGGAAAAGAAAGTTAAGAACGACTATAAATACTATTATTATTTCACGGCGGCGCAAAAGATAGGCGTTGCGGTAGCAGATTTGCCGACAGGTCCTTTTAAGGATTCGGGAAAACCATTGATAGATTTTAAACCTGAAGGTGTAAAAGGTGGTCAGGAGATAGATCCGGCGGCGTTTAACGATCCAAAATCTGGTAAAAGCTACCTATATTGGGGAAATGGCTATCTAGCGGTAGCTGAACTCAACAAGGATATGGTTAGCATCAAAAAAAACACTGTAAAAGTCATAACTCCTGATAAGACGTTTCGCGAAGGTGCATATGTAGTCTACCGTAAAGGCCGCTATTATTTCTTTTGGTCAGAAGACGATACACGGAGTGAAAATTATCGGGTACGTTATGGAACAGCCACTTCCCCCGATGGACCGATCACTGTTCCGGAAAATAATCTAGTCTTACAAAAAGATCCTGCAAAGGGGATATATGGAACAGGACATAATTCTATTTTGCAGATTCCAGGGAAAGATGAATGGTATATTGTTTACCATCGTTTTAATTATCCCAAAGGCATCGATATGGGTGACGCTGCAGGATTTAATCGCGAGGTGTGTATGGATCGGTTGTATTTTGACGATGAGGGCCATGTAATACCAGTAGTTCCCACGCTTTAATCACTAAACCAAATCTACATATAAATAAAATGAAAAGAATAATAAGAAAGTTGGCCGTGTTAGCGATCTCCAGCTATATAGGTATCAATACCCTATATGCACAGCCCGGGTTTGGCATCGCCGAACGCGTAAACTCAGACTGGCGCTTCCATTTGGGGGACATGGAGATAAAAGCGGGAACGGAAATGAATCGCGTTGGATGGCAACAGGTGAGTTTGCCACATGATTGGAGTGTAAAATACCCGTTAAGTCCTAATTTAGCCAGTGCGACAGGATATTTGCCCGGCGGCATAGGATGGTACCGCAAACAATTGACTATACCCGCAGACGATCAAGGTAAAAAGATTTTTATCTATTTTGAGGGAGTGTACAACCGAAGTGAAGTCTTTATCAATGGTAAATCTGTTGGCAAAAGGCCTAATGGTTATGTGTCCTTTTCTTACGATATTACGCCATACATTGAGTTTGGCAAAGAAAATACCATAGCCGTTAGGGTAGACCATAGCCAAAGCGCCGATTCGCGGTGGTATACTGGGTCTGGAATCTATCGGGATGTATGGATTGTTAAGGCCAATCCGCTGCATATCGACCAATGGGGTGTGTACGCCTATCCAGAAATGAAAGGCGGAAAGGGAATTTTAAATACCGAAGTAACTGTGGTCAATAGCGCTGCAGCATCTTCTGCAATTGCAGTCGAGCAGCAGTTGATTGACATGACAGGCCGTATTGTCGCAAAGAAAACGCAAAAAGTACAAGTCGGTGCCACTGATAAGGCAACCGTACAACAGCAGTTGAGCGTGTCGAACCCCAAACTATGGAGTTTGGATCAACCCCAACAGTATACCTTACGGACAATTGTGACGCAAAATAGCCAGCAGATCGATCGGTCGGAGGTGAAGACTGGTTTCAGAGCATTTACGTTCGATGCCAACAAAGGGTTTGCTTTAAATGGAGAGTGGATGAAGGTAAAAGGAGTGTGTTTGCACCACGACGCTGGTGTATTGGGAGCTGAAGTGTATCCAGAAGTATGGCGTCGACGTCTCCT
Organism: Sphingobacterium sp. UBA3549; assembly: GCF_002376635.1. Classification (NCBI taxonomy): domain Bacteria; kingdom Pseudomonadati; phylum Bacteroidota; class Sphingobacteriia; order Sphingobacteriales; family Sphingobacteriaceae; genus Sphingobacterium; species Sphingobacterium sp. UBA3549. The sequence continues at coordinate 179,787 of NZ_DFOE01000002.1, read as the reverse complement.
AACCTTAAAATCACTGGGAGTCAATGCTATTCGTACAAGTCATAATCCGCAGGCATCTTCTTTGTATGCACTATGTGACGAGCTTGGTCTTTTGGTGATGGATGAAGCTTTTGATGAATGGGAATTTCCAAAAAGAAAATGGTTGCAGGGGTGGAATTTTGGTACGCCCGGCTTCGAAGGATCATACGACTTTTTTGAATCCTGGGGAGAGCAGGATCTTGCTGACATGGTCAAAAGAGATCGCAATCACCTTTCGATTTTTGCGTGGAGTATAGGCAATGAAGTGGATTATCCAAATGATCCTTACTCACATCCTATTCTTAACGGAGAAAAGAAAGAGGGTGGCTTTACACAAGCTTCGTATGGGGGCTACAAAAAGGATGCACCTGATGCGATGCGGTTGGGTGATATTGCCAAACGCTTGGTCGCGGTTGTAAAAAAATACGATAAAAGCAGAGCGGTTACAGCAGGGCTTGCAGGTGTAGCAATGTCTAACGAAACCGCCTATCCAGGCGCACTTGACATCGCTGGATACAATTATACAGAAAGCCGTTATCAACTGGATCATCAACGCTTTCCTGAACGCGTTATTTTCGGCAGCGAAAATAGGCATGATCTTTCTGCTTGGTTAGCGGTACGTGACAATGCGCATATTTTTGGTCAATTTCTATGGACAGGAATCGATTATCTCGGCGAATCCGGACGTTGGCCTTCCCGGGGATTCTATTCGGGACTGCTGGATTTTGCGGGATTTGTCAAACCGAGAGGTTATTATCGCCAATCGCTGTGGTCGGATAAACCTATGGCTTACTTAGGTACTTATCCATTGAAAGGAGGGGCAGGAGCAACCGATGTGTGGTCGGCATTGGAGTCGGAGGAAGGGCAGCGCAAGAATGAAGCCCCTTCTATGGACGCTTGGCCAATTTGGAATTATCAAGAGGGACAAAAAATTCGGGTCGTTTGCTATACTAATAGTGCGCAGGCACGATTGGAACTCAATGGTAAGCTTGTTGGCGAAGAAAAGAAATATGATGAGAAAACAGGTATTATCTTTTGGGATATTCCCTATACTTCGGGCAAATTGGAAGTTGTAGGTTTAGACAATCATAAAAAGGAGATCGTCCGTCATGCAATACAATCAACTCAACGGCCCACGGCTATTCATGCCACCATTCTTGGAGAACAAGACATAAAATCGGGCGCAATCATTCAAATTGCTTTGCAGTTGGTAGATGCCAACGATGAACCCGTCATACTGTCAGAAGATGAAGTAACCTGCGACCTCATTGGAAATGCACGACTGCTGGGAATGGAAGCAGGAAATAATGCCGACATGGGCGATTACACTGATAACAAACAGCGGGTATATCATGGTAAAATGATTGCTTATGTTCAAGTATTAGGTCAATCTGGCGACAAAGTCGATATAAGGTTCACATCACCTTGGCTAAAAACAGCAACGGTACAGTGTCTGATAAAATAAGGGCATAATAAGTGACAAGAAATAGGAAGGCTGGTTGATTTAATTAGCGTTTTAAATCATCAAGCTAAAAGAGCATTGGAAGTTTTTCCAATGCTCTTTTTATTTAAGGTGAATTGAAAAACTGACTTCGTTATAAAATAAAAATGCAGCTAAACTCAAAAAAGGAGGGGAGATTGTTGTGATTAATGGGGTCGGTTTTTAAGATTGTTCAAAGAAAAGTATATAGGGTTGAAAGCCGGTTGTAAGCAACTGGCTTTCAATATTTCTAACAACGATTAGTTTTTTCTATTCGTATTGCTAAAGTCCTGTTTAACCGATTTAGTGAATGATAAAAAATGCTTTTTTTTAAAGTTTTATTTTGTTTATACAAAGTTATTTTCTACTTTAGTGTTGCCCATTCAAGGGCACTTTTCATAAAATAGGTTAATAATATGGCTAAAACACCCGGGGTACCCCATGCTTTCGGGTGTTTTTTTGATTAATTATCACCTTCTATGAGGCCCTAAATGATCGGGCTATACCGAAATTTTGTCATCAGTATTTTTTCTTCCTATACAGCATCCACCTTTTGTTACGTAAGCATAGCTTTTTCATTTTTTTTTCTTCAATTTTTAGCGGCATTACCTTATGATCAAAGGGCAACCAAATCCTGCATTATGACAGTGCTTGTTCAGTGCTCGTTCAGTGCTTGCTCACTGATGATTCAGTAAACACTGAATGAGCAATGAGTAACTACTGTATTAAAAGTAAATGAAAACTGTTATTAGTTGTAATTTGGTGTTAGGTTTTTTTAGTTTTAATCGCTATATTGGCTATTTATAGTCTTTTGATTGTGGAAATTAGACTTAATGGTGGCAATCATTAAAAAAATTGTCGATTCCATAAGGATGAATAAAGTTTCGTGTTTTAGATGATCTTTTTGCACGTATTAATAGTTGATCTTATTTTAATTTTTTAGGTGCGTAGCCTCCCTTAGCATTGTATCGTGTTGTTATTCTTATTTTTATGTATGTTGGGTTAGGAATTTTGTATATATTTGAGAAGAATCTAAAGGCCATTGTCCGACGGGTAGATGAGTTAGAAGTGCTTCACCAGAAGCGACTATTGATTTTTTAAATTATGAAATATCTATTCCTGTTGTTGTTAAGCATTTGTTTTTTGTCAAGTTGTGACAAAGAGGATGCTGATATTGACGCTACAGAGATTGATGGAATAGCAATGGGCAAAAGGTATCATTTTGAAGGACGTTCTGTTGGATTTTCTGTGAGTCAGTTTTACGTAGATGGTACGGTAGATAAAAATTTCTATTTGGGCACGGTATGGGGATTGAAAGACACGACGCCGCAGCTAAAGTTAACCGCTCTTCGCTCTTATTATAAACCTTTTAAAAACACAGTTTCATCCACACAGCCAACTTTACCTTCGATTCGTATTATCCCAAGTTATGATGCTATTCGAGCTTTTGCAAAGAAAAGCAGGGGCGAACCAGCTGTTTTGGAGCAATCTTCTGTAGGCGCGTTTTTCGACTATAGGGCGATACGTTATCATCTCAATAACAGCCCTGACGTAGATAGTGTGCTGAAGTTGATTCGCCATCACGATTCGACCACAATAAAGAGGGCAAACAGCTTACTATTGCGTCGGGAACATATTGCATTTAGCCTTCAAGTTGATCTAGCGGATTATGTAAAGGGTTTTAACAAGGAGGAAGTTGAAAAGTTAAAAAAGACTGGATATCATCCTTATTATGTTTCATCCGCAAATTACGGTACACATTCCATTGTAATGGGAGAAAGCGATTTTCCGCGTGGTGATCTGAAAAATGTCCTGGAAAAATTACTTTACAACCAAGAACTGACCGAACTGGATAAAGCGATTTTAAATGGTTCAGACGTATTAATATATCTGCGCGGCGGACGACAAAAAGGCTTTATTAGACGCGCAACAGGTCTCAATCCCATTAAAAAACTTGTTGCAGATTATAAAAATGAACTTGAATTGCAACAGCATAGCTATGATTATCCTGTTAGCTATAGTCTAGGTGATCTCAATTCTTATGGACACCTAAAATTTTGGTATTCTTATGATTTTCTTGTACGGGAGGAGAAGGAGTGAATTTGAGTTTAGTCCTGCTCTTAATCCATTGAAGTGCAATAGCACTTGGTTCATCCGAGGCTGAAAGGTTTGTGTTGTGATCTAGTGCTGGGAATAGGCAATACTCGAACGGTTTTCCCTGCGCTTTCAATGCATTGAGGCGTTCTATGGATAAGCCTACCGGTATTTGAATATCCTGCGAACCGAACAGCCAAAGTCCAGGTGCAGCTGTCGTTTTTAGCGATGCGACTGGATCGGTATTGATAAATTGATAACGGTCTGGATCATTCATCACATGTTGACGAGCCTCAGTTTCCGTATGTTTATCCCAAAAGTCTTTTCTTCCGTTTGTGAAAAACTGAAATCGGAGCTGTTCGCGTGCCGGAATTACTGCACCACTATACAAGACAAAAAAGTCGATCAATGGATTTTTGTTGGCCGCCAACGGGATGATCCATCCTGCTTGACTAAATCCCAAAAGTCCGATTGGAATATTCGGGTTGTCCAGTTGTTGACGGAAAGTTGTTACAGCCGCCTGTGCATCTTTTGCAAGCAGGTTGAGGTTAGCGGAGTCAATATTATTTGTACCAACCTCAGGGCCCGCATAGATTCCCTCCGATTTTCCAACCCCGCGTTTGTCATAGGTAAATACAGCGATACCATTTCGGGCTAAAAATGAAGCGAACTCCGTCATCCTTTTCTCTTGCCCAGAGCCGTGAACAAGGACAATGGCCGCACGGGCATGTTTAGGCTGAAGTATGGAACCTGCCAATTGAATGCCCTCACTCCTAAATATGATATCTTTTGTTAACCAATCTGATTGTTGGGATTTTGCATTCTGTGGATAGGGTATAAAATATAGAACCATCAACGATAGCAGCATGTTGAATCTGATCCTTTTTACCGAAATGAGCTTCGACGGAAAATAGTCTAATAAATGGATCTTAGGCATAAGAATTTCTCTGTTATATTTGTTGTTATCGAAGTTAATCACTTGAACTTTAAATAATTTGTTTTTTAGGCAGACTGTCCATTTATGTCGGTAAATAGCAGTTTTTCCGCTGTGAATGAATTTAGGACTATTCCAACGCCGGATCAGATCGCATGCTAATCACTTTAAGAATTTTTAGGCGGGAAGTATTTTTGTTGATATGCTGATGGAGACATTTTTGTTCGTTTCTTGAAAAAATGCGAGAATGTAGACAGGTCTTGAAACCCGAGTTCAATCATGGTCGCCTTGATCGGATTAGGCGCAGCGCTTAGGAGATGCATAGCTTCTCTTAATAAGCGCAGGTGTATCAATTTAAGTGGAGCAACACTCATATGGTATTTAGTGAGCTTCCTAAGTGCATTTTCAGTCATATTAAGCGCATCTGCATAATAGGCAACATCATGGTGCTCCTTGTAATGTAGCTCGATCAACTCCAGGAATTTATTTAAAGTTACTGAAAGGGATGACGATTGGGGATATCCAATCCGATCCATCAGAATCCGACTAATTTCCTGTAAGCTAATTGATGCACGATTCCCTAAAAGTGGAAATAGCGGTTGAATTCGAGAAAGTTCCGATCCTATTTGTTGTAAATCGTTACGTAGTATTTCAAATTGGTATTCCGTGATGTCTATTATAGGGTGATGCATTAGTAACTTCATATTGATAGGAAGGCAAAGACATAGCTTTTCGAAATTTTGTCTAGAGAGTTTAAACTGATAAGCAGTGGTCTCTTCCATACAAGAGAAGGAACTTGACTGTCCTGGAAAAATTAAATGAATTTGATAGCTTTCTAACGGATATTTTTTCTGGTCAATTAGATGAATACCACCTTTTGATTGCAATAAAGTAAATACAAATTTTTCATTGTTCTTAACTTGAATGGTGTAATTTGTAACCCTCCATAATTTGAATAAAAAACCTTGATGTTCTACATGTGAACCACAAACTTTTACATTGCCTGCACAGAATGTAATCCATTTTAATGCGAGAGGATAATTTGGCACAAATTTTAACTATTTTATAATGTTTGCGTGCGTATTTGACGGACGTTTCCGCTTTCTATTCACACGTGAAAAAAAATATTGATGTATTCGGCGCAGTCGACGCTCAAACTTTTTTGATTGAAAAACATTTGTGATTAATGTTTCTAGTATTCAAGTTAATATTTTTTTTTGAAATATGGTATTTTTATTGAAAGATAATCGATTGAATAATGAATAATGGATCGTGATACGGTGATTTTAGAGGTCCACTTCTTCGAGGCTATTAAACAAAAAAAAAGGGTATTTTCGTTAGAAAATACCCTTTTTTTTATAAAATATTCGTTATTGCATTTGTATGCCTTCCATGGCATTCGTGTTTTTATTTTTCTTAAACATGTTCATATCCATTTTTCCAAAGCGGTAGGAAAGATTCAATTTGATCAATTGTGGATTTGAAAGACGGTAATAGGTTTGAGAAAACCCTTCTCCGGAGGAAACGATTGTATTGCCTCGTGTTCTGAAGATATCCTTGATTGCCAGAGTTGCTGAGGCAGCCTGATTCTTTAAGAAGCTTTTTTTGATGGCAAAGTCGATGCCATAGAATGGTTTGATATACCCTTGTGAAGAGCTTTGCGCTTGGTTCATAGGTGGGCCAAATGTTTGAGCCTGCGTTACAGGCATATTTGTTTTGCCTTGATATTCAAAGGCAAGCTGCAGATTCCAGTTTTTCTGTAAGTTGAACGTATTGTTCAATTTTCCAAATACGGTCCACATACCTTCCGATGGTGTTTGTTCGTCGACTTCAATTTTAGAATTGTAGAAGTTAAGGTCTGCCGTCAGATCCCACCATTTTTTAAGCGTATTGGTATACGTGAATTCCGCCCCATAATTTTTGCTGGAGTTGGCATTGATATAGGTGTTAATGAAGTCCATTTTGTTTGTGACCGGATTCAGTTCCTGTGTCAGATAATGTGTAATCAGGTTGTTTGTACGTTTATAGTATACCGTTGCCAAAAATGTACCTTTTCCATGTGTACGACTATAGGACAATTCGCCGGATGTAGTAAATTCAGGTACAAGATCCGGGTTACCGCGCGTAATATTCAAGCTATCCGTGTAGTCAACAAAAGGGATGAGCTGGAAAAAATTAGGACGGTTGACACGACGGGTTACACTCATCTGTATTTGGTCTTTTTCGGTTATTTTTTTGCTCAAAAATAACGAAGGGAATAAGCTAAGCGGGTATTTATTGTGGAACTTTTCATGTGTATTCAGAAGTTCTCCGTCGTAAGTTGAACTCTCGGCACGTAAACCAACCTTATAAGAAACCCAATCTTTTAAATTGCCACCCAATGAGGCATAGGCAGCATAAACGCTGTTCTTATTGTTATAGTTTGCTGAAGCTGCGGTGATATTTTCAAAATCATCTTCATCTACGGCTTTTAAGAAGTTATTGTTGAGGTTTTTAAGTTTATTGATCTGCGCTCGTACGCCAGTTTCGAGTTTCATGCCATTTTTGAATGGTTTGACATAGTCTGCCTGAACAGTCATGAACTGATTGTCTCCGGAACCGATGTTTTTTTGGATCTGTGTTCCGCTGATCTTCCTGTCGAAATTGAGATAGTTGGTTGTATACAGGCCGTTTGATGTGTTGGTGCCGCCAAAGTAGTTGAAATCGACAGACAATTCCTCGCCTTCAGTTTTGAATTTTTGGACAAGGCCTGCTTGCAATCCGCGTGGTTTGAAGCTTCTTTCAGCTTCGGAGATCCGATCGCTCATTGAGGTACTGCTCGCAGAAGTGGTCGATATTGTTGAGTTTTCATTGGGCTTAAATTTACCTTGTACCAATACTCCTGCAACAGATAGGGTAGTTTTGGGGCTTAAATCGTAATCCACACCCAATCGGCCAAAGGTGATCATACCTTTTGTTTTGCCTTCGATATCCTGATCTACTTCAGACTCCACACCGTTAATTGTACTGATACGGCGACTGTCGCCTTCGGTGTTCGTGCGCATGCGCATATTCATTCCGGTCAGTGATATATTGACTTTATTCTGACGTAGATTTAGACTACCCATAAAGTTGGTGCCGCCAAAACGATCTCCACCCAGGGTGACCATACCGTTATATCCGGCTTTCTTATTTTTCTTCAGAATAATGTTGAGGATACCGGCCATACTTCCCGAAGCGTCATATTTGGCCGATGGATTTGTAATAATTTCGATTTTGTCGATCACGTCGGCAGGAATCTGGTCGGGAGTGAGTGTGGTCGGTTTTCCATCGACAAAAATGGTCGGAGCTGCATTTCTCAGTTTTACGTTTCCGTCAATATCGACTTGTACCGAAGGCATATTTCGGAGTACATCAATTGCTGTTCCACCAGCAGCAACAATATTTTTCTCCACATTGAATACTTTTTTGTCGATGTCCATTTCGAGAAGTGCCTTGCGGCCGGTGACGGTAACTTCATCGAGTTTACGGTTGTCATTTTCCAATTTGATTGCACCCAGATCTTTACTTGTTGCTTTATTGTCGCTATAATCTACCGAAAGGTCTATTGGAGTGTATCCGACAGAGCTGATTTTAAGCTTCCATTTTTCTCTTGCCGAAATGGCGGAGAAATTGAACTTTCCGTTTTCCGATGAACTGGTGCTTTTTACAAGAATTTCCCTTTCCTTACCTGTCGTTTGGTCTATAATGACCTTTAATAAATTAACCGAAGCTTGCGAAATAGGTTTCCCTTCGTTGTCTACAATTTGGCCCGAGATCTGGCCTTCAGAAATTGCGAAAGCAGGTCGTCCTCCTGCGGGGGCTTGAGCGTGTACAGCGGCAACTGTGGTTGCCATTAATGCTATTGCTATCAATCTTTTCATTTTTTCTTTGCTATACTATCTTTATGCAGATTAGGCTACATAATAGTACACAAATTTGAAAAGGATTTTTTAGCTATGCAACCATCTGTAGACCGAAGGAGCGAATGTGTAGACGAATGGATCTTTAGAGCGATGAAATCCGGAGATATGATGTAAACTGTTCAATATTTTTGATGTATTTTTTACCAATAGGAAGAGCTGCTTCGGGTAAGATTAGTCTATTTTGGGAGATTTTCTCAATACGGTTTTTGTTGACGATAAAGGAATTATGTACGCGGAGAAAGTCTGTAGTAGGTAATATTTTTTCCATCCCGCGTAGGTTACTACGCGTAAGAAGTGGCGATTCTCGGTCTACCAGATAAATCTTTACATAGTCTTTCAAACCTTCAATGTAACTGATCTCATGGAGTGATATTCTTGTCTTTTTGTATTCTACATTGACCATAATGTGATCTTGTACAGCAGGTTGTTTCGAACGGAGCAGCATGCTTTCTTCCGCTTTTTGGACTGCGGCGGCAAGTCGGGTCTTTGAAATCGGTTTAAGGAGATAATCTAGGGCATTTAGTTCGAAACCTTCGACTGCATATTGGTGGTAGGCAGTGGTAAAGATAACCAGCGGGCGAGGAGTGAGTTCCCGAATAAATTGCGTGCCCAATTGATCGGGCATTTCGATATCAAGAAAAATCAAGTCAATACGGTGATCTTTTAAATATTCTTTAGCTTCGGCCGTGGCATTAAATTTACTGGCGACCTCAATATGTCCAAAATTTAATAAGTCGTCTTCAAGAATATTGAGCGCGAAGGGTTCATCATCAATCAATATACATTTAATCTTCATCAGTCATCAGTTTGAGTGTTACTTCAAAATCTCCGTCGTCGGTCTTTATAATCTTAAGATCATGACGATTGGGATATAGTAATTGCAATCTTCTATGTACATTCATCAGTCCTATACCTTCATTTGGACGTGTTTCTGTATGTTTTAAGATTCTATTGCGGGATGTGAAGACAATTCCACCTTCAATTTCCTTAAATTGAAATTGTATCTGGGGTGCAGTTTTACTGTCCACACCGTACTTGAAAGCATTTTCTACAAAATGTATGAACAGAAGAGGGGGGATGAGCCTGTTTTTGACGGTATCTTCAATAACTAGGCTTACATTTCCTTCAATCGGAAGACGAAGAGTTTGTAAATCAATGAAGTTGCGCATATGATCGATTTCTTTAAACAGCTCGACTTTGGGGCCATCTACTTCATAAAGAATATACCGAAGCATTTCAGATAGCTTAACAATAGTCCCTTCGGAATCGGGAGACTGTTTGCGGATAAGCCAACGGATATTATTGAGTGTATTGAACAGGAAATGCGGGCTGATCTGAAGTTTTAACATGGTTAGTTCTGCCGTCGTTTTTTCCAGTGCAATCTGTTTATTGAGTTCTTTTTGTCTAGCCTGTTCGTCATACAGAAAGATCATGGAAGAAGTAATCATACAGAGGGAATAAATAATACCCGGACCGATCACCAGGCGGACAAAAAGAATATTCTCCTTCATCAGATGAGCGAGTTCTCCATCTGGGTTAAAATAGACTATGGTATAATTCAGGGCTACATAAGTAGCGAATCCCAGTGCTATCAATAGCACAAAGATCTTTCTACGGCCGAAAAAATAGGTCGGAGCGACAATGTAACAATGTAAATAAAAATGGGTAGCCAGGAATACGATATTTACTAAATGCGATAATGCTGAATAGGGCTTGAAATCTGCAATCTTATCTGGTTGGTAAAGATAGATAATAAAGGGTAAGAGCAGTAATATTGTCCATATGACAATATGTAAATAGAATTTTCTGAAAAATCTGCCGATCATGTGATGCCTAATTAATCCCTTTAGTTTTGGATAACCCCAAACTTAGATAAAATGCTTTTTATATGCAATATAAATGCTTTTCAAAGCAAAAAAAATTATTCAGCAAAGCCTATTGTACAAATTCATCTGATCTTGCTGCTAATCGATAGGATATTTAAGGCATTCGGTTGGACCATATGAAAGCGGAAAATAAGCTGAACCGTTGCAAATAGTTTTGTATTTTGCAGGTATAAATTTTAGCATGCGGCAATCAGTCCAAACCGATAGCAGAACATGAACTTGATATTTAATCTGTATAGCGGAAAACAGCAGTTGCCGCTTTGGATCTTGGTATCACATAATTGGTCTTAGATGAGGGAAGAAATGGGGGGGCGTTTTAGCAATAATTTGAAAATATCTTATGGAAAATCATAAAGTTGTTTGGGGCATCATCGGATGTGGTGATGTCACGGAAAAAAAAAGCGGGCCTGCGCTAAATCTTGTTGCTAATAGTCAGCTTATGGCTGTCATGCGAAGGGATGCGGCCAAAGCTGCTGACTATGCCGAGAGACACCACGTTCCTTTGTGGTATTCACAGGCCGAAGATTTACTTGATAATATCGATATCAATGCGATTTATATTGCGACACCGCCGTCGTCTCATCTTGCGTACGCACTGTCTGCTTTACGTAAAGGAAAACATGTTTATGTAGAAAAACCTGTCACGTTAAATGCGCAGGAAGCTGAATCTTTACTGGAGGAAGTAAAAGCCAGGGGCGGAAAGTTGGTTGTAGCACATTATCGAAGAGCATTGCCTCTTTTTTTGAAAGTTAAGGAACTTATTGACCAACGTGCAATCGGCGAGTTGAGAACGGTGCAACTACGTTTGTGGCAAAGCAGAACACCAGATTTGGTGACGAAGGATGCCGGCGATTGGCGTACTGATCCTGCCGTTTCCGGAGGAGGTTATTTTTTTGATTTAGCCCCTCATCAGCTAGACTTGATGCTCCATCTTTTTGGGATGCCTGTATCCTATGATGGTTTTAGTTTAATTCAGGATGATAAAAGTGCCGTTGCAGATCAAACGACAGGGACCATTTTGTTTGAAAACCGGCTTGTGTTTCAAGGAAGTTGGTGTTTCAATGTTGCCAAAGAAAATCAGATAGACAGGTGTGAAATTATTGGAAGCCTTGGTCGTATTACTTTTCCCATTTTTGGAAATACTGTTTCTGTTCATACTACGTTAGAAGAGAAGGAATTTACATTTGACCATCCTGAAAATATTCAATTGCCGATGATTTCGCGTACAGTAGAATATTTCACGGGTACCGGGCCAAATCCATCTCCGATTGAAGAAGCATTGGTTTTGATGAAGATTATTGATAATTTTTCGGCAATAAGATCATAATACATGGCGCTGTTGATACACCGGTGTCTGCTCGCTGCAGTATTTGTGTCAGTTACTATTAAGTTCGTCTTATGCACTGATATTCACCGAAGACTCTTCTGAGACATTCAAACGACTTTATCTCAGGTTGTTTGTTTGAATTAATATTCTTCATACTAAAGACTAAATGTTATATTAGTACTATAACTGGGGAGATGCCAAGCTAATCATCTTCTTCGTGTTGAACACAATATCAATATAAACCAAATTAAACAATGGAGAGAAAAGAATTTATCCGAAGCACGGGCCTATTGGCGGCATCAGCATTTTTTGCACAGTCTAAAGTATTCGGTTTTCAAGCCGATACAGTCCGTGTGGGGCTGATCGGTACCAACGGTATGGGCTGGTCAAATTTGAATGCGATCTTGCATATACCTGGGGTGGAGTGTACAGCATTATGTGATGTCGATGAAAATGTGTTGCGGAATCGAGTTGAGGAATTAAAGAAGCGCCAGATAAATGTGAAAGCTTACGTTGATTATAAAGATCTTCTGAAAGCAAAAGACGTTGATGTTGTTATTATCGCTACGCCAGATCATTGGCATTGCCTGCAAATGGTTGATGCTGTTGCAGCCGGAAAAGATGTATACGTCGAAAAACCAATCGGTAACTCCATTCACGAATGTGAAATTATGGTTGCAGCTGCTAAAAAGCATAAACGTGTTGTTCAGGTCGGGCAATGGCAACGAAGTCAGCAGCATTTCAAAGATGCTATGGATTTTGTCCACAGCGGAAAACTTGGAAAGATACGTCTTGTTAAGGCTTGGGCTTATCAGGGCTGGATGAAGAGTGTTCCAGTGCAGCCAGATGCTTCTGTTCCAGCCGGAGTGCATTATGATAAGTGGCTAGGACCAGCGCCAAAACGAGCATTTAATCCCAATCGCTTTCATTTCAATTTTAGATGGTATTGGGACTACGCAGGTGGTCTGATGACCGATTGGGGAGTACATATGCTGGATTACGCTTTGATTGGCATGAAAGTGTCGGATCCGGTGTCTGTAATGGCTGCGGGGGGTAAATTTGCTTATCCAGAAGACGCTGCTGAAACACCAGATAGCTTAACTACGGTCTATGAGTTTGAGGGATTCAATGTTCAATGGGAGCAGGCAACAGGTATTGATTTGGGGCCTTACCAAAAGAATCACGGAGTAGCATTTATTGGTAATAACGGTACCCTGATGGTAAATCGCGAGGGCTGGGAAGTTATTCCAGAAAAAGGGCGAATGGATGCTGTCTCTTTTCAACGTTCACAGGATAATGGATTGGACAAGCATATGGTAAATTTTGTCGAAGCCGTTAGAAATAAGTCAGCAGAAAGTTTAAATGCTCCGATAGAAGCCGGTGCGCATATAGCCATTTTCTCGCAGATGGGAAACATAGCGTATAGGTCTAAAAAGAAATTATTTTGGGATAAACAAAAGCGCAGTTTTAACGATAAAGATGCAGACCAATACTTGGCAAAAGTGTATCATAATGGCTATAATTTGCCCAAGGTATAAGACCTGCAAACAACCTTGGTCTATGTGATCTTAGCAGAATGAATTGCTAGCCATTCTTCCTTACGATAGCAGATAAAGACTGAGGATATGTACAAAAGTAAGGCAGACGATTGATCAGTCTGCACCATGGATAGCTGCAATGGTTTGAATATCGATTTTCAACACGTAATCCATTGCAGCTATTCTTGCAGAAGAGTATGAATTTTTTCAATAGACGCTTCGTTCTCCAAAAATTCAATATAAGGTAGCAAAGGTTCGAGATCGTTCTTGTCCATTGTTTCTACGTCGTCAAATAAAGCATTTACAAAATCAGCACAGAAGGATTTTCCAAAACTATAGGTGCTAATTCGGGTAAGATCCTCATAATTGATTTCTGTAGCATTCAAATTAAATACAAGTTCAGGAATTTCGTAGTCACCTTCCGACGGATAGCCAATATACTTAAACATGCTTTCCTTCCATACACGAAATAAAATCTGATGGGAGACATGTTTTCCGAAGTATTCGAATACCTTGGAAAGTAGATCGCATGCGGTTTCGCGCTCAAATATGCCCGTAATGCTTTTGTCAATCAATTCGGCATAGGGAATAAAAATTGTGCTCTCAAAATCAACATCAAAATTAGCGGTGAGCATTTTGGGGATAAGTTCTTTGGGCTGGATTCTTAAAAGTTGTCTTGCTGTTAAGGAGGTTAAATTGTGCTTTTGTTCTCGACCGTGGCTGTCGGGGAGGTGTACTGTATGTTCTTTGTTGAGGAGTGAGATGACGAATTTCCAATCTTCGGGCCTTTTGAGAATCCTGCAGTTATGAGCGAGATAGCCACTCCTCTTGGGATCGGCCTTCTTATCACCGACAATAACTTCTCCAGGCTGAATAATATGTTCTGGAGGAATTTTAAACCTACGTATATGTACAAAGAGTTCTTCTCCGGCAGGTAATGCAATCGTACCAAATCCTTTGTTATTGTCGAACCATTTGACTGCGCCGATAAACATGGCTGGGGTTGAGTTTTGTTTCAATAGCATAAAGATAAGTAATAAATGCGTTTATTACGTATTGAAAATGAAAAATTGTTCTATATACCATGTTGTTCGATCCATCGTACACTTATCCAAACATTTGGTTAAAAGGTAAAAGTATTTACTAGCATTTTGCGTTATTTATAACATATTGTTTTTCAGTTTGTTGTGTTTCTTAAAGACCATTTAGTTTATTTTTCATCATTGCTCTTACCGAACGGAGAGTAAAGTATGTTAGTTAATAAGTTGATTGGACTGTTATTCGTTGGATTTCAATCAAATGAACTCCACCGGAGTGTTATTTGATTTTAAAAAAATATAACGTAGGCGTATGGCCTTAGTGGATTACTTATGCCGTTGTGGTTTATTGGTGTTTAAAAAAATTAATATATGGATAAAATTAGAAAGTTAAAGGTAAAAGTTGAAGACTTGGTGCTGGTTTTTGGAAAGCAGAAGAAAGAAGCTTTGAAGTTACTAAATGAAGGATGCTCCAAAAAGGAAATCTTGGCAAAGACAGGTTGTACAATTGGCATCAATAAAGCTACTTTCGAAATTTTTGAAGGCGAATTTTTTGTTATCATGGGACTTTCAGGAAGTGGAAAATCTACGTTGCTTCGTTGCCTTAATCGTTTAAATGAGCCAACTTCAGGCAAGGTATTTATCAATGGGGAGGATATCACGAGAAAAAATAATAAGGATCTTCTCGAAGTGAGAAGGACGGAGATGAGCATGGTCTTCCAGAAATTTGGTCTGTTGCCACATCACACCGTATTGAGCAATGCTGCTTTTGGTTTAGAATTAAGAGGGGAAGAGCGTGAAACACGGGAATCTAAAGCGCAGCAAGCACTTGATACCGTTGGACTGAACGGGTTTGAACAGCAGCTTCCCTCACAGTTATCTGGGGGAATGCAACAACGTGTTGGATTGGCTCGTGCACTTGCTAATGATCCCGAAGTATTGCTTATGGATGAGGCGTTTTCAGCGCTTGATCCGCTGATTAAAACGGAAATGCAAGATCAGTTGCTTGAGTTACAAGATAATTTACAAAAAACGATCATTTTTATTACCCATGATTTGGACGAGGCGATCAAATTAGGCGATCGTATTGCCATTATGAGAGATGGTGTAATCGAACAGATCGGTACAGCGGAAGATATCTTGACAAATCCAGCAAGTGATTATGTTAAAGCCTTTGTCGAAAAAGTCGATCGCAAATCCATTATTTCCGCTGGCTCTTTAATGTTTGAAAAACCGACTGTAGTACGTTTCAAAAAAGATGGCCCTGAGGGAGCTTTACGTAAAATGCGTAGCACAGGAATAGAAATTCTTCCTGTAGTAGATGCACATGAAACCTTTCTTGGTTTTGTGCATATAAGTGAAGTCATCCAATCGGCCAAGCGCAAGGAGCTTACCGTCGAATCGATTATTCATACAAATGTTCCAACAGTATCTAAAGAAGTAACTGTGGAAGAAATGTTGCCGCTCATATCTGAGATTAGGTCGCCTATTGCTGTTGTGAATAATGATAATCGTTTATTGGGTATAGTCACCCAAACGTCTTTGATCATTGAAGCAACAAAGTATAATGAAGAGGAAATAATAGAATTAAAAGAGAAAGCAAATAAGTAGTAGAAATGAATAAAGTAATTGATATAGGACAATATATAGCCGTAGCGGTCAATTGGCTAACAGCGCATTTAGAGCCATTTTTTAATCTGATAAAGAATACTGGCAATGCCTCAATTCTTGGATTAGAGTGGATATTAATCACAATTCCCTTTTTTATCATCATCGGTCTTTTTACGGCATTAGCCTGGTGGAAATCAGGAAAGGGGGTTGCATTGACCACAGTTCTAGGTTTAACATTGATTTATGTGATGGGGTTTTGGACGGCTACTATGGAGACCTTGGCATTAGTGTTAGTCGCTACGGCAACGGCATTAGTTATCTCGGTTCCGTTGGGCGTGTGGGCAGCAAAAAATAAATTAGCGGCAAGCATTATTCGCCCCTTACTGGATCTGATGCAGACAATGCCAGCCTTTGTCTACTTGATTCCGGCAGTGTTATTTTTTAGTATTGGTAAAGTACCAGGGGCCTTTGCGACTATTATATTTGCTATGCCTCCAGCTGTGCGTTTGACAACCTTGGGGATTGATGCTGTTCCGAAAGATATCGTGGAAGCTGCGCGTTCATTTGGAGCAACTAATAGTCAGATCTTATTTAAAGTAGAATTGCCTTTGGCTGCAAAAACGATATTAGCAGGAATTAATCAGACTATACTATTGTCTCTATCTATGGTTGTTATTGCCGGAATGATTGCTGCAGGGGGATTGGGTGAAAAAGTACTTGAGGGTATTAACAACTTGGATATTGGTCTTGGTTTTGAAAGCGGATTGTCTGTTGTGATTCTTGCTATTATTTTGGATCGTATTACTCAGGGTTTTGTAAAAAAGAAAGCATAGTATGATGAAAATAAAAAGTATGGTATTTTGTCTGTTCGTGTGTATGTTTACCGCATGCACGACAGGCAGAAATAAAAATATTATCCATATTGGGATGGTGGACGGCTGGGCCGAAGGGGTAGCAATGACACATATTGCAAAGGTAATTATGGAGGAAAAAGGGTATCGTGTCGTTATCCAACGGGCTACCCCTGATATGATATTAGCCTCCATGAATAATGGTGATACCGATCTATATATGGATGTCTGGCTGCCATTGACTCATGGCAGCAAAGTGGCTAAGTTCCCAAATCTTAAAGCGCTTGGAACAAGTTATAACCATGCCCGAAATGGCCTCGTTGTACCAGATTATGTAACTATAGATAGGATTGAAGAGTTAAAAAAACATGAGAAAGAATTTGATAAACGCATCATTGGTATAGAAAAGGGCGCTGGCATCACGCGTGCAATAGACCAAGTAGTCACAGATTATGGACTCGATTATAAACATGTGAATTCTTCTACAGTCGCCATGATTACTGAATTACAAAACGCGATCAAAGCAAAGCGATGGATTGTGGTGGCTGGATGGCAACCGCATTGGATGTTTGCTAAAATGAAATTGAAGTTTTTGGAAGATCCCAAAAAGACATTGGGCGAAGCCGAGCAAATTAAGATTTTTGCCCGGAAAAACTTTAACGTTGAACAGCCCGAGTTGGCCGTCTTTTTCTCTAAAGTTAGTTTTGACGAATCAACAATGGCAGACTTGTTATCGAAGATGGAAGATAGCAAGGATAAGGATCGTACCGCAAAGCAATGGATTGAGCAGCATAACAATCTTGTAGCGGGATGGTTAGAGTAAGTGTCCAAATGCATAAATTTAAATTTGGTTCTCAGAAAAATAAGGGATGTGGTGTTAATGTTAGGTTAAGCAATCTTTAAGGTTGTATTGTTAACATGCTACTGATCTTTTAGTAATATAGCTTTCATTTTTTTGGTGAAAATTTAAAATAATGAAACCTATATTACTACCTCAATTTAGGAAAACTGCTCAGGCATCCTTGGCTATCGCATTGCTAAATACAGCGCTTGTCGATAGTGCACGGGCAAACCCGGCGAGTGAAACTATTCAACTCGAAATTAACGACCAATCTACTATCAAGGGTATTGTTAAGGATCAGGACGGCAAACCCATTGATGGCGGCACGATTATCAATGAAAGCAGCAAGCAAAGCACGCGTACTGAGTTTAATGGCAAATTCAATCTGAAAGGTCGCGTTGGCGACCAAATCCGTGTTTCTTCATTAGGGTACAAAACAGCGTCTATCACTGCGACAGATGGGGATCTTGTGATAGTTTTGGAAAAAGATGATTCTAAGCTGGATGAGGTTGTTGTAACGGCAATTGGTATTAAGCAACAAAAGAAGCAAATTGGTTACGCTACCCAAGAAGTCAAATTAGACGTACTTAAAGAGTCCAAAACAATGAATATTGGTACAGCCCTAACAGGGCAAGTATCGGGTCTAATTGTTAATAATCCAACGGGAATTTTTCAGGCACCATCTTTTCAATTGCGTGGTAAAACCCCGCTGATTGTTGTAGATGGTATTCCTGTAGAATCAGATTTTTATGACATGTCCAGTCAAAATATTGAGAATATCAATGTACTGAAGGGAACGGCTGCTTCATCTTTATATGGACTACGTGGTAAAAACGGCGCTATCTTAATTACAACCAAAAGTGCAAAAAGTGATCGATTGGAGTTTTCGGTTGGAACCAGTAATATGTTCTCTGCAGGATTTACCGTTTTTCCTGAGTCACAGAAAGAGTTTGGTAGTGGATCTAATGGCAAATATGAATTTTGGGATGGTGCCGATGGGGGGATTTCAGATGGGGATATGACCTGGGGACCCAAATTGAACTCAGGAATAAAGGTTGCACAGTGGAACAGTCCGATTCGCGATAAGCAAACAGGTGAAGTGATTCCTTGGTGGGGTGATGTGAGTGGAACCAAGTATAACGATAAGTCACGTTACGAAAGAGTGCCGATTGATTGGATTGCACATAACAATTTAGAGGATTTCCTTGGCACCGGATTGATCACAGAAAACAATGCGACATTATCGTATCGATCTGAAAAGGTAAGCATATTTGGAACAGGAAAATATGCCTATCAAAAAGGTCAGGTACCCAATACAAAGCTTTCCACAGGTGGATTAAATTTAAATACCTCTTACCGTTTTACACCCGAAGTTCAATTAGATCTTAACTTATCCTATAATAAAGTAAAATCTCCAAATTATCCGAGGTATGGATATGGGCCTAAAAATCATATGTATACCATTTTGTTGTGGATGGGAAATGATGTAAATGGACAGGAATTAAAGGATCACCTCTACATTCCAGGACAGGAGGGTTACCGCCAGGCAAACTACAACTATGCTTGGTACAACAACCCTTACTTTGCGGCCAATGAGCTAAATCAGGTATACGATCAGGATATTTTGGCGGGGCAGACTGCTTTAACTTGGCGTATTTCACCCGAAATTACCATCAAAGGTCGTGCAGCAGCAAGACAAAAAAATCTATTCCAAGATATGCAAAGCCCCAAATCCTATATGAATTATGGGGATTCGCGTAATGGGGATTATAAAAACTGGGATAGTAAACAACTAAATTTTGATGCGGATGTTTTGGCAACCTATATTAAACAATTATCTGATAATTTTGGTGTAACTGTTAATGCCGGATCGTCTACTTTCAAAAGGGATTATCGCGAACTTTATCAAACTACGGATGGTTTGGTTGTACCATTTGTCTATAATTTGGGCAATACCCAAGGCCCAGTTAAGGCAACAAATACAACGACTGAGAAAATAATTCGAAGCGCTTATGCTTCGGTAAATTTAAATGTATTTAAGTCTACCTATCTGAATTTTTCTGGAAGAAACGACTGGTCATCAACTTTATCTAAAGCTAATCAGTCATTCTTTTACCCATCGGTTTCACTGAGCAGTGTTGTTTCAGATTATTTCAAACTGCCAGCGCAAATTGACTTTATCAAATTGTACAGTTCCTGGGCATCGGTATCTTCAGATCTGGATCCCTATAGCATTACCGCGACTTATAAGAAAGATGTTACTTATGGTTCAACACCTTCTGTGACTTATCCAGCAGGTATTATTAATCCCAATATCCTTCCTCAGCAGTCCATTTCTTTAGAAGTTGGTGCTGCTATGGCTTTTTTTAGAAATAGGCTTTCGGCTGATGTGACGTACTATAATGTTGTTGATAAAAATCAGATTATCGATTTGAGTATTTCTCAAGCTTCCGCTTTTACTTCACGTAAAGTAAATGGAAATAAATACCGCACAAAAGGATTGGAGGTCTCCTTAACAGGAAATATAATTAAAAATGACCAATTTTCGTGGACATCTACCATTAACTGGTCTCGGGCAATTCAGCGTTTGGAAGAGATCTACAATAATCAGGGGAAATACGGCAATCTTAAAAAAGGCGATCGTGCAGACAGCTATTATAGCACTGTTTGGGAAAAGTCGGCTGATGGTAAGGTGATCTTAAATCCAAATACGGGTATGCCGACTAAAAACCCATTTCCACAGTATCTAGGTTACTTTCAGCCGGACTGGCAATTTGGTTTTGCAAATCAGTTTAAGTTTAAGGGATTCCAGGTAAATCTTGATTTCGATGGATCTATTGGTGGTGTAATGAATTCGACTACCATAGAAAAAATGTGGTGGGGTGGAAAGCATCCTTCTTCGGTATTATATCGTCAAGAACAATATGATGCTGGAAAACCAGTTTTTGTGCCAGATGGGGTGATCGTAACAGGAGGTGAGCTTACCCGCGACGTGAACGGTAATATTACTTCAGATACCCGAACGTATACTAGTAATACAAAAGCTGTTGATTGGCAGGCTTGGAGTCAAAATTATCCTTACCAGGCCAGAGTTACAGAGTCTGAAAGTAAACTGTTTGCCAATGTATTTGATCGATCATTTGTAAAACTACGTAGACTGTCGGTAGGTTATGATGTCAATAAGGTGTTTAAATTAAAACAGCTTACGGCCTTAAATGCATCACTATTTGGCTATAATTTAGCCATGTGGAAGAAAGTGCCTTATATCGATCCTGATTTTGGCGTTGGAAATGATGGTAATCTTCAGGATCCTTCCACACGATATATCGGTTTTTCTCTAGATTTTAAGTTTTAACAAAATAGTACGATGAAATTATTTAATAAACATATATTTCTTGGATTATTTTCTCTTTCAATCATGACTTCTTGTCAGAAATTGACTGAAGTAAATGTTAATCCAAATGAAGCGACAACAACCCACCCGCAAGCTTTATTGACGAAGGTAGAATGGGATGCTTTTCGGACCTGGCACGGTACCTCACCACTATATGCCTTGAAAATGATTGTGCAAACGGATGGTGAAAATGCGAATCAAATTTATAATTGGCAACGAGGAAGCTTTGAGCAATATGGTAATCTTCGCAATATTACCAAGATGACTGAAGAAGCTGAACGTATTGGCGCTGAAAGTTATTTGGCATTAGCAAAATTTTTCCGTGCGTATTATTTTTATAATCTTACTTTAACGTTTGGCGATGTACCTTATTCAGAAGCAGCAAAGGGTGAAAATTCTGCAATTTTTGCACCGAAATACGATACACAGAAAGACGTTTTGGTGGGGGTATTGAAGGAACTTGAGGAAGCAAGTATTATTCTGAAGAAGAACAATAACACCATAAATGGGGATATTATTTATGGTGGAAATAGTGGTAATTGGAACAAGTTAGTCAATTCATTTCGCCTAAAAGTATTATTTACGCTTTCGAAGAAATCGACTGATCTCCCATTTAATGCAGCAACAGAATTTTCAAAAATATTTACCAATGAGTCTAGAATCACTGATGTTAGTGGTGCTGAAGATGGGCAACTCGTCTTTTTGAATCAAGAGGGTAATCGTTATCCGGAGTTTAACTCTAGCGGTTATGGATCGGGAATGTATATGGATTCAACATTTATCCAACGATTGCAGGACCTGAAAGATCCGCGGTTATTTGTCGTCGCTACACAAACAAGACTGGGTAAAGAAGCGGGTAAAGCGATTAATGACTTTACGGCTTATGAAGGCGGTGATCCGATTGTTCCTTATGCACAGGTGAATGCAAAAGCTGTATTAGGTAAATTATCGAAAGTCCACGAGCGATTTTATCAAGATCCTACAGCTGAGCCATTGGTCTTATTGGGCTGTTCGGAGATGCAGTTTATTTTGGCTGAAGCCATTTTGAAAGGTTGGATAACGGGCGATCTCAATGCAACGTATACCAAAGGAGTACAGGCATCGTTCAAATTTTATGAAAAGTATGCGAAAAATTTAGGAACTTATACAAATGAAGCACAAGCGGCCAAATATCTTGCACAAAATTCGGTAAGTCTTGACGGAGCTAGCTCCAATGAGCAAAAGCTAGAACGTATCTTGATGCAGAAATACCTACGCTCATTTCATCAGGGGGGATACTCGGCTTATTTTGATCATTTGCGCACAGGATATCCGAGTTTCCGTAAATCTGCGAATGTGAAAACAGCCTATCGCTGGATGTATCCTCAAGATGAGTACAATAATAATACTGCGAATGTATCTGAAGCGATCAAATCACAATTTGGCGGAAATGACAATATTAATTTACAGGCTTGGTGGTTAAAATAATGGATTCAAGGAGGGTATTTTTAAAAAAAGCAGCCATGCTGGCTGGGAGTACAGTCGCTATAAACTGGCTGCCTGAATCAATACAAAAAGCCTTGGCGATTGAAGCTCCAAAAGGATCAACTTTTTTGGATGCCGAGCATGTTGTATTTTTGATGCAGGAAAATAGATCGTTTGACCATTGTTTTGGGACGTTGAAGGGCGTACGCGGCTTTAACGATCCCCGCGCAATGAAATTATCGAATGGTTTACCTGTATGGATACAAGGAAATAAGGAAGGTGCATATTTTGCACCTTTCCATTTAGATATCGTCAATAGTAAATCGACTTGGATGGGGTCGCTTCCGCATGGCTGGCGTGATATGGTTGCGGCTCGTCATGACGGGAAAATGGATAATTGGTTGGAAGCAAAGAGCTCTGGTAATTCAGAATATAAGGCCATGCCTTTAACAATGGGCTATTATAACCGTGCAGATATTCCTTTTTATTATGCTTTTGCAGATGCATTTACGGTTTGTGACCAGCATTTTTGTTCGTCACTGACGGGAACGAGCGCTAATCGATCGTATTTTTGGACTGGTACAGTGCGCGAAGAACCCCGTAATCCCGAATCTGTTGCGCATGTAGACAATGGTCAGATCAACTACAAGGATGTCAAATGGAAAACCTATCCTGAACGACTGCAAAAAGCAGGGGTCTCGTGGAAAGTTTATCAAAATGAACTAAGTTTACCAGTAGGCTTTAAAGGAGAAGAGGAAGATTGGTTGGCTAATTTTACAGATAACAACCTGGAGTTTCATCAACAATATGGTGTAAGATATCATTTGGCACATTATCAGTGGATGAAAGAACGGGTAAAAGAGCTGCATAAATTTTTGGAAACAAATCCAAAAGAAGAATTGCTGCACAAAGCCAAAGCGGAATTGGAAGATTTGAAAAAAGATGTCATTCATTATACCCCTGAGAATTTTGAGAAGCTATCCCAATTCGAAAAAGATATCCATCACAATGCATTTGTCACTAATCTAGCTGATCCCAATTTTCACAAACTTGATAAATTAAGTTATAAAGAAGGTGGAAAGCGGCAGGAAGTTGAGGTGCCGGCCGGAGATGTCCTGTATCAGTTTAGAAAAGATGTTAAAGACCGCAAACTGCCTACTGTATCTTGGTTAGTGGCTCCCTGTCGGTTCTCGGATCATCCGGGCTCGCCTTGGTACGGGGCATGGTACGTATCCGAAGTCCTCGATATATTGACCAAAGAACCTGAGGTTTGGAAAAAGACGATTTTCATCTTAACTTATGACGAAAATGATGGATATTTTGACCATATAGCTCCCTTTGTTCCACCATTGAGCTCGGATAGCGATCAGGGCGCTGTGTCGGAAATCGATACTTCGGATGAATATGTTACGCTAGAACAAGAGCGAAAAAGGAAAAATAGTAAGAATGTAAGTTTTGAAAGTCCTATTGGTTTGGGCTATCGTGTACCCATGGTGATAGCCTCTCCGTGGTCGAAGGGGGGCTGGGGCAATTCCGAAGTTTTTGATCACACTTCTTGCCTGCAGTTTTTAGAATTTTTTTTAGAAAAGAAAACGGGTAAGGTGGTACAGGAAGAAAACATCAGCCAGTGGCGAAGAATGGTCTGTGGCGACTTAACAACTTCTTTTCGACCTATAGATGAAATTTCCAAAACAAGGCTTAATCCAGTGGATCGAGATGGGTATGTTGAACGTATATTCTCCGCCAGAAATAAAAAGCTTCCAACAGATTTTGTGAAAATAGACAGCCAAAAACTGGAGGAAATCAAATTGACAGGTCAGTATCAAGCTGCGATGCAGATGCAAGAGGAGGGTTGGAAGGATGCCTGTGCTTTACCATATGAATTGCAGTTAAAAGTACGGCAAACATCAACTATATTTTCCATCGCTTCAACTTTGGAAAGAAGACTCAATACGGCTAAAGCGGGAGCGGGTTTGCCTTATCAGGTTATTTCCTATGTGGCTTACGATGGACATCCAGTGGGTAAAGTTTGGAATTTTACGGTACGGGAAGGGGAGCAATTAGCGTATGAATGGGAACTCGATAAAATTGTGGGCGAGTACATATCATTTGCTTTGCATGGCCCCAACGGTTTTTACCGTGCGATTGAAGCCGCAAAGTCATATATTCCTGCAATTGATGTGTATACGAAAGTTGTCGCTGGAAAACCTATTCTTTGTGTACAATTAGTGTCGCCAAATTTGGATTTAATTCTGAAGGACTGTTCCTATGATCTTTTCCAAACTAAAGCCATGCGCAAGGATGATCCTGCTTTGGTTGAAATCGATTGCAGCAAGAGTGAAGGTTGGTATGATATTGAAATTACATGTTCAAATGATCAAGCGATAAGATTCCGCTATGCTGGACATATCGAGACTGGCAAGTCGAGTAAGACAGACCCGCTTATGGGCAAAGTAAAGTTGTAGCTATCAGTGCTAATCAGAGAAACTTATGCTTGGCAGAAAAGTTCGAGGGGATGATGTTTAACCTCATGTTTTAACTTGAAGCATTAAACGAAAGCGCTGTTTCACGATCGATGAACACAGCGCTTTTGCTTTTGCAAAATAGAGCAAGTTTCTTTTTGTGTGCATTCGGGCAAAAAATGGGATTTGTGTCTCTTAAGTCAAAACGTTATTTTTATGGTTTGGATGGGAGTTCATTAAACAGAGCTAAACGTAATGACGAATATGGAGAAGCAAAAAATTATTTTGGTTGAGGACGAGCAGGACGTCGCTGATTTGATTGTACAAGGCTTAGGCGAGGATGGTTATCGGGTCATTCATTTGGGTCGGTCGGACGGATTGGAGCAGCTTTTGGCGAAGCAAGATGTTTCACTTGTGCTGTTGGACATCCTCTTGCCAGGAACTAATGGACTGGATATCTGTAAACAAATCAGGCAATGGGGGTATACGGATCTTCCAGTAATGATGCTCACAGCCTTGGGAACACCCGAAAATGTGGTTTTAGGGCTTGATAATGGAGCTGATGATTATCTTTCAAAGCCATTTAAACTTATTGAGCTTAAAGCACGCATTCGATCATTGATTCGCCGGCAAAAGTCTATTGTCCAGGCCACACAGCGTGAGCTTCAACCATCAAAAGACACCTATAGTTATGGTTTTTTAAGTATCGATGATTATAAAAAAACAGCCTATTGCGACGGCCAGGAACTTAATTTAACAAGTACCGAATATCGTTTGCTCTTATTGTTTATTCAAAGTCCGAAAAAGGTATTTGAGCGAACCGAGCTTTTAGACAAAATATGGGGAATTAATTTTGATATTGGATCAAATGTTGTCGATGTTTATGTGAATTATCTGAGAAAAAAGATTGAAAAAGTAACGAGAAAGAAGGCGATCCATACGGTTATTGGTATGGGATATGTACTAAAAATTGAAGATTGAATATTCCGAAATGCACAACTATAACCGAAAGCTTATCTATCTCATTGCAATTCTAGTCATATACGTGAGTTGTTTTGTTGGCTTTATCTTTTATTCCGTTACGAATTTTGCTTTTACTGATTTTTATAAGCGACTGGATCTTCGGCGAAATATTGCCGCTGAAAAGTTCCTGAATAGTAAATCTGCTTCCCAATCGGATCAATGGAGCCTTGATTTTATTGAGAATCTCAATAATCAGCATGAATTTTTAGTGGAATTTGATGGCAAGGATTCTATTTTAAGAAGCCAGGGATTCCACAATGAACTTTGGGATAAAATTAGTAAAGAGGGAACGTCAAATTTCAAGTCGGGCAAGCAATTTTATTCAACCAAATATTTCTCGCAAAACGGGCGTCACTATATCGTTGGGGCATCTGCGGAAAATTATTTTTATACCCATCATCTGGCTTATCTCCGGAACTTGCTTATTATAAGCCTGATTTTGGGTATTCTGTTTATTTTCGTCGTTTCGGTTTTCATGAAACGCTCATTCTTAAAGCCAATATTGACCATGATGAAGGAGGTGCAGGCGATTGGTTCCGAAAATCTCTATAAGCGATTGGATGAAGAAAAGTATAAAGGTGAACTTCATGGTCTTGCACAGACATTCAACCGGATGTTGACGCGGTTAGAGACCTCTTTTGAAACTCAAAAAAACTTTATTAGCAATGCATCCCATGAACTGAACACGCCATTAACTTCCATTATCGGGCAGGCAGATCTTGCCTTATCTAAAGAACGTAGCAATGAGGAGTACCAACGCACATTATCCAAAATCATTGAATCTGCAGAGCATCTGGAGAAAAAAACTAAAGCACTCTTATTGCTGGCGCGTACAGGTTTTGTGAACAACGCGACAGCGTTCAATCCGGTTCGTATTGATCAGATCGTAATGGATGCCGAGCTGACAGTGAAGGCTATCAATGATAAATTTAAGATTATAACAGATTTTAGCCTATTGCCGGATGATAGCATGCGACTTAAGGTGAATGGAAATGAAATTTTGCTGCAGCTTGCACTGTCTAATATTATCAGTAATGCCTGTAAATATTCATCCGATAGAACCGCTTACATCGCATTGGGTGCATTGGACAACAAAGTTTTTATTCTTATAAAAGACAAGGGTATAGGAATACCATCCCGAGAATTAGATCATATTTACGACCCCTATTTTAGAGCTTCGAATACGAGTGGTATCGATGGCTATGGAATTGGCTTACCTTTGGCAAGAAATATCATTAAGCTGCATGGCGGTTCGTTGAAAGTCAACTCTATTGTAGGGGAAGGGACAACTGTTGAAGTGGAATTACCGACTTATCTGCGATTTTAATCCAGTTTTAATTTCAGTGCATTTTCTAATCCAATTTTAATACTGTTGTTAACTTTCTAATGAAAAGCTAATTTTAGATTCATACCATTGCCATAACTGCGTTTTAACTTTGCTTAAAAAAATAGCATGGCTAAAACAACGCGCATATTAATTCCCAGCGATTTTACGGTTGATTCGCTTGAGTTTGTCCGGCAGAGTATAGAAGAATCGGTGGCCGAGCAAATTGATATCATCCTGGTATACGGTAATAAAAGCAGTAGTTCAGCAAGTGAATTGCTCGGTATTGGATTGGATGATCAGCTCGATATGCTCCAATCTGAATCTTTCTTAAATGCTTGTCGTGTGCTGTATCAGCTTTATCAAGACCGCCATCTCAATATCTTTGCCGATATTTTATGTACAGACAATAAAAATTATCTCCGACATTACCTCCGTGGGCAAGCTGTTGACGAAATTAGAATTCCATGCAATTATAACTATAAAAAGAAGACACGTCATTTTTTTAATGTTGCTGAAGCGCTTGGAAATCTCGGGGGCCAAATTCGTTCGACCATACTTTTTAGCGATAAGGGAGATCCCTCTCATCATAAAATGGCACTGACGAATGGATAATCAGCAGAAATTGTCCAACTGTCTTTGGATTAAATCATAATTTTCAAATTATCTATTTTTTATTTTTATGGCGAAATTACATGGCGGACCATCCCCTTTGCAGCGTTTGGTTAGCCTCCTACATCCCGAACGTAAAACAATCAATTTTATATTTATTTATGCTATCGTCATTGGTATGTTTAGTCTGACAATTCCAATAGGGATTACAGCGATATTTAATTTTTTAAGCAACGGAGCCATGTATAGCTCTACTTATATTTTAATTGCTTTTGTGCTGTTTGGCGTGGTCATGGCCGGCACGTTACTGATCGGACAACTCACGCTGGTTGAATATTTAGAACAGAAGATCTTTCTAAAATCAGCAATGGAATTTTCGTATCGCCTTCCGCGAATTGATCCCAAGGAATTGTTAGGGGAAAATCTTGTGGAATTGGTGAATCGATTTTTTGATGTGATCATTATTCAAAAAGGGATTATTAAACTTTTGATCGATATCATTGCTGCAGTTGTAACCATCTTCTTTAGCGTGGTGTTATTGTCCTTTTACCATCCTGTGTTTTTGGCTTTTGGGCTGGTCGTGATCTGTGTTGTTATCATTATATTGGCGCTATACTATAAAAGGGGATTACGGACGAGCATAGAAGAGTCCGAATACAAATATAAGACGGTGGCCTATCTAGAATCTGTTGCGGAGAATATAGCGCTTTATCGCGGGGACAAAGAAAAAATGCAGGCAGTGACAGACAATACAGATCATATTGTCGGTAAATATTTAGGAGCTCGCAATGATCATTTTAAGGTCTTAAAAAGGTTTTTCATAGGCTCTGTCATGCTTCGTACCCTACTGTTTGGGGCGATGCTTTTACTGGGATCTTATTATGTTGTTGAGCGACAAATGACTTTTGGGCAATTTGTGGCTGCCGAAGTCATTATCGTTCAAATCGGTTATGCGATCGAGAAACTGATGACCAATCTAAATACAATTTTTGATATGCTGACAGGAGTAGTCAAGTTAGCGGCGATAACAGATCTTGCGTTGGAGGAGGACGCTGCTAATTATGTGGATTAACAAGGATGAGACGAGTCAAAAGACAGTCTCGTGGAGAGATCTCTCTCAGGATGCAGTATCTAAACTATTAAAAGAACGGGGATCACTTGTTTTGGGACGCCTTTTGGTATGCTCTGCGGTTATCTTTGCGCTTGCATTATTCCTGCCTTGGAGGCAGACAATTGCTGGAATAGGTACGGTAACTGCGCTGCGGCCAGAAGATAGACCACAGACGATACAAAATCAAATTGGCGGTCGTATCGAGTATTGGGCGGTTACAGAGGGACAGGAAGTAAAGAAAGGTGACACAATTTTAGTGCTTTCGGAAACTGCCCAATCTTATTTTGATCCAATGCTACCCTTGCGCTTGAAAGAACAATTGCATGCTAAACAAAGCGGCGAGGATGCCGCAGATCAAAAGATGAAAGCTACAGAAGCGCAGATTCTGGCTTTACGCAACGGTTTGGAATTTCAGCTCGAGTCTGCTAAAAATAAGGTGATACAGTCTCAAAATCTAGTGAAAATTGATAGTGCTGAACTCGTTGCGGTTATGAGCTTTTTCGAGACCAGTGAAAAGCGGCTTAAGCGCTACGAAGAGGGGTATCGAGATGGGCTGTTTTCTTTGACAGATATTGAAACAAGACGTCTGAATCTACAAAATGACCGAGCTAAAGTTGTTAGTGCCGAAAATAAGCTTTCAAATTCAAGGCAATCTTTAACCAATGCCCGAATAGAATTAAATAACATTCGTGCAAAATATAACGAGTCTTTGGCGAAAGCACAATCTGATTTAAGTTCGGCTTTTTCCTCCAAAGCTTCTGTGCAAGGTGATATCGCTAAGCTTAGAAATGAGATTTCCAATATCGATGTGAGAAGAGGACTGTATATTGTTAGAGCTCCACAGGACGGATTTATTGTCAAGACTTTCAAAGCTGGAATAGGTGAAAATATGAAGGAGGGAGAGTCTGTGGCGACATTGCAGCCAAAAACCCCCTTGCTTGCCGTTGAACTTTATGTAAATGCGATGGATGTGCCATTGATAGCACCGGAAAGCGATGTACGGCTACAATTTGATGGGTGGCCATCGATTCAGTTTTCCGGATGGCCTTCGGTGGCAGTTGGTACTTTTGCAGGAAAAGTGTCGGTTATCGATAAAGTGAGCAGTACGAATGGTCAATTTAGGATCTTGGTGCGCGCAACAGCGCCGGTGCCTGAAGGGGATGAACCTTGGCCGGTCCAGTTAAATCAAGGGTCAGGAGCATTCGGAAGAGTTATTTTAAATAAAGTCCCTTTATGGTACGAGATATGGCGACAGTTAAATGGATTTCCGCCGAGTTTGGAGCGTGAACCTAAGGATAGTGGAAAAAAGTGATTATACTATGTGCAAATTGAATCTCATTTTTATTGTATTGTATGTTTTTCTATGCCATTTGCTTCCCGCGCAGGAAAAGGTGAATACGGCAAGAAAAACGTTCACTTTGGATGATATGGAAGCACTTTTGATGGCTAACCATCCGATTGTTAAACAAGTCAATCTATTGAGTGAGACTGCTAAAGCGCATGTGATGCAAGCATTAGGTAAGTTTGATCCAACTATCAATGCAAGTTTTAAAAATAAATACTTCGGCAGTAAGGAATACTATAACGAGTGGAATAGTGAGCTGAAAATTCCACTTTGGTTGGCTGGAGCCGACCTTAAAATTGCTTACGACAGAAATGTCGGTGACTATACCAACCCTCAATCTAGGACGAACAACGCTGGCCTGTCTGCCGTGGGCTTAAGTATACCACTGGGACAAGGATTGATTATTGATAGCAGAAGAAATACGTTACAGCAGGCAAAAGCAATGATACGCTATTTAGAAGGCGAAAAGATAAAGCAAATCAACAGCATTTGGTTTCAGGCAGTTTCAGACTACTGGAATTGGTATTTTGCCTATCAGCAGTATCAATTTTTACTGGAAGGTGTAAAATTAGCAGATCAACGCTTTAAGGCTATCAGCGAACAAACTGCCTTGGGTGATAAACCTGTGATTGACTCGATTGAGGCCTCTGTTGTGGTCAAAGAAAGGTGGATAGAGCTTTCCAAGTATGAAGCCGAGTTAAAAAATGCCCGAATTTTGTTGTCCAATCACCTTTGGAATGATCAGCAATTTCCAGTGGAACTTCCAGACTATGCAGTTCCTCATAAGGCAGCTGGCGAAATTCTCTTACCGGACAATAAAGTGATCCATGCACTTCTTGATTCAGCTAAAATTGCCCATCCTGAATTGATCAAATTGGCGAGTAAAAATCAACAGCTCGAATTTGAGGAACGCTACCGTAAGGAAATGCTGAAACCAAAACTTACGGTTTCAGGCACATTGATATCGAACCGCCGCAGTTTCAATGATTTTATACCACCACAGTATGATTTCAACTGGCAGAATTATAAACTGGGGTTTGAATTTGCATTTCCCCTATTTATTCGAAGTGAAAGGGGGAAATTAAAAGAAGTGAGAATTAAGTTAGATCAATTACACTACGAACAGGTGGTTACCGAGCGCAACATTTACAATGATGTTATTAGAAAATACAACGAATTAACAGCTTATAGTACGCAATTCGAACTTCATGCTTTAAATGTAAGTAACCAGGAACGTTTACTTAAGGGAGAGTTAAACAAGTTTGAACTAGGTGAATCAACCTTGTTTGTGGTTAATAGCAGAGAAAGCAAACTGATCGAAATGCGCATAAAGCAAGAGAAGCTTTTTACGGATTTTCGGAAGGCACTAGCAGAGTTATACTACAAGGCCGGAACCAAATTTTAATCTGATTTTAATCTAGGTATTCTTTTTAATCTCATTTTAATATCCGTTCGAACATTCTAATAGAAAGTTAATTCCAGATTCATTCGATTGCCATGGTGGCCTATTAATTTTGTATAAAAATAATTGGATATGGCAAAGGCAACGCGGGTATTGATCCCAAGTGATTTTACAATTGATTCGCTTTTTTTTGTTATTCACAGCATCGAACAATCTACAGCGGAAGAGCTTGACATCATTCTAGTCTATGGCAATAAGAGTAGTGCTTCGATCAGTGAACTATTAGGAATTACATTGGAAGACCAACTCAGCAATCTTCAATCCGAAGATTTCTTGAAAGCCTGCCAAATGATCTGTCATCGGTATGAAAATCGTAAGCTAACAATCTATACCGATATCCTCAGCTCGGACAATCTCAATTATTTACAGCATTATTTGCGTGGAGCTCGGATTGATGAAGTCAAAGTTCCAACAGATTATGAATTTGAAAAAAGAACACGGCATTTTTTTGACGTCGGACAGGCTTTGCTTCATTTGAATAGAAGCAAACAGAAGAATGTCAGGATTGTAGAAAAACCTGGAACAAATAAAACAGGGAGAAATGTGTTAGCGGATTTATTTTTTAACAAAAAATGGGATGTTAATTATTAAGAGAAAAATACTGGCAAAATTCAACTTTGTATTGTTGACTTTTTTGCTTTTGGGAGCAAGTTCAATGGTTGTTTTTTATGAAAACCCTGAGCGGCTTTTAGAGGGGGAATGGGAAGAGCAAGGTTGGTACTTTGAGAAAGTGGAGAAGTCTCCTATGTTTAAAAAGCAGACGGTTATTCATGAAGGAATAAAGGATGCCGCAATAGCTCATCTTCCGCCTTTGCAGGATGGGTTATGGCACTTTGAGAGGATGGGCGATAAAAATTTTATTGCGCATCATGAGGATAAACAATACAACTGGTTTTTGAAGGGGAGGGGGCACATCCTTGAGCTTCGAAAGAATGATGAGCTTATCGAAAGTTTTGTTATTCAGAAACTGAATAAAAACCAATTGGTGCTGCACCTTAATTTGGATATGCAGACAAAAGGGATAGCGCGTATCGTGTTGAAAAAAGGAGGAAAGGAAAAATATGCTGAGAAAATATAGCAATCATAGGACCATCGAAGATAATATTAAGTTGGGAGGGATTACCGCTTTTTCGGCGGGAATGGTTAATGTCGCTTCCGTCATCGTCTTTTTCTCGTTTACATCCAATGTAACCGGCTATTACGCCGTTTTTGCGCAGGAGATAGCGAAAGGAAATTGGTATCAAGGGGCAGTGGTGCTGTTTTGGATATTACTTTTTTTGACGGGAAGCATGCTTTCGAATCTTATTATTATCCATGGTAAAGGACGTTTTAGTTCCTACCTGACTCATTCTATTCCCTTGGCGTTGGAAATACTGAGTATATTGTTTGTAGGGATATATCTGGATGTATTTTATGAGGATTCATTAAAAGAAACAGAGATACTTGTTGGTGCACTATTGTTTTCGATGGGACTACAAAATGGTTTAACGGCGAGCATATCAAATTTTGTCGTAAAAACGACACATCTAACAGGGTTGACGACAGATCTTGCAATATTAATTTCGATGTTCACTAAAGAATCAAACCGAAATAATAAGGCATTGGTGGACAAATTTCATTTGCTTTTGAGCATTGTTGGAGCTTATGTACTTGGAGGGCTTTTAAGCGGTATTTCTTTTACCTACTTATCGAATAAAACTTTTTACATAGTCTGTTTTGTTCTTTTAATTATCGGCTTGTACGATCATTATAAATTGTATATGTTGAAAAAACAATTTGTAAATCGTCATCGTGAGGGAGTGGCGACCTAAACTGGGGGCTATATAATTTTATCCAGTTGGTATGGGAAATCTTCGTTCATCAGCTGTTTATAATTGTGGCAGAATTGTTGAAATTTTATACGGGCATCCTCTTGCTGATGTAAGGCAAACATCGCTTTTACTTGAGAGAATATAGCCTGTTCATTCAAAGGATCCAATAACAGTATGGCATGGGCTAACGCAATGCTTTTTTTATGTTGATGTGCGAGGTCCGCTTGCTGAAGTTTCGACAGCAAAATAGGGAGCAAATTTTGTTCAACTTCAGTTTTTAAGGTATCAAATACAGGGTGATCCAATCCCTGCAAGAACTTTCCCCGCTGAATGATTTGAGTTAATCTGCTTTCATTGATGTACGAAGGATCATCCATTAACTGGGTACATGCTACATAATCACAATAGAATTCTTCTGTTGTTTCAATAATAAATCGGCCCTTCTTATGTACAAGTTCTATTCCTGTAAATTCGCTCAGTACTTTTCTTAAATGGTTGATCGTAACTCCTCGTGAGTTCTTGACCTTATCTTCTGATTTGTCAGGCCACATCATCTGGCTGAAATATGGAGAACTGATACCCCATCGGTGGGATAGGATGAGGCAAAATGCCTGCTTAAGTTTTGTGCTAAATAAATAGGAGACATCCCGTTTGTTTCGGTCAAACGCACGGAACTCACCGAATAGAAAAATTGCATTCGGACGGACAGAATCGTTTTTTTGTGGCAATTGAGCAGTTACTACTATTGGATTAGTGATAACGGCCGTCTCTTCTAGTAGATTAGTTAATTGTCTTTTTCCTCTTTTTTGCCTCCAAATAAAGTAAGTACTCAATCCAAATATTCCCAATACCATCAAGCATAGGAATACCTTGCGCTGTGAACCATATCTGGGAAAGCTGTTTAGCTCTGTCAAGGTTATAGGAGTCATGTTTAATGAATAAACCTTTAATGTCGATTGGATATCATCCTTTGATTCCTGAACCAATACTAGGAGTCGGCCTAACTGCTTATCCATATAAAGTTGGGCATGTGTACTTATTTTATCTGAGTAGATCGGGATGGAGTCGCCTACTATGGCAAAACTTCCATCTTGAATCGAAAAGCGATAAAGTTGAATATGTGATTTTGTTAGATACTCTGGATAGCATAAAGCATAAAAGTGCGCTTCATCAGGGAAGACCAAACCTCGGGCCGGTACGATATGCTTATCTTTCCACATGATGTCCCATTTTTTAATGATTTTCTTACTGTTCAAATTAATTTGATAAAAATCATACAGATATTTTCGCCCAACAATATGTTCTCCGGATTCATTGCCCATACCTCCAAATATATAGGCGGTATGATCTTCGGTACCTTTTCCAGCAGTAAGAAAATAACGTGGGAAGATCTTATCACCTGACCATCCCTGTACGGTTTGCCATTTGTTGGAGTCGACATCGTAACGTCTAAATTCATCACTGTATGTCATATTGCCATAGCCCCCGAAAATATAGAATCGCCGATTTCTTTCGTCATAAAAAGAGCCATGATGATTTAGCTCCTTCTTGATCAGGTCGGAGCTCTCAACTGTCCATTTGTAACTTTCAAGATCGAGACTCGCGACTGTAGGACCGAAATAAGATTGCGTATAAAAAAGTTCATAAACATAGAGTTTATTTGTCGCGGAGTCGATGAAATTATTTCCTAAAACCAGTTTAACAGGACAGGGGTTTTGAAATGCCAACTTATTTGTCTGATTGGTTTTTATATTGTATATGGTTATGGAATCCTGATTAAAATAGTAAATCTCTTTTGTTCGCTGATTGTAACATGAGCCAGCTTGCGACGGTGAACTGTTTGAAAAAATATTTTTCCATTTGTAAGAATCTAGAATCAGCCATGTTGGATTGGAAACGCTCCCGTAAGCATTGCCGTCTTCATCGTGGACAATACCTCCCGCATTTTCCTTTAGTGGAAAGAAGTACTGATGCGTTGCATTTCCAATACGTACATTTTTGATGGACATCATAGGTACATCAATTAGATAATCACTTTTTCCAAAAATAATCCGGGGAGTGTATACTTGTGGTAGCTTGACCCTTGGTGATTCATACGTCTGATCCTGGATCTTGAGCTTAAATGCTTGCTCTTCAAGATCAAAGGTCAACTGAATGTTTATCCATTCCTCCTTAAACAGGCGCTGTTGATTTATTTTCGCGATGATCAGACTAGTCTTACCTTCTTCATTCAGTCGGAAGATACAATTTTCTCCCTCTTCATCATAAAACAGATTATAAATCGTATTGTTGTCTTTATTCTTGACACGGAAGATATTACCTAATGAGTTGGATGAATAAATGGATAATTCAAATGCTAAGGTAAACTGCTTCTCAAATGAAATATCCTTTTTATTAAATAATTCATAGGAGGTTCGTTTATCTATAGGTTCATGGCCGGCGCTAAACTTGAGCCCCTGAGATAGGGAAAGTATCGGAATTAAAAGCAAAAAAACAATATATAGTGTACAGCGTGGCATAGCACAATCAAAAACTTAAACCAATTCGTCGTCGACAATGAGCTGCTTCATGTTACCTGTTGCCCCTTGTCGGCTTTTAATGAAATCGTAACGGTTAGGATATCCCTTATCAATATCTAACAGCGTTAAAAGTATGCAAAAAAATGCGGCCAATAAAATAAAACCTATGTTACAATCACCAAGTGGCATTTGTATCATTAATGATTATATAAAAACAAATAGCGGCAAGGGTTATCGTTTTATTTTTGCGTTTTAACCCAAATTTAACCCAAAAAATAATCAGTCAATACTACCTTGCGTTCGAATTCCTACAGGTATTTCCGGTAGAAACTCGAACTAATTATAAATCGAAAATCTTACTTATGAAAGTCTTTAAAAAGCTGCAATTTGTTATTGTTGCTTCTGTATCCATGATGATTGTTCCGTATGGATATGCCGAGGCACAAACATCTTTTTCCGTTGCCGATATCAAAAACAGTCACAATATTCAAGAGCAAAACTTACTCCGTGCGATGGAACTTTTTGAACGATCAATGGAAGTTTATTTCTCGGCTGATGGACAAGCTATGTATCGTTTTTATAACCCGGATACAAAGGTGCGTTCCCAAGAAAAAGCAAGTGTATGGATGTATTCCGCCTCGATAGAGGCTGTCAATGCCATCTTAGGTGGTCTCAAGTCGCAGAAAGAAAATGGGAACCATCGTTTATTTGATCAATACTATAAGCGCTATGTTAACCTGTTGGCCCAGCTCCATGGTAATGCAGCCTATTATTTAGGTTCCTTCAACCTTATTTCCTTTACGCAGACACAGGACTGGACAGTTTACGCTGTAGATCGTGTTGGGGAAAAAGGTAAAGCCAATGTAACCGGCGTTCTCAATGTTTATGACGATCAGATGTGGATTATACGGGAGTTGATAGAGGGTTACCGTCTGACTGGTAAAGATACATATCTAAAGGAAGCCGAGTATCTGACTGCTTATGTCCTCGATGGATGGGACTGTACACGTGATAATCGAGGGCATGAAAATGGTGGAATACCTTGGGGACCGGGCTATGTAACGAAACATGCCTGTAGCAATGCACCAATGGTTAGCCCGCTGATTTGGTTACACGAAATCTATAAATCCAAGAAGGACCTCATAACATACCGGTATATTGATATAAAAGACCAACAATCCCGTCGTTCCAAAACGATTCGGAAGAGCGAGTTTTATTTGGATTTTGCTAAAAGGATTTACGCTTGGCAAAAGGATCATCTATTGAACGATAAAGGTGTATATGATGATATGCTGGGCGATTGTTATCCAGATTGCAGTATTGCCTACGAAATAGTGGATGGCATAAAGTACCGAAAAAACACCCAACTGAGGAAAGCCGTTGGCACCTCTTTTTCCTATAACAGCGGCACGATGATTTCTGGAGCTGCTGATCTGTATCGGGCGACCCAATCAAAAATCTATTTGGAAGACGGCGAGCAGTTGGCCGATGCCAGTTTCCAATATTTTGCTAAACTAGGTTCGCAGGTTCCTGCGCACTATACTTATGCTTCGGATGGATTTAACAACTGGTTTAATGGTGTATTGCTTCGAGGGTTTCTTCAGATTTCTCCAATTTTCAAAAAAGCTGGAAGTTATAAGGAATCCTTTCAACAGAATTTGGACTATGGATATACACACTTTTTACGTTCAGGCTTATTACCACAAGATCTTCTCGGGGGATGGCATGCAGACAAAGGTAAAAATAACCTAGAGGGAATGTTCATGTTTGCCTATGCGGCACAGTACGCAATGCTGGCTCAGGATCATGACGGGAAATAACCGGATGAGGTAGAAGATCAACGGAAGCAAGATTTACTTTAGAAACAAATACCAATAAAACCGAGCCTACAAGCTCATGAAATACTTCAAATAGCACAATCACTAGTTAAAACCAATTTATTAAGATGAAAAAGGATATAGGGAAATCGAGGCGGCGACTCAGCACACTGCTTGTGCTGATGGCGCTGGGTATTCCGTCCATCGGATGGGCCCAACAACGGAATGTCAGGGGAAAAGTATTGGATAGTAACAATAAGCCGATTGCTGGAGTGACGATATCGGTTCAGAACGCAGATAGCCGTATAGAGACAACGACCAACGCGGACGGAAGCTATTCCATTAGTGTTCCTGAAGGTAAAAAACTATTATTTAAGTCTCTTGGCTTCAGCGCTAAGGAAGAGGTTACTGATGGGAAATCCACGATTAATGTTGTATTGCAAAGCGATGATATGCAGTTGGAAACAGTTGTTGTAGTCGGTTATGGTACGCAGCGTAAACAATCACTAACCGGTGCCATTGCATCTGTCAAGGGGACAGAAATGAGGCAGACGAAAAACGAAAATCCGCAGAATATGCTAACTGGTCGGGTGGCTGGTGTACGCGTTTGGCAGAAGAGTGCAGAGCCAGGAGCTTATAGTGCAAATTTTGATATACGTGGCATGGGAGCTCCCTTAGTCGTAATTGACGGGGTACCCCGTACAAGTGAAGACTTTCAACGTCTCAACCCGAGTGATATTGAAGACGTTTCGGTACTAAAGGATGCATCGGCTGCCATTTATGGAGTGAGGTCGGCAAATGGTGTTGTACTGGTAACGACAAAAAAGGGAAAGGAAGGGAAGACGAACGTCAATTATAATGGATCTTATACTTTTCAAAGGCCTTCGGGACTGCCTGTATTGGCTGATGCGATCAGTGCCATGA
This sequence comes from Sphingobacterium sp. UBA3549, assembly GCF_002376635.1. Lineage (NCBI taxonomy): Bacteria > Pseudomonadati > Bacteroidota > Sphingobacteriia > Sphingobacteriales > Sphingobacteriaceae > Sphingobacterium > Sphingobacterium sp. UBA3549. The sequence goes on along the minus strand of NZ_DFOE01000002.1, from coordinate 140,958 downwards.
CGGTCTACAATGAGAAATCCATGAATAATATCAATGGTGGCAGTCCCATATATACCGAAAAAGATTTTGAAGATTTTAGAAATGGGACACGACGTTCGTCCGATTGGACTGGTCTGATCTTTTCAAAATATGCGCCGCAGACTCAACACGATATTAGTTTTTCGGGTGGAAGTAATAAAGTTCAATATTATATTGGGGGCGGTTATTCATACCAGCAAGGCTTTTTTAAATCAGGTGATCTTAATTATAATAAATACAACTTGCGGTCCAACATTTCGGCAGAATTGGCCAAGGGATTGAAACTTGACTTAAATATCAGCGGCATGGCCGATCAACAAAATAATCCTTACAACAGTGCTGTTGATATCATTCGGAATTATTGGCGTCAGGGTGTATTGTTTCCTGCATACGCAGATCCTGACAATACTTTGTTAAATTATGAGGGACTAGATTTAGAACAAAATACCGTCGCGATGATGGATGCCGCTATTTCCGGCTATCGCAAATTCAAAAAGAAGACTTTTCAATCTTCCGCTGCGTTAAATTATGATTTGAGTAATTTATCCCCTTTGCTTCAAGGATTTTCAGCAAAAGCGTTAATTAGTTACGATTACCGTGCGGATAACAATTCCCTGTTCAGAAAGGAATATTATCAGTATGCATTGAATAAAACAACAGGTAAATATGATCAGAAACTCTATAACTTGAGCAGTCCAAATCAAATGAAGCGGGAGTTTTACGATAAGCAACAGGTATTGGGACAATTTATTTTGAATTATGATCGAACTTTTGCGGAGCAACATAAGCTAGCTGTGCTTGCGGGCTGGGAATCACAAAAAAACGATGGTGATAACTTCTATGGATTGAAAAATCTTGCTTTTGGTTCAGATCAATTGCTCGCTGGTGTAGAAGACGGACAAATGACTTCCATGTATGGCGGAATCGGTGACTACTATAATGAAGCGAAGTCTGCGCTATTTGGACGTGTTAACTATGATTTTGCTGGACGTTATATTGCCGAATTCCAGTTTCGCTATGATGGATCTTCCCGTTTTGCAAAAGGGCATCAATGGGGTTTTTTCCCTTCCGCTTCTATAGGATGGCGTATCTCTGAAGAACCATTTTTCAAATCGATTGACGCACTCTCTTTTGTCAATCAACTCAAATTACGCGGTAGCTACGGTGTGCTGGGTGACGACTTGTCAGATTCATGGGATTTTGGTTGGGTGCCTGGTTATGTTTATCCTGCTACAAGCGGAAATGCTGAAAATGGATATAACAATCAATACGCGCCAGGCTATATGTTCGGTGATAAATACATTACGGGCGTAAGCCGAAAGGCTATCGCCAATGAATTAATTACTTGGTATAAAGCGAAAACCTTCAATGTCGGTTTAGATTTTGAAGGCTGGAACGGTTTATTTGGTTTTACCTTAGATTATTTTGAACGAACGCGATCAGGGCTATTTCAACGGCGTACAAGTGAATTTCCTACGGTAATCGGGGCCATAGCTCCGATGGAAAATGCCAATAGTGATCGTCATATGGGAATGGAATTGGAATTGAAACATCGTAATAAAATCAACGATTTCTCCTATAATATTCGCGCGATTGCCACGGTGACCAGAAATAAATATCTCACAGCAGTTCAAAATGGTCCGTACAAAAACTCGTACGACCGTTGGCGTAATGACAACTTCAATGACCGGTATCAAGGAATACAATTTGGCTATGAATCGGCAGGACGGTTTGAAAATTGGGCCGATATCTGGAGCTATCCAATTTACAAGGAACGTGATGTATTGCCTGGAGATTATAAATACCTGGATTGGAACGGGGATGGCGAAATTAACGATCAGGATGAACATCCATTTGCCTTTGACCAAACGCCTTGGGTCAATTATAGTTTGAATATCGAAACTGCGTATAAAAATTTCGATATTAACCTTTTATTTCAAGGCTCAGCTTTGGGGTCAATGGAATATAAAGAACCTCTTTATGCAATATGGGGCACAAACGGAGGCGGAACGCTTGAGCAATATCTTGACCGCTGGCACCCTGTTAATCCATTGGCCGATCCTTATGATCCCGTAACAGAATGGGTGCAGGGCTATTATGGTTTCACAGGACGATACCCAAAATCCAATTCTGAATTTAATCGGGTGAGTACAGCTTATTTACGTCTTAAAAGCATTGAATTGGGCTACACCTTTTCGAATTTAAAACCATCCTCCTCATCGATGCGATTACGTGTTTATGCAAATGCTTACAATTTATTTACGATCACAGGCGTGCGATATGTGGATCCCGAACACCCAGACGATAATTTAGGTCGGATGTATCCATTGAATAAAACCTATTCATTAGGCTTATCGCTTACTTTTTAGCAAGCAAAAAATACATTACGATGGAGCCATCATGATTTATTTAATCTTATTGGGGAATGGATAAATCGGATAGCTTCATCACAATTGAAAAGCAAATTTATACAGATGAAAAAATTACTCGTTATATTATCATTAGCTGGCTCCATCGGATTTATAGGTTGTGCCGATCTGGATATCACGCCAAAAAATATTGTCACAGATCAAGATCTATTGAATACCCCAGCCGGTATGGATATCTATATGGCTCGGATGTACAGCCTAATGCCTTTTGAAGATTTTAAGTATATGGCACAATGGGGGATAGAATTTAATGGTTGGCTGGCTGCCATTGGAATTGAAGGAACGGGCGAAGCTGTGACCAGGGATGGAATAAGTACTTCGTTTACTGGCGAGCGGACAGCGTATTGGGAAAGAGCGTTCGAATTACTTCGGGATGCCAATCATCTCATTGAAACTCTACCGAATTACAAGGATAAATTTTCTGAAGAACTTTATAATCATTACTTAGGTGAGGGATACTATGTTCGGGCAACCGTATTCTACGCCATGGCACGACGCTTCGGGGGAATTCCTTTGGTGACGAAAGAACTGCAATATCCGAATACATTGAATAATCTGGAAATACCTCGTTCCAGTGAGGAAGATACCTGGAATCAAATCCTCAAAGACTACGATGAGGCCATTAAATTACTCATGGCGAAGAGTCCCAAAACAGGTTATTCCAACAAGTTTGTAGCCCTGTCTTTTAAGTCCGAAGCCATGCTCTATGCTGGAAGTGTGGCCAAATATAATGAAACTGTTTCTGGTCGCTTGACTGGTCTCGGAAGAAAAACTGGTGTACGGGTGATCGGTTTCGATGCCACCACAGCAAGAGCTGCATCACAAAAGTACTTTGGAGAAGCTTACGCCGCAGCTCGACAGGTAATAGCAGCTGGGGGGTATTCGCTGTATAAAAAGAAATGGGCAGCTAACGATAAAGAAGCTCAGTATCAAAATATGGTGGACATGTTTAGTGACCTCAGTAGTCCGGAAAATATATACGTTAAACAATATGTTTATCCGACATTGACACATAGTTTTGATGCATTTAGTTCGCCCTTCACTTTTCGATCGCCACTGTCTGCGGGTACTTGTCCAACGGTAGATTTTATGGAACTGTTTGATGGATTTGACAAATACGCCGACGGCACAGTTAAAGTGACTACCGGACAAAGCAGCAAGGACGGGGAGTATAGACTGTACGACAAACCGATGGACTTCTTTAAAAATGCTGAACCTCGCTTGCGTGCTTATGTTATCTTTCCCGATGATATTTTTAAGGATCGAAAAATGGAAATACGGGCGGGCATTTACACCGGTTCAGCACCCATAAAGCCGCTGTTCACGGATTATTCTTATGCAAGCGCGGATACACGTTACCAACAGCTGGGTGCTTACACAGGTTCACCAAAGACGCTTTACCTGAGTCCAAGAGATGGTGGTGGTCAGCAAACTGTTGATTATAATGGACAAAAAATGAATGCTGCCGGAAACGAAGGACCATTCTTTGATAATGGTGAAGCGACATTAACCGGTTTTTATGTGCGTAAATGGCTGAATACAAATCCAGCAAAAGAAGTAGGGGAAGGGAAATCTGATCAGCACTTTATTTTAATGCGTTACGCTGAGGTCTTATTAAATGCAGCTGAAGCAGCTGTCGAACTCAAAATGCTGGGTGCGAATCCTACTGATGGAAGCGACCCTTTACAGATGGCAACCAGTGCTGTCAATGAGATTCGCTCGCGCGCGGGAGCAGATTTGCTAACAGGTGCGATCTCTGGAGATAATGCCGGAAGAGATATTGTCCGGAGAGAGCGTCGCAAGGAACTTGCGTTTGAACATAAAGCAAAATGGGATTTGCGTCGATGGCGAGTGCTGCATTTTGAAGGCCGGGATGGTTTTTGGGGAACACAGAAGGATAAAAATTTATATAGCAACAATGAAAATTTTAGGTTCAGGGGGTTATATCCTTTTTTTTCCACCTCAACGGGTAAATACTTCTTTGATGCACGATTTCAATGGGTAAGTACCAAAACATTCCGGTATACACCTATAGACTATTATTTTGAAATCCCCGGAGGAGAGGTAGCTAAAAGTCCCGTGATTGACCAGCAACCTAACCGATAAACAAGTATGCTGTGCTGAGAGCGTAGAGGCGCTAAGCACAGGTCACTTGGAAGGTCTGAAATTCTAATAACAAAGTGAATGACTGGTGGAGCAGCGTTCCGGAAAATAGCAAGCAAATCAATTCGGAATATTCAAACCATCACTAAACGTAAAAGAGATGAAAAATAGTGTTTTCGGCGCGATAGGCATCCTATGTATGCTAAGTTCGTGCAGCCTTTTTGAGGCAGATAATTATGAAGCGCCTTCGGTGGCATTAAAAGGTGTTGTGGTCGACGCATCGACCGACGAACCCATATTGACCGATCAGGGAAGTGAGGGGATTCGCGTTCGGTTAAAAGAACTCAGTTGGGGCGATAATGTGGAACACAACCCTGATTTCTATTGTATGCCTGACGGAACGTTTCAGAACACGAAATTGTTTAAAGGTAATTACAATATCACTGTTGATGGACCTTTTATTCCATTGGTGCGTACCGATGGCGATGGGAAGGTGCTATCAGATGACAGCAAAAACATGGAGCTGAATGGCTCTCATGAAATCAAGATGGAGGTGCATCCTTTTCTCAAAGTCGAATGGGTCGGAAATCCGGTTGTGGAAAACGGAAAGGTAAAAGCCAAGGTAAAAGTTACCCGCGCCATAACCGAACAGTTTTTTCGGGATAAAATTGAACCTTTGGGAAATTATAATGGGGATTTTTTAAATGTGACAGATATACAATTCTTTGTCAGCTATTCCTCCACGGTAGGGTATAGAGCGCGGGACGAACGTTGGTCTAGCAAAATCGAGTATGGGGGCAACAGTTTTAACGCAAAATTAGGGCAGGTTATTGATCTCGAATCTGTGGGAGAAATCCCAAAAGGGCGGACTGTTTTCATTCGGGCAGCCTCGCGAATTAATTACGACACTCCCCGTGGAACGGGAACGCGCAGATGGAATTACAACGAAGCCAAAAGGGTCGATATTCCCTAAGGGAATCTGTAGCCATGTTGAGCCAGTCTGTTAAAAATACCATGATAAAATTTGAATTTTCAATAGGACTGGCTCACTCCTCATTTGCTCGATCTAATGGGGTAAACCTGTTGAATAGTAGGGGGAATATAGGCGTAAACCGTACGTAAAGAAGTAGACAATAAATTATGATAAAAACGAATATACTCTCGTTAATAATGTTGGCGGCGTTGACGACGGTCGCCCAAGAGAGAGATCCGGTAAAGACGACATTTCAAACCTCCAGCGAGTGGCGCCCTACAATCGATAATCGGGCGGACGCGGTGATGGTCTATGGAACAGGAGGGAATCCATCAGACAAATCCCGAAAGCCCCCTTTTGAAGAACGTGTCAAGTCCTGGCGCGATAAGGGGTATATTGTTCATTTTATGACTGGGATTGCCTGGGGCGAGTACCAAGATTACTTTACAGGGAAATGGGATGGGAAGATGCACTTGGATGAGGGACAGGTCGATGTCAAAGGCGATACCATCTGGCATGGTCATATGGTACCCTATATCGTTCCTACTGAAAATTATTTAAAATATATCAAGCAGATGCATGTCAAAAGGGTCATTGATGCTGGCATCGACGCCATATTTATGGAGGAACCGGAATTCTGGGCACGTGCCGGATACAGTGAATCGTTTAAAAAAGAATGGAAAAAATACTATGGTTTTGAATGGCGACCACAGCATGAGTCGCCAGAGAACACCTACTTATCCAATAAGTTAAAGTATGCTTTATATCTCCATGCGCTGAATGAAGTCTTTACTTATGCTAAATCTTACGGTAAAACCAAAGGAATGGACGTAAAATGTTATGTGCCGACGCACTCTTTGATCAATTATTCGCAGTGGATGATCGTCAGTCCCGAAGCGAGTTTGGCTTCTCTTCCCTGTGTGGATGGTTATATCGCGCAGGTATGGACAGGAACTTCACGTGAACCGAATTATTTTAATGGATTAGCGAAAGAACGCGTTTTCGAAACGGCATTTTTGGAATATGGTGCAATGGAATCTATGACGGCTCCTACCGGAAGGAAGATGTTTTTTTTGACAGATCCGATCGAAGATTGGCCCCGGGATTGGGCCGATTATAAGAAAAACTATCAGGCGACATTCACAGCACAGCTTTTATATCCAAATATCGCCAATTATGAGGTGATGCCCTGGCCCGAACGTATTTATGAGGGACTGTATAAAACAAGCCCTAATAGTGATCAAAAAGAAAAAATACCAAGACATTATTCGACCCAGATGCAGGTTATGATCAATAGCCTGAACAGTATGCCCAAATCAACCGGCAAAGTCTCTGGATCGACAGGGATCAGTGTGCTTTTGGCAAATTCATTGATGTTCCAGCGTTTTCCGACACATGCCGGATATGATGATCCACAACTAGCCAACTTTTATGGGCTCGCCCTTCCTTTCCTAAAGCGCGGTGTACCTATAAAAACAGTTCATTTGGAGAATTTAGCGGTAAAGAATGCCCTCGCGGACACGAAAGTCCTGCTCATGTCTTATTCCAATATGAAGCCATTAGTCCCTGAAGCACATCAGTACCTTGCAGATTGGGTAAAAAATGGTGGCGTCTTGATGTATTGTGGAACGGATCTTGATCCTTTTCAAACGGTGCAGGAATGGTGGAATATGAATGGTAGAAAGTATCAAAGGCCATCCGATCATCTATTTGAGCAGATGGGACTGAAGGACGAAATGGCAAAAGAGGGAAAATACAGGTATGGGAAAGGCACTTTGTACGTATTACGATCCGATCCTAAGGAATTTGTGATTAAACCTGATAACAGTCAGAAACTGCTGGATGTGACCAAGAATCTTTATGAAAGTAATGGTAAAGGGGAAAAGCTGCAATTTAAAAATTATTTTACACTGACGCGAGGCAATTACGATCTGGTAGCTGTATTGGATGAGAGTGTGAGCAATCTTCCTTATCAGGTTAAGGGAAATCTAATCGATCTTTACGATCCGACTTTGCCCATTATCACGTCTAAAAGTATACAGCCGAATGAGCAGTGTTTGTTTGTGAATATCGATCACATAAAGAACAAACAACAACCACAGGTGTTGGCCTCCGCAAGTCGTATCTACAACGAAATAACGGCTAATTATCGGTATTCATTTACTGCAAAAAGCCCGATTAATACGACCAACATTTCGCGTATATTATTGCCTAATAAGCCAAAACGTATTTTGGTAAGTAAACACAATGTCTTTTCAGAAGCAAATTGGGATACGAGAACAAAAACCTATTTACTGGGATTTGAAAATAGTCCTGATGGTGTTCAGGTAGATATTGAATGGTAACCTCGATGTTAAGATAAAGATACCAATCTGTATCAGGAAAACCTGAGCTAAAATATGCTTCAATCGGCAGATCCGATTCTAAAAAAAGAACCAGATTCCTAGCAAATCTGGTTCTTTTATTTATTCCAATTGAAGAGCAATTTGAATTTAATTTCGGACATATGTATTGAAAGGCTGCCTGTTAACCTAAGTTTAATGTGTCTAGAATGGAGATTATGGTTCAAGTAATAGGTCACCTCGATTGTGATTCCTGAAATTCAGTTGGACTTTGTCCAAACTGTTTTTGAAAATTACGCGAAAAATGTGTTGCGGAACTGTAACCTAGTAAATTTGAAATTTCGTACACTTTATACTGTTTTTGAATAAGCAGTTCTGCTGCTTTTCGGAGCCTGGTCAAATTAATCAATTCATTGGGCGAGAGGCTCGATACAACATTGATTTTGCGGTACAGTGTAGGTCTACTCATACAGAGAATGTCGGCCATGCGGTCCACATTGAACTGTGGATCATCGAGGTGCTGCATAATAATTTCTTCAATCTTCAGCAAGAACTCCTGTTCACTTTGGTTTTGGCCAATCTGCTGTATTTGGGACATTGGATTTTTGATAAAAAACTCTTTAACCTTTATCCGGTTCTTTAACAAGCTAGCTATTTGCGCCCTCAAAAAAGCAGGCGAAAAAGGTTTTTCAATGTAAGCATCAGCACCAAATTCCAGTCCTTGAATTTTTGATTCAATACTATTTTTTGCAGTCAAAAGTATCACTGGAATGTGTGCATAAGCGATATTTTCCTTGATTCTTTGACAAAGCTCAAAACCATCCATTTCCGGCATCATTACATCGCTTACAATCAGATCGAAATATTCAGAAGCGAGTAAATCCAACGCTTGCTTTCCATTAGAACTTGTCGTTATCTGATAATCTTCATTGAGATCATCTGCGATGAATTCGAGCAGTTCGGTATGGTCATCTACTAGTAATAAATTGGATTTGGCATTCATAATTATGGATTTGTATTGTGATTCAAAGGTAACGTCAAAGTGAATACGTTCAATTGAAGGTCATTTGTAGTATATAACAAGGTACCTTGGTGTTTCAACGTTAGGGATCTTGTCAATGCCAAGCCCAGACCACTTCCAGGAACATTCTTATTTTGTTTTAAGCGATTGAATGGTTCAAAAATTCTTTCCCTTTCTTCTGAAGGAATTAAAGCGCCGTCGTTTTTCACGGTCAATATAAAAATATTTTTCTGTATATCCATATTCAAATTTACCTCAATAAAGGATAAGGAATATTTAAGGGCATTATTCAATAGGTTATAGCATATCTTGTCAAATGCGTCCGCATCGATTTGACCGATAATATCGGGTATAATTTTCGATACAATCTGTTTTCCTTGCGACTGTAAAGTCACTGTAAAGTTACCGATGATTTCCTGAACCATCAGGCTGATGTTTTCTGATTCAAAGTGCAATTTAAACCCTTCCGTTTCGACTTTCCTAAAATCCAGCAATTGATTGCTAAGGGCAATTAGTTTCTCCGTGTTGTTTTGCATGGTCAATAATAGTTTGTCGGTGACGGGATTGTGATCTACCTTATCCATAAGTTTTTCTAGGGGGGCTTTGATCAAGGTCAATGGCGTGCGTATTTCATGCGCAACATCGGTATAGAAATTGATTTTTGAACGATAGAGTTCTTGTTCGCGTAGGTTCTGTACGGTTAAGAGATGTTGGCGATTGCGTTGTTTGATCTTTTCATTAAAATGATAAATTATAAATATAATCAGTCCAGCGGCTATTAATGCATAGCAAATAAAGGCCGGTACACTTGCCCAGATCGGTGGAAGGATCGTGATTTTAAGACTAGCAAAAGTAGGGATTGTATTGCCATTGGGATCTTCTGCTTTTACTGTAAAAATATATTTTCCGGGAGAGAGCTTGGTAAAATATGCACGTTGATTGCTTGTAATGTCTATCCACTTGTCGTCAAGGCCTTCCATCTTATAACTATAATGAATAGAGTGGGGGGCTTGATAATGCAAAGCCGCAAAATCAAGGCTGAAAGATGATTCGTCGTGTTTTAGTTTTATATTCTTAGTGAATAATATTGATTTGGATAGAATATTGGGATCGGTATATTGATTGATCGCTCTGTTGTTGATGTAAAAATTAGTGATATAAATCGGTATTTGATTCTTATAGTTAATTTGGTTTAGCTTTTCCGGGTTGAAGCGAATAAGTCCATTGATGGTGCCGAAATAGAAGTTTCCATTCTCATCATCAAAAGATGAATTGTAATTGAACTGAATAGTCGGAAGGCCTGACTCCAAGTTGAAAATCCGTTTTCTACCATTGGGAAGGTGGTAGCGTACCAAGCCCTTAGACGTACTCACCCAAAGATTATCTTGTTTATCTTCTAAGAAGGCTAGCGTCACATTACTGGGCATTCCTTCGGCTAGACCAATGTTTTGAAAGCCCTCTTGATTTATTTTTTTCTTTGCCATTCCACCTTCTGTGGCTATCCAAATCTGCTGTTGAGAGTCCTCAAATAAGCTATTGATCCTATTATTTGGCAAGGAGCTAGGGTCGTTCTGCCGATGTGTGTAATGTTTGAAGTAACGCGTCGTCGGGTGATAACAAAACAGTCCATCTCGCCACGTGCCAACCCAGATATTCCCCTTTTTATCTTCCAAAATGCTTGTGTAAAACATATATTCTGGAACATTATTGATGAGGTGGAACGATTTTTTATCAAAATCAAAGCGGTATAATCCACGCGTTGAAGCTACGAGAATATCCCCTTTCCGGGTTTTGTAGAGATAAAATAGAAAATTACTTTGGAGATCGGATGATGCCACATTACTGTTGCGGTCGATGTGATAGATAACTTTTTGAAGCTTGGGCGAAAAAATGTCGAGACCATTGACGAAAGTGCCTATCAGCAATTTGTCGCCAATAGGGAGAATTCCATGGATGTTGTTATTTGCCAGATTGCCTTGTTTGTCCGAGAAGTTTTGAATTCTACCCGATATGGGGTCGAGTTTTGATAATCCACCGTTTTCGGTGCCTATCCAAATATTATGGTCGATATCCTTTTTTATAATGCGTACGGCAGACCCTTTTAAGCTCCCTGGGCGGTCCTGTGGCAGGAATTTTTCGATTATACTGTTGTTTTTATGATAATAGTTGATTCCACCAAAATACGTCCCCAACCAGATACCTTCGTCTTTATCCTGTAAGACGTTATAAATAGCATTGTCGGATATGCCCCAAGGGTTTTCTTGCTCTTTTTGAATATTGATGAATTGTTGACTAGCTATTTGATATATAAAGAGACCAGATTCTGTTGCAAACCAATATTCATGATCGTTTGGCTGTAAAATATCTCTTACATAGAGAAATTGCTTCAATTGTTGGGGGCCCAGTATGGGTTTAAGCGATTTGTCTTTGAATCGGTAGCTATAGACCCCCGTTTTGGAAGTGCCGATCAATAGATCTCCTTCGCGATTTTCTTTTATTTTCTCAATACTAAACCAATCTTTAGCACCATATTTTGCTTGAAAGTCGAGCATCAGCACAGGGGTGCCCGCAGCATCTATTTGGAAAATCTTCCCTTCAGGAGTGCCAAAAAACACCGTTCCGTTTTTCGTGCAGCTGATGGAGGTGATGTACAGGTCTGATTTAGTCAATTGTCGAATTTCATGACTCATCAAATCATGGTAATAGAGCATTCCATTGGATATAAACCAAATCTTTTTGCGTTGATCGGTAATGATAACAGGGACATCTGCATTTTCAAATTGTTTGCTCAAAAGTCTAAATTGTTCATCCACGGGATCGTAGCAGTAGATTCCCTGATCTGTACCAATCCATATTCTTTTTCGAAAGTCTTCTGTCAGCGAAATGATGTTGTTGCCACCTAGGGTGTTTTTCCCAAGGCTCGGGGCGTCAAAATGTTTGAAATTATTGCCGTCGAAGCGATTTAACCCATCCTTTGTACCAAACCAAAGAAAGCCATGACTGTCCTGCATACTACAGATAACTGCATTGTTTGACAAGCCTTCATTAATTTGATAATGATTAAAATAATAGGGCTGTGCATAGAGCAACCGTGGAAGAAACAGAAAGAATAGAAAGCGTAGAGACTTCAGGTTGATCATGATCATTTGGTTATTGATACAAAATAGTGCTAAAATGAAACAATTTAATCTTAAAATTTCTCAAAAATTTAAGACTTTAGCCTATGTATAGTAATCGCTAAAATTATAAAAAATCTAGAAAAGGACACAAGTTCTATCTAAACAAAGATTATAAACCATTTTAAAATACGACGAATGAAAGGAAAAATGACCTTGCTTGGTCTTTCTGCAATGCTCGCTTTTTGTGTGTCTTGTCAGCAATCGACTGGTTCCAAAACTCCTAAAGCAGATTCTTTAGCGGCCCTGATGGATACTGTGCAGTTCCGCTCAACCATTGATCAAAAACAGGCTTACCTCTATAAATTGAGCAATAAAAATGGCGTGCAGGCTTACTTCACCAACTTTGGCGCACGATTAGTCGGTTTGTGGGTTCCAGATAATAAAGGGGAGTTATGCGATGTAGTTTTAGGATTTTCTAAAGCTTCTGATTATAATAATCCAAAAGAGCCATTTTTCGGTACCATTGTTGGACCTTTTGGCAATCGTATCGCCGGAGGGAAATTTAAACTGGGTGACGAAACCTATACGTTGGTGGTAAATAATGGCCCCAATACCTTACATGGCGGTTTCAAAGGGGTGCATTTTGCCCATTGGTCATTAAAATCTTCCGATCCATCATCGCTTACTTTTGCCTATACCTTACCGGACGGAAATGAGGGCTTTCCGGGCAATATTCAAATGGAAGTGACGTATACGCTTAACGACGATAACGAATTGATGATTGGTTACCGGGCTACCTCCGATAAAAAGACGGTGATCAACTTAACAAATCATGCTTACTTTAATTTAAATGGTGAGGGAAGCGGTACAATTCTGGATCATCAACTTCAGTTGTTTGCCAACCAATATACACCTGTTGACAGCACCTTGATACCTTCTGGACAGTTGACTTCGGTGAAAGGAACGCCTTTTGATTTCACGAATTTAAAGTCGATTGGAGAAGATATCAACGCAAATGACCAGCAACTTAGCTTTGGAAAGGGATATGATCATAATTTTATATTGAGTAGAGAAAAGGAAGGAGACTGGTATAAAGCGGCGCATGTGGTCGGTGATAAATCAGGTGTCGTCATGGATATATTGACGGCTGAACCGGGTATACAGTTTTACAGTGGCAATTTTATGAATGAGCAGGTACAATTGAAGAATGGAAAAAAAGATTCATTTCGCACCGCTTTTTGTCTAGAACCGCAGCATTTCCCGGATGCTCCGAATCAACCTGCTTTTCCAACTACAGTCCTTAACCCTGGAGAAGTTTATCAGACGAAATCCCTGTATCGTTTTTCGGTAAAATAATACATATTTAATAGTGATTGGTTTGAAAGTGCACCGCTGTGAAGTGGTGCGCTTTCTTCATTTAATAGGCTTAAATGCATTTTGCAGTTCCGTTTTATTGATTTGATACAAATAGGCAGTTTTTTGAGAAAAATCAATCATCCAACTCATTCATTAAACCTTATTTTTGGATAATCTGTTATAAACTAATCAAGCCAACAATGACGAAAAAAATCGGTTTATTATCTTATTTGATTGGAATTTGTTTTCTAAGTTCAGCGCAAAGCAATGTCGTAATTGCTGTTGATCATTTGCCGGTGCAGGGGAAAAATTTAAACTATATTAATAACCGATTGCCTTTAAAACAGAATGCCCTGCTAAAATTACCTGTAGGAAGCATCGTACCCGAAGGTTGGCTTGGGAAATATCTGCAGCTGCAGAAAGATGGTCTTACAGGCCATCTGGGAGAAATTAGCGCTTGGCTATCCAAGAAAAATAATGCTTGGCTAAGTACAGATGGGAAAGGAGACTATGGTTGGGAAGAAGTTCCTTATTGGTTAAAAGGCTACGCTAATTTGGGCTACATCTTGAAAGATCCTAAAATCATAGCGGAGTCGAAGATCTGGTTAGAAGCGGCCCTTAAAAGCCAGCGTCCTGATGGATACTTTGGCCCATTGATCCTGCGTAATAACAAACCGGATCTTTGGGGTAATATGTTAATGTTATGGTGCCTGCAATCTTATTATGAATATAGCGCTGACCAGCGTGTTTTAACGTTGATGACCAATTATTTTAAATGGCAGGCCAATTTGCCGGATAGTTTTTTTCTCAAGGATTATTGGGAGAACAGTCGTGGTGGTGACAATTTGCTATCCGTTTATTGGCTCTATAACAGAACACAAGGTAATGAATGGTTGATGGATTTGGCGGATAAAATCCATCGGAATACCGCCAATTGGAGACAAAAAGACGATTTGCCCAATTGGCATAACGTCAATGTTGCCCAATGTTTCAGAGAGCCAGCAACCTATTATTTGAAAAGCAAGTCGAGTGACGATCTGAAAGCGACCTACGCTAACTTTCATTATGTCCGGCAGGTATTTGGTCAGGTTCCAGGGGGTATGTTCGGTGCTGATGAAAATGCCCGTCCTGGATATACCGACCCCCGTCAAGGGGTAGAAACCTGTGGTATGGTGGAACAGATGGCCTCTAACGAGATCCTTCTCGGAATAACCGGAGACCCTTTTTGGGCAGATCATGCCGAAGAAGTTGCATTTAATACCTACCCCGCAGCTGTAACAGCCGATTTTAAAGCGCTAAGGTATATTACAAGTCCCAATATGACCATCAGCGACAGTCATAATCATGCTCCTGGAATTGATAACAATGGACCATTCTTAATGATGAATCCCTTCAGTTCCCGCTGCTGTCAGCACAACCACAGTCAGGGTTGGCCCTATTATGCCGAACATCTGTACATGGCAACCAATGACAATGGTATTGCGGCGTTATTATATGCTGCATCGAAGGCTGAAATAAAAGTCGGAAACAACCAAGCTGTTCAGATCAAACAACAGTCCAATTACCCTTTTGAAGAGTCTTTGCGATTTGAAATAAGCACCCAGGGTAAAACTGTTGATTTCCCATTTTATCTCCGTATACCTGCCTGGGCCAAACAAGCGAAAGTTACTGTCAATGGTAAAAGCCAGCAGGTTGAAGCTGGAGCAAAATATATTCGGATTGAACGGAAATGGAAAGACGGTGACAAAGTCGAACTCTCCTTACCGATGACCATTGATCTGAAAACATGGAACGCCAATAAAAATTCAGTGAGTATCCAACGGGGACCATTGACCTATGCCCTCAAAATAAAAGAGAACTACGTAAAAAAAGATACTAAAACCTCGGCAATTGGCGATTCGAAATGGCAGGAGACTGCAGATCCATCAAAATGGCCATCCTATGAAATCCTTCCTGCAAGTGACTGGAATTACGGACTTGTACAAAATCAGTTGCAAACATTAGACCAATTGAAAGTTGTGAAAAGGGCGTGGCCTAAGGATGCGTTTCCCTTCGATGCAGAGGCAGTACCTATTTCTATCCTTGTCAAAGCGAAACGTATTGACGGGTGGAAAATTGATGAAAATGGTCTGACAGGCGTATTGCCACTTAGTCCAGTGGAAAGTATGGGCGAGGTACAGGAAGTCGAACTGATTCCCATGGGAGCAGCACGTTTACGCATTGCTGCTTTTCCAACCGTGAAATAATGTAAATACGATATAAAATAAATGACTTAACGATTTTTATGATGAAGAAAACCTTATTTTTTGCCAGTTTGATGATGGCAGCACAATTGAACTTTGCTCAGGATTGGAAACCCGCGGGGTCACATATATTAACCCCTTGGGGCGAGAAAGTAACAGCACAAAAGCCACATCCTGAATATCCTAGACCACAATTAACCAGAACCAACAATTGGCAAAATTTAAATGGCTTATGGAAATATGCAATTACTCCAGTAGGTAATAAAGAGATTCCGCGTCAATGGGAGGGGAATATCCTTGTTCCTTTTGCTATTGAGTCGGCGTTGTCGGGTGTTGGTAAAGAAGTAGGAAAAGATAAGGCACTATGGTATAATAATACCATAACACTGGATAAGTCTGTCAATAAAAACAAGGTTCTGTTGCATTTTGGGGCAGTGGATTGGCAATGTGATGTGTATGTAAATAGCCAATTGGTTGGAAGACATGAGGGTGGTTTTGACCCTTTTTCCATGGACGTGACCAGTTTTCTAAAAAAAGGTGCAAAGCAGGAAATTGCCATCCGGGTATGGGATCCTACGGATGATGGACCTCAACCACGCGGTAAACAGGTGAACAAGCCGAATGGGATATGGTATACGCCTGTCACAGGAATATGGCAAACCGTGTGGTTGGAAAGTGTTCCACAATCTTATATTGTTAATACCAAACAAACACCACGATTGGATGAAGGGATCTTAGCATTTCAGGCTACTGTCGAAGGAAGCCAAGCGGGTGATGAAATAAAGGTCCGTGCATTAGATGGGGGGAAAGTTGTGAAAGAACAGGTCGGGCAGCCCAATACATCTTTTGATCTTGCAGTACCTAATTTGCAACCATGGTCGCCGAGTAACCCTAAACTTTATGACTTAGAAATCCAGTTAATTCGTAAGGGCAAGATTGTTGACCAAGCGAAAAGCTATTTTGCCATGCGAAAAATAGCCATGCAAAAAGACGAAAATGGTATTCAGCGGTTGATGCTGAATAATCATTTTACCTTCCAGTATGGCCCATTGGATCAAGGTTGGTGGCCGGATGGACTACATACAGCACCAACGGATGAGGCTTTGAAATTTGATGTGATCAAAACAAAGGAAATGGGATTCAATATGATCCGCAAGCATATCAAAGTAGAGCCGGCGCGCTGGTACCGTTACTGCGACAGTATAGGTATGCTCGTTTGGCAAGATATGCCTAGTGGTGATCTTGGCGGAAATCATTGGGATATGCAGCCAGGGAAAATTTCTGGTGGAAATCGGGATAAACAGCGTTCGCAGGAATCTGAAGGTTACTACAAAAAAGAATGGAAAGCCATTATGGAGGTATTGCATAACTATCCAAGCATTGTTATTTGGGTGCCGTTTAATGAGGCCTGGGGACAATTCAAAACCAAGGAAATTACCGAGTGGACTATGGCTAATGACCCTTCAAGACTGGTTAATAGCGCTAGTGGCGGTAACTTTATGGAAACTGGACATATCTTGGATATCCATAATTACCCAGACGCAGCCATGCCTGATCCAAATTTGTTTGGGGCCAAACAAGTGCTTGCATTGGGTGAATTTGGAGGTTTGGGTTTGCCGATAGATGGACACTCATGGCAACAAAAAGATAATTGGGGATACCAAAGTTTTAAGAATAAAACGGAATTATTGGAGCGTTACAAACGCCTGATCCATGACTTGACACGTCTAATTCCTATGGGATTGTCTGCCGCTGTGTATACCCAGACAACAGATGTGGAAGTAGAAACAAATGGCTTGATGACTTATGACCGTAAAGTTGTCAAAATGCCTGAGGCAGAGTTGAACGCTGCTCATCGTGCGCTCTACAATGCACCTACCAAGTAATTGATAGCGATATGGCCGCAACTCGAGTTGCGGCCTAAATTTAACGGTGAAAATATACCGGTCAACCTAAATCTATTTGATACAAATCAATGAAATTAAAATTACTAATTGCAGCGGCTATTGTATGTCAGTCGGTATCGTCGTTTGCACAAAAACAGCCTCCTAAGAATGACCTTCGGGCGCCTGCCTATCCCTTAATAACAATAGATCCCAATACAAGTGCTTGGTCCTATAGCAACGAATTGAATGCAGATGTTGTCCACCATTGGACTGGAAAGTCATTTCCTTTACTGGGTGTCCTTAAAGTGGATGGGAAATCCTATCGCTTCCTAGGAAAAGAAGAAGCTGAACCTCTGTCTTTGGCACGGATGGGCGAACATGCGGCCTGGACCGGAAGTTATGTCATTAGCGAACCCGCTTCAGAT
The DNA here is from genome assembly GCF_002376635.1 of Sphingobacterium sp. UBA3549. Lineage (NCBI taxonomy): Bacteria > Pseudomonadati > Bacteroidota > Sphingobacteriia > Sphingobacteriales > Sphingobacteriaceae > Sphingobacterium > Sphingobacterium sp. UBA3549. Next base: position 123,043 of record NZ_DFOE01000002.1, on the reverse strand, counting down.
TGGATGAAACCTTCGTACGATGCAGAGCAATGGAAAACTGGCGTCGCTCCTTTCGGTACCAAAGATAAAGAACCTCAGGTGAATACGGATTGGCAGGAACCTAAGATCTGGATCAGGAGAGTAATTGAACTTGATGAAGATCTCACCGGAAAGCCTGTTTTTATCGAATTTACGCACGATGATGATGCCATTTTGTATGTCAACGGATTTGAAGTTGTTAATACGGGGAATTCGACAGGCAAAAATAATCGGGTCAAACTGCCCGAACATATCGTGAAGACACTGAAAAAGGGGAAAAATATACTTGCTGGTTATTGCCATAATAGGGTAGCGAATGGTTATTTTGATTTTGGACTGTTTGCAGAAAAAGAAGGTAGTATTCAATTCGAAAGGGAAGCAAAGCAGCTTGCCGCCAATGTTCAGGCCACACAAACACATTATTCGTTTGATTGCGGTCCAGTCAATCTAAATATTACTTTTATGGCACCGTTGCTCATGGATAATTTGGACCTAATGTCGCGACCCGTAAATTACCTTTCTTATCAGATCCAGGTAAAGGATGGCAAAAAACATCACGTACAGCTTTATTTGGAAGCTGCTCCAAACTGGGCTTTGAATTCTCCGGCACAAGACGCTGTAAGCAGCTCATTCCGCAGTGGAAACCTGCAGTTTGTGAAGACTGGAAGTAAAAGTCAGCAGATTCTCGAAAAAAAAGGAGATGATTTACGAATAGATTGGGGATATTTTTATATGGCTGGTAACGCTGCAAAAACGAAATCTATTGTTGGCAACAGTCAGGAATTGCGTGTTAAATTTCTAAAAAACGAACATACATTACCTTCAAAAGAAGGTAAGCAGCTGGCTTTAATACAAACTTTTGATGTCTCATCAAGCTATCAGGATAAGATCTTATTGGGGTATGATGACTTGTATTCTATCCAATATTTCGAACAAAATTTACGGCCGTATTGGAATACAAATGGAAATCATACAATTGAGAAACAATTTGAATTGGCCGATAAAGAGTATGCTGCTCTCAAAAAGGCTGCTGATAAATTTGATGCCGAATTATGGAGTACAGCTCTTCGTAATGGGGGAGAGGACTATGCCGCATTGTGTGCCTTGGCCTATCGGCAAGCAATCGCTGCCCATAAACTTGTGAAGGCATCCAATGGCGATTTACTTTTATTATCCAAAGAAAATGATAGCAATGGGTCAATAGGAACTGTTGATGTAACCTATCCTTCGGCTCCGATTTTCCTGTACTATAATCCGGAATTGGCAAAAGCGCTAATGAACGCTATTTTTTATTACAGCGAAAGCAATAAGTGGACAAAACCTTTTGCTGCGCACGACGTTGGAACTTATCCGCTGGCAAATGGTCAAACCTATGGTGGAGATATGCCTGTGGAAGAATCCGGAAATATGTTGATACTAACCTATGCATTAGCTAAAGTGGAAGGAAATGCCACTTATGCAAATAAACATTGGAAAGTGTTGTCGACATGGGCAGATTATTTAGTTGATAAAGGTCTGGATCCCGAAAATCAATTATGTACAGACGATTTCGCTGGCCATTTTGCACACAATGCTAATTTATCCATCAAAGCTATCTTGGGGATTGCTTCTTATGGTTATCTGGCCCAAATGCTCGGTGAAGAGGCTACTGCTAAAAAATACTTGACGGAAGCGAAAGCGATGGCTATGAAATGGGAAGGCATGGCCAAAGATGGGGATCATTATAAGTTGACTTTTGACAAGGCAGGAACCTGGAGCCAAAAGTATAATATGGTATGGGATAAATTGCTCAAGATGAATATTTTTGATCCTGCTATTCGCGAAACCGAACTAAGCTACTATCTCAGCAAACAAAACCAATATGGATTACCACTGGATAACCGTCAGCCTTACACCAAGACGGATTGGATTATTTGGACGGCGACCATGGCAAATGATAAACCTACATTTGAAACCTTTGTAAAGCCAGTATACCGTTTTATGAATGAGACAACAGATCGGGTTCCGATGTCCGACTGGACGTATACGGATCGACCTAAAAGAGCTGGATTTAAGGCAAGATCCGTTGTAGGAGGCTATTTTATCAAAATGCTGGAAGAGAAATTGGCAAAGGCGAAATAGCGTTTTCCTATGATGTAGAGAAATAATATAATAAAATAATAAGATGTTGAATACAATGTTGTTAAGATATTGGATCGGTGGAGTTGTTGTACTGAACGTGTTAAGCTCCTGCGGAAGCTTTTCAGGTTCAGTAACGCAACTTGGACCAGAGACAATTGCAAGAGCTAATAAGGTGCAGCAAAAGACCTATACCAATCCGGTTTTTGAGCCTATACTTGCTGATCCTACAGTTGTTAGAGACCCCAAAAGCAACATGTTTTATGCCTACGGGACAGCCGACAATTGGGGAGATGGCAAAGGCCAGCGTCTGGTATCCATTCTACAATCTTCCGATCTAGTTCAATGGACCTGGATTGGTACAGCCTTCAGCTCAAAACCGAGCTGGAAAGCCGAAGGTGGAATCTGGGCTCCCGACGTAGTAGAGCTCAATGGGAAATACCTGATGTATTATGCCTATTCGACATGGGGAGATCCTAATCCAGGGATAGGAATTGCTCTTGCTGATGCACCGGAAGGACCATTTATAGATCAAGGTAAACTTTTCGATAGCAAGCAGATCAATGTACCCAATTCAATTGACCCTTACTTTTTTATGGAGAATGGACAGAACTATTTGTTTTGGGGTAGTTTTAGCGATGCTGAAACGCAGGGCACTTATGGTGTGGAATTAGATCAAAATGGAACAGCTGTACCTGATCTAAATAAAAAATTTAAAGTTGCTGCCGGTGATTTTGAGGCTGTTGTAATTCATAAGCGGAAAGGGTATTATTACTTTATCGGATCCAAAGGATCTTGTTGTGAAGGGGAAAAAAGCAGTTACCATGTTCTTGTAGGACGGTCTAGAAATTTGAAAGGGCCTTATATGGATCGGGAGGGACGCAATCTGGTACAGCGAGGGAGCGGAACGTTGCTGTTAAGGGGAAATGATCAATTTGTGGGGACAGGTCATACTTCGCGCATTATTACAGACGATAAGGGAAAAGATTGGATACTCTATCATGGTATGGACCCAAAGCAGCCTCGTGTTGCGACGGGTGGAAATCGTCGGATGCTATTTTTGGATCAGATCGTCTGGGATAAGGACTGGCCCAAAATTGAAGGGGCAACCAGTAGTGTTGCAGTGCAACCGGCACCAACATTTAATTTTAAATAGCATTTTCAATAGCTAGTAGCAGCGGATGGCCGATCTTTGTCGGGTAGGACTTCCGCTGCCTATTCCTTACACGATATAGCACCATAAGATACAGCAAAAGAAAAAACATCTCGAAGTGCTGTATGCTGTTTTGGGGTGCGATGAGCGTTGTGGTAAATATTTGTGAGCGGTAGCTAAGTTAAATGGCTATGGAGCCAGCTGCTGATAAACTCGAATACTTCTTTTTTGCATTCTTCATTTAAAATTTCATGTCGCATTCCCGGATATAATTTGACCGTAATATCAGCTTGCCCTTGGTTGCGGAGCTGCTCTGCACTTTTTTCAACTCCAGCGCCAAAATCGCCAATTGGATCATCCTGTCCACTGATAAAAGCTATCGGAAGCGTTTTTGGGATAAGCTGTGTAGGAATAGGATCTGTCGCCTGTAGTGAAAGATCCAGTACCGTATGAAACCCATTATTGGTAAATAGACCTCCGCAGAGTGGATCTTCCAAAAAAGAAATACGATTTGTCTTATTAACGCTTAGCCAATTGCTGTTACATTGGTTCGGTTCGTTCTTAAAACGGGCGTTGTTGCGTTTGTCAAAAATACGATTAATCAATTTACTTCTTTTTTTGGGTGCAACAGTATTTAGAAAAGCGAGTAAAAGATGAAAAGCGGTGGAGCCCTTTTGACGCTGTCCGGTACCCACAATTATCGCCCCCTTAAATTGGCCCCCAATTTTTTGTAATACGCAACGTGTAACAAAGGATCCCATGGAATGTCCTAAAATAAATTGCGGTGTTTTTGGATAGGCTTCCCGTAAGAAACTACTCATCGCAATTGCGTCATCGACAAGCTGTTCTTTGGCCTTTTCTTTTTGGAAATAGCCCAAAAGAGCGGGTTGTGAAGCCGTTAATCCGTGACCCAATTGGTCGTAGGTTAAAACTGCAAATTGCTGTGCTGTCAAATAACTGGCCAGTTCCTGATATCGACCACTGTGCTCTTGCATACCATGGATGATGAGGATCGTGGCCAATACAGGATGATCTGTAGGCTCATAGATGTTATAAGAAATTTTATACTTATTTTCTGCCGTATTAACGGCATAAAAATTTGACGATACCCTATTCATGGTGCGTTTTGTTATTTATAGTAAACTAAGACAAATTTATGGTATTTACAAGGTCAGTAATCGTTGTAGCTTTCAAGAACATTACTGTTATTGCCTAAAATAGGGACAAAAAAAAAGCACTATTAATTTTGTTGTTTGAGCATATTTTTTAGATTTTACTTAATTTAGAATGTACAAAGCGTACACGAAACAAGAAGAAAAGAAACCTGACATGTTGTTCATGATGCGGAGTGAGTGAGAAGAGATTGCTGTAAATAATTTAAAGTAAAAGTTTTGCTGGTTCGTCTAGGCTGCTATGGACATTGCATACCAAAATCATATGGCAGAGAAAAATTCCAGATCATTTACGGATACCGTTAAGACTTATGGGAGTCAGCTGCTGCGTTTTGTTAAGGGGAAAGTAAAGAAAACTGAGGATGCAGAGGATATCTTACAGGAAGTTTGGTATCAATTCAGCCGTTTAACGAATATGGATGAACTGGAGAATGCTGGAGCCTGGCTTTATGCCGTCACACGCAATAAAATTACAGATAGCTATCGAAAAAAGAAAAGTGAATCACTTGATGATCTGATCGCAGGCGACGATGATAGTGAAAGTTCATTTCCCATCCGTCAGTTTCTTTTGGCTGACGACTCCAACAATCCCGAGCTAAAATTATTTAAGGATATTTTTTGGGACGAATTGATGAAAGCATTGGACGAATTGCCTGAAAAGCAACGCCGGGTTTTTATGTTGAATGAACTGGAAGACAAAACACTTCAAGAAATTGCTGTGATGGAAAATGAGCATTTAAAGACAATCATCAGTCGCAAAGGGTATGCAGTGAAGCATCTAAGAGTACGATTGCGGAGTTTATATGAAGAATTAAAATTTTAAGGATTAAGCTATGAATGGAAGAATGAAAAGACAGCGGAAGGGTAAATTCGCTTTTATGTTTGTCGCTATTATTGTTGGTGTTTTTTTATTGGTGGCGTTGTTACAATATTTATGGAATACGTTAATGGTGGATATTTTCCATTTAAAAGCAATTACCTATTGGCAGGCACTAGGACTCTTTGTTTTGTCAAGAATCCTGTTCGGCAGGGGATTTGGTAAACCGGGGGGCGGGAGATTTCGAAAAGGTTTTCCAACTCAAATGGAAAACGGAGAGGATCTTTCCGAAGAGGAGAGGGAGCGTTTGCGTGAGGAATGGAAGCGTCGTTTCAGCGGACGATGCGGATTCTGAAAAAACAATAAAAATTTTAAAGTAAAAACTGTTGTTGGGCGTCTTCTTTTATAAAGGCGCCTTTTTTATGTCGATATACCGAAAGAAATGACAGAACGCGATGATCTGTCAGAATGGATGTTGGCGACACTAAATTAATTACAAATATGAAGGTCAAGAAGAAGTACAATTTCAGACAGATGAAGGTATGTGCTGACGGAAACCTTAAAAAAGATGTATTCAAATGAAAAATAAACTTCGATTTATATTGCCGCGCCTGATCGTGCTTACGGCAATAGCAGGATTAGCAACGCTAATTATTGGGACGATCTTTAAACTCTTGTTGTTTGGAACAGTGCTGTTTGGTATAGGAAGCTTTGCCGCAGCAAGAATGCGCAGAAGAGATCGGCGGGCTTTCCAAATGGACACGACCCCAGTACACCCGAATGTTCAGCGTCACTATGATACAGTCGTAGCGATCGTGCCGTTAAATGCACAAAGCCGTTCGAAGAGGGCAACAATAGTTCCCGTTTATTAATAGTTAGAAAATCCCGATTGTGGAAACAATCCTGCGATCATCAATTTACACTTAGTATTCAACATTAAAAATTAAAGTCATGTTTAAAAGAGATAATTACAACAGCGGATATTCAAATCATAATAAATTTTGCGGAAAGCATTTCAAGGACCGTTTTGAAAAATTTCAGCAGCATTTTTTTGAAGGCGAACCCATGCAAAGCGGAAGGAGACAGCAATTTTTTCCTGTAAATATTGTCGAGAATCAAGAATTCTTTGAAGTACAGCTTTTTGCTGCTGGCCGCAAGAAAGAACAGTTCCAAGTCAGCATCCAAGAAGGGATACTTAAAATTTCATGTACTGCAAACAGACAAGACAATGCCATAGATTATATTTATAAAGAGGACGATGGATTAGCATTTGAGCGTGAATTCCAATTAAATGAACACGTGCTTACCGATAATGTACATGCCAGTTTTGAGGATGGGGTGTTGACGGTCATTCTCCCAAAAGATCTCGAAAAGGTAGCGAGGCCACAAGAGGTTGTTATTGATTAGCAACAAATAGTAAACGTAAATCAGTATTTGAGCTGATTTTGAAAAAGGGCAGCATACAGAAATTAGCTGTCCTTTTTTATTTCCACGTATGTCTATCATACCACTTTCCATTATACGACGCTTAAAATGTCGAAAAGGTATTATCATTCATTTAGATAGTGTATTTATTATGATATAAGTTTTGTCTATAGTTTATCAAATCATTCGATGGAGCGGATCGACTGTATTTATGTACTTTTATGAAAGTTGAATTCAAACAATTTGATCAATTAAGGTATTATATAAAAAAACTTTCTTTTAATATGGACAACAACGAAAAAGACATTAGCAAATGCCCCTTTCACAATGGTACGATGAGCAACTCCGTCGCAGGAGGTGGAACTCAGAATCAAGATTGGTGGCCAAATAGACTACGTGTAGACCTGTTGAGACAGCATGCGAGCAAGTCAAATCCAATGGATGAAGGCTTTGACTACGCAGCGGCATTCAACCAATTGGACTTAGAAGCCATAAAAAAAGATTTGCATGCATTGATGACTGATTCTCAGGATTGGTGGCCAGCAGATTTTGGACATTACGGCCCATTATTCATCCGGATGGCGTGGCATAGTGCAGGAACATACCGTGTAAGTGATGGTCGGGGTGGCGCAGGATCTGGTCAACAGCGCTTTGCTCCTCTAAATAGCTGGCCAGATAATGTTAGTTTGGATAAAGCGCGCCGCCTGTTGTGGCCTATCAAACAAAAATATGGTAAGAATATTTCTTGGGCAGATTTAATGATATTAACGGGTAATGTTGCCCTTGAGTCTATGGGCTTCAAAACTTTCGGTTATTCAGGTGGACGTGTTGATGCTTTTGAACCAGAATTGGATGTATATTGGGGGTCTGAAACCACCTGGTTGGGTGGCGATGTGCGTTATGCGCACGGCTCGGAAGGAGTGGCCGAACCGCACGGAGTCTTATCTGCCGATGATGATGCAGATGGTAAGCTGCACACGCGCAATCTTGAAAAACCATTGGCTGCGGTACAGATGGGATTAATTTATGTGAACCCAGAAGGACCGGATGGAAATCCTGATCCGATTGCTGCAGCAAAAGATATACGGGACACTTTTGGTCGGATGGCTATGAATGATGAGGAAACCGTTGCTTTGATTGCAGGAGGACATACTTTTGGGAAAACTCACGGTGCAGGACCTGCAGACAATGTCGGAAAAGAACCAGAAGCCGCTGGTATAGAACAACAAGGCCTCGGTTGGAAAAGCACTTACGGCAGTGGAGTGGGAGCTGATGCCATTACCAGTGGACTGGAGGTCATTTGGACACAAAAACCAACAGAATGGACGAATCTTTTCTTTAAAAATCTGTTTGAAAATGAATGGGAATTAACAAAAAGTCCTGCAGGAGCACACCAATGGGTAGCTAAAGGTGCCGATTCAACTATTCCCGATCCTTTCGATCCAAGTAAAAAGCGCCGGCCAACGATGCTGACCACCGATTTGTCTTTACGTTTTGATCCAGTTTACGAAAAGATCTCGCGTAAATTTTATGAAGATCAAGAAGCATTTGCAGATGCATTTGCCCGGGCATGGTTTAAATTAACACACCGTGATTTGGGACCGCGCGAACGTTATCTCGGTGCCGAGGTTCCTGCTGAGGAATTATTGTGGCAAGATCCCATTCCGGCTGTTGATCATGCTCTTGTTGATTCGGATGATATTCGTGCGTTGAAAACGACCATATTGAATACTGGGCTCAGTATCTCCGAGCTTGTTACAACAGCTTGGGCTTCGGCATCTACCTTCCGAGGATCAGATAAGAGAGGCGGGGCAAATGGCGCTAGGATACGTCTGGCTCCACAGCGTTATTGGCAAGTTAATAATCCAGCACGATTACAAAAAGTGCTTACCGCTCTCGAGCAAATTCAACAGGATTTTAATGGAAAACAACAAGCTGGAAAGAAAATCTCTTTGGCCGATTTAATTGTCCTGGGTGGGGTGGCAGCGATAGAACAGGCAGCTCGCTCGGCAGGACATGACATCGAAGTCCCATTCCGTCCTGGACGTATGGATGCATCTCAGGAACAAACTGATGTTGAATCTGTGGGATATCTCGAGCCAATTGCAGATGGATTCAGAAACTACCGTAAAGGCGCTTATACCGTATCTACCGAGTCCCTTTTGATTGACAAAGCACAATCGCTCACACTCTCTGTACCGGAATTAACTGTGCTTATTGGCGGAATGCGTGTTCTTCAAGCGAACTTTGACGGTTCTCAACTGGGAGTAATGACAGATCGTCCGGGCCAATTGACCAACGACTTTTTTGTTAATCTATTGGATATGGGGACAGCTTGGAAAGCAATCTCGCAGGATCGGGAAGTTTTTGAAGGATCAGATCGCAAATCCGGTGCTAAAAAATGGGAAGCGGGACGGGCAGATCTTGTTTTTGGATCGAATGCGGAGTTGAGAGCAGTTTCCGAAATATATGGAAGTGACGATGCGAAAGATAAATTCGTACAAGATTTCGTGAAGGCTTGGACTAAAGTGATGGAGTTAGATCGTTTTGATTTACATCGCTAATACGACTGGACAATTAATTCGATCATCGTATTTTAAGATTAGGGTTAGTTTACAATCAGGGCTGGTACATTTGTGGTGCCAGCCCTGATTGTATTTTAATGTTCAGGCGTATTCTCCTGATCATCCGTTAGAAATTTTCCACCCAGCATTCCAATACGATATCAGTTCATCACGGTCTGTCCAGGTGTTTTCAAATTCTCGGTCCCGGTTTCTATCATCTTTTTCTCCGTCGGTGGTTAGAAAATCAGTCCAACGGGAAAGCATATTGCCGCCTAAATGTTTTACAATTAATGCAATGCTGTTGCTCGAATCGTTTGGATGCCAAAATAATTGTTCCGTGCTCAACTGTTCAAATGTTTTATCACCCAATGATTTATAATATTGAAATTGTTTTATACAAGTCCCTAAAAAATTATTCATAGCCCTATTAAATCGTCAACTTATGGTATCAATATACAAAAATGTCGTGAAACTAATCCCAACTTAAGTTGTGTAACGCGAGATTAGTGGTTATTGATCAGTTAATTTCACGGATGTGCATGTTAACGCTATTATTGACAAGGCATTGAAGAAGGAGTAAGAATAAGCAGTCTAAGGGCAGGTAAAGCAAAGGTGATACTGGGGAAGTACCACCTTTTTTGCTAACTAAACATTAAACATAAATAAACAGTCTTTTTCAAGACCACACTAAAAATTACATGACTACTCTGCCGCTGGTCGATTTGTCAACCTGCACATTTTTTGGTTGATTTTTTAATACAATTTTTGCAGATGTGGAAACTTTTCCTAGTAAGTTTTCTTTCACACTTAGCGTTACATTTGCAGATGAATTTGCTTGTATTTGAGCATTTGTCGTTGTAAAACGACTCATATCAACCGATGCGGATGAGTTGGTGTTCAAATTTAAATTTGAAGCATTCCCTGAAATATTCTGCCTGGACGAACTACTTGCCGAAACCTGCAAATTTTTACTGCTTACTTCGGTTGTTAATTTACTCGAAGAACTTGTTGCAAGACTAATGTCATCCGCTACTATTTTCTTCAGGGATACGCTGGCTGAAGACGACACGTCTACAGTAATTTTGTTGCTCTTAATGATCTCATCGGTATAAATCGAGCTGCTTGAAGATGCCGAGAAACGTGACGGTATCTTGCTCGAATAAACAATTACACGATTGTTTCTTGCATTTCTGATTGAACTGTTTCTTTTATACTGTACATAGAGGGTACCATTTTTTACAGTCGTTTCGATAAGGGATAAATGCTCGGGATTATCCGCTTCAACAACAACCTCATTGCGATTAGAATGGATGTAATCCACACGAAGCGAGGTTGCCGATGAAATGCCATCTGGAGCAGCGATCTTACGTGTTTCCCGTTCTTGTGCCTGCGCTACATATAAAAATGAAATAAAGGCAATGGTTAAGATTCTTTTCATTATCTTTTTGTTATTAGTTTAAAATTATTGTAGATTAAAAGTTTTATTTTATTTTCCCATTTATCATTTCCAATTTACATAAACATGCACCTGATTGTTTTGTTGAACATATAGTATAATAGTAGTGCCAAAATTATTGATATATCTAAGGTGTTGATTCATAGTTGTCTTTTTATGTGTTTCGGATTTCCTTAGTGCTCATTTTTGAACATAGACTGTTCGGTATCGGACAGTCTATTTGTTTTACCATATGCGCCCTATGTACGCAGCTAACCAGAATTGATACTCTAATTGGGAAGCTGTTATAAATACTTGTCGCATCTTCTCCCGTTTTGTTGCAGTAGTTTCTGCAGCAATTTTATCAACATAATTTTTGGCTTTGATAACTCCCTGTGCAAAATCGTCACCGCTATAGGTTTCAATCCATTTGGAGTAAGGGTTATCAAGCGTATTTGCGGTCGACACAATGTGATCACCTACTGCTTTATAGATCCAGAAACATGGGAGTGTTGCAGCCATGGCGACTTCAATACTTTCGAATGCAGCTACGCTTTTGAGAAAATGGATATAATGATGGCAGGTTGGCTCAATTTTGCTACTGTTGTCTCCAGATGTTAAACCAAATTCTCGAAAGTAATTTTCATGCAGTGCTCTTTCAACAAGAAGTGCATTGCGCCCAAACTCGAAATAGTCCAATGCTTGTTGGTTGTCAGCGCTCTTTGCACCTATAAAAGCAAGGACACGACCAAATTCTTCCAAATAGAATGCATCTTGCCGCATGTAAAATTGAAATTTATCCAAGGGAAGACTTCCATCACTAAGCTCAACGATAAATGGCATAGCAAGTATATCCGAATAAATTGGTGTTATAGCATCCCAGGCATGATCAGTCCAGTTCATATTGCATAAGTTTAAGGGGGTTATGGAAGTGATTTAATGGCCCATTTCCTTTGCCAATGCGAAGATTTTTACTTCCCAAAATCGCCGCGTGTATATAGGATAATGCGATGTCTACTGCGCGATCGAGAGCAATGCCTTGTGCCAATTGGCTCGCAATTGCTGAAGAAAGCGAGCAGCCGGAACCGTGTGTATTTTTGCTGTTAATTTTTTGTGACTTGAATTCAATTGGAGGCTTTTGCTGTTGAAATAAGAGGGATGTTAACTCTTCACTCTGTAGATGTCCACCTTTAATCAGAACAGATTGACAACCCGCAGCCAGTAAACTATTTCCAGCTTTTTCCATCTTTTGGACAGTATGAATAGGTTCATCCACTAAGACACTCGTCTCATCTAAATTTGGTGTAATCAGTGTTGCTAAGGGAAAAAGACGTGTTACGCAGGCCTGGATGGTGTCGTCATGAATAAGTTTGTGCCCACTCGTCGATACCATGACCGGATCAAATACGATTGGTCCCTTATACGTTGTCAAATAGTTACTGATGAGCTCTACAAGCTCAATATTGTGCACCATGCCTATTTTGATTGCATCTGGATAAATATCCTCAAAGATTGCATCCAGCTGATCTTGTACAGCCGAGGTAGGTATCTCATAAATACGTCTCACACCTTGCGTATTCTGAACGGGGAGGGCGGTTAAAACGTTCATCGCATAGCAGCCCAGTGCCGATATCGTTTTGGTATCTGCCTGTATGCCGGCTCCGCCGCTTCCGTCGAATCCTGCGATGCTGAGTACAGTAGGAACCCTATATTTTTTGTTTTTTGTCATTTTAGTAAGGCTTTTAATTGTGCACTGGCTTGTCTGGGATCGGCACTTTGACAGATGGCCGAAACAACTGCAATGGAATCTGCGCCCGCTTTCCAAGCTTGTTGTGCGTTGTGGAAATTCATGCTTCCGATCGCAATCAATGGCTTTTCGGTCCTATTCCGAAGGTGCTTTAAACCCGTAATTCCCCATTCGGTAACAGTATCTCTTTTGGTAGGTGTTGAAAAGATGGGACTTACACCAAGATGGTCGACGACTAGCAGCTGTTGGCTCTCTAGCTGTTGCACAGCTTCTATGGACCATCCAATAGTTAATCTGTCTCCATATTTTTCTCGAATGGCGATTGGTTTGAGATCGTTTTGACCCACATGCACTCCCCAGGCCCCGATCTGGTGGGCAATTGCTGCGGCATCATTAATTACCAAAGGAATACCATAGTGATCGGTAATCTTTTTCAAGCGTATGGCCTTTGCTAAAAAGGTAGCGGGATTATCCGTTTTCTCTCGCAATTGAATCAGATCAACACCACCAATAATAGCCTCTTCGGCGACCTGAAGCCAATTTTTGGGATAACAATCCCGCTCTGAGATGACTAAATATAAAGGATATGGGAAAAGCGGATTAATGTGCATAGTGTTTGATCTTGAGACTTGATTGCAGACGTTCTGCATTAAGCCGATAGAGTTCATCATAAAGATTCAATTGCAGTGTGCCCGGGCCGCTGGCCGATTTGGCTGCGAGCTCTCCGGCCAGGCTTAAGAGGGAGACCCCTGCGACAGCAGCTTCAAAGTGGCCATCCGTAACAGCCAGGAATGCACCAATGAGTGCAGTAGCACTACAGCCAAGTCCTGTCACTTGCGTCATTAAGGGGTGGCCGTTATACACTTCAACCGTGTGTTTTTCCGAAAGAATATAGTCTACATTTCCAGAAATACAGATGATGGAGCCAGTATGTTGTTGCAATAGCTTTCCAAACCTGAGCGCATCTTTACTATCCGCGGTGCTGTCAACACCCTTTGTATTCGGTTGGTTGGAATTGTACAGCGTTATGATTTCCGATGCATTGCCACGGATTACTGTTGGTTTTAGTGCTAATAGGTTGGAAAGTAAGTCATTGCGAAATGCTGATATCCCGGCACCAACAGGGTCCAATACCCACGGTCGTCCAATGGTATTGGCGTGTTCCGTAGCGACCAGCATCGCTTCGGCTGTATGTTCACTTAAAGTACCGATATTAATGACGAGCGCTTGTGCAATGTCCACAACTTCGCGTACTTCCAATGGGCTGTGTACCATTACAGGGGATGCTCCTAAGGCCAAAAGTGCGTTGGCCGTAGTGTTCATCACAACGAGGTTTGTGATGTTATGCACGAGCGGTTTTTCAAACCTCACCTTCTCCAATAAATTGATAATAGAATCTTCCATTCTTTTTGCATGTTAAGCTATATTCGTGTGGCTTTGAGGGAAGGAAGAGCGATGGGCTGTGCAGTATAAAGGTATGCTGTACAGTGGATTGTTGCTTTTCCCTACGCCGGTATAAACCGAATCAGGTTCAAAGGGACTATCTCAATTCTATACAGAATACCCCCAAAGCCATCCCAAACTTAAACAAAAAAGTGGACTTTTCATATTAAAAGAACGTGCATCATCATCATCATGAAAATGAATTACGCCTTTCGGTCGGAACTAATTTCAGTATATTCATCCGGGGTATAAGTAACGCGCGCAAAATTTTTGGTTAAAAGTTCTGTTTCTAAAATCTTTCCACCTTGAAATTTTAAAAACTTCTCGCGCCAGATCTCGTTCTTCCGAAAGAACTGATTGTCTATTTTAAGAAATTGGTGCTCTTTTTCAAATACATGGTACGCAAAATCCAGCTCTTGATCGATTCTCAATTCACCTTCTAAACATTTGTCGGTAAACCACAGATTTATTTGAAAGGTGTAAGGGGTATTGTTAGTGAACTGATAGTCCCGATAATTATAGAATACGGTAGCGCCACTACCGAAAGGTAGTACACGACCATCGTCGGGAAAAGGATCAAAAGAGTGGTGGTAGCGTTCAGTGACCGTAAGCGGGCTGTGAATGACAAGCCAATGGATGAGATTTGATATTTGACAGATTCCACCACCAATGCCCGCTCGCGCTTCGCCGAAAGAAAGTTCCATTCCCGGCAGATACCCTTTTTTTGCGGTAGGTAGTCCTACCAATTTACAAAATGAAAAAGTTTCTTTTGGCCTGATCAGAATGCTCGTGATCTGTGATGCTGCAATTTTCAGATTGATAACTTTATTGATCTGCAATTGCATGTTGTTTTCGCCCAGTTTCTTTAACAATACAGACTGGTGTTTTTTAACGCGGAAGGGAAGTTTATCAGCTGATTTAACAGCAGCGTATTTTTTATCATCCAACAGCCAAACGGCTTTTCGGTGCATTCTTCGTGCCCATACCGCAAGAAAATATAGTATTGGATGACGTTGACTTATTAGTATTCTTTTTCTCAATTCGACCTTATTTTGCTTTCAAAATTAATCAAGAAATGTATGTGTTCACACTTTTTTTCTCCTTTTTTAAAAGTTTGTCCCGCAATTTGTCACACGATTTGCGACACGATTTGTCCCCTGGTTTTGAGGGCTTGCTATCTTTAGTGATTTTAAAGGATGGGGGATTGCGATGATGCTTTACAACAGCAATATCAAGAAATGAACAATAGTCGGATAGATTTTCAGCTTCGAATTATCATTCATGTGGAGAGATATTGCTGTTGTTCGTGTTGCTAGCTAGTTTAACACTTCTTTCAAAAATAATAACGTATGCGCCCAGGCGCGTTCCGCCATCACTGGATTATACTGTGGCGACTCTGGATTGGTAAAGGTATGTCCAGAATTTGCATAGGTGATTATTTGCCAATCTGCTTTCCCTTGGTTTAATTCCTTGACCAACCCATCGTAATCTTCTTTGGATACACTTTTATCGTCTGCAGGATGCTCAACAAGCACTTTTGTTTTGATAGCACCATTGGGTCTGTCTGCAGATTTGGATAGGCCGCCATGAATACTGACCACTGCATTGACGGGTAAATGTGCTCTTGCGGCTTCGAGCGCGCCGGTACCTCCAAAACAGTAGCCAATGATAGCAATCTTGTTGGGATCCGCTCCTTCTTTTTTTAGTTGTTCTAATGCTAGCGTGATGCGATGCTGATAAGCCTTATAGTCGGTTTTGTAATGTCCAGCTATTTTCGATGCTGCCGTGTTGTCTGAGGGAATGTTCCCTTCACCGTAAATGTCAGCAATGAAAGCAATGTAGCCTTCTTTTTCCAGTTGTAATGCGGCTTGTTTCGCTTCGTTGTCAATTCCCTTCCATGCCGGGAGAATGAGGACAGCTGCTCCTTTTTTTGCCGTATTGGCGGTAATCAATCCTTTGAGTTTTTGCTCACCATCTTGATACGAAATTTGTTTTAGTTCTTGCGCTTGTGAAGTCATGGTAACCATGGTAAGCAGCAATAGGGTCATTACTTTTTTCATATGTAAATAATTTTTCTGTCTATGTATTTGCAATCGTCGTTAGGCTATTATATTTATCCTTTTTGATTGGGTTACCTTTTGCTCTTTGCAACGTGAATCAAGACTTTATAGATTCAATAATGCCGATAACGTCGAGTTGTCCAAAACCGTTTTCATGCGCTTTTCCGTACGTCTCAAGCAGTGCTTTTAAAAGCGGATAATCGGCGCCAGCCTGTTGGGCCAGCCGGATATCTTTTAGCATAAGATCCAGTGCAAACGCTGGAGCATAATTTTCTTCCACAAGCAAAGGTGTTTTCACTTTTGTCGCACCACTGCCACTGGCACTATCGTTGATAATTTCGAGCATTTGCCCCCGATTAATGCCCAATTTGTCTGAAAACAGGATCGTCTCCGCAAGCCCTTGATAAATGGTGGAAAGAAAATAGTTTATGGCAAGTTTAGCCGAGATCCCCTGGGCATTTTCCCCAAGATGTTTGATCGATTTGCCCATTTTCTCAAGGTAAGGTGTAGCGCGATGAACATGTTCTGATTCGCCACCGACCATAATAATAAGGGAACCTTCAGCCGCTGGTTTAGTACTGCCGGCTACAGGTGCATCAATAAAAGCCCCGCCTTTTTCTTTTAATTTCGATGCAGTAGAAACAGAGCCTTCGCGCGAGATCGTACTCATATCGACAAATAGTTTACCCTTGACATTGCAGTGAAGGATTTTTTCATATACATCTTCGACAGCATCATCATTCGTGAGCATGGAAAATATGATATCACTTTGATCGACGAGTTCGGCGATATCTTTTCTGATCAAATGCTCTTCAAAACCCAGTGTCTTACTGCTGTTTCTGTTATAAACAGAAAGCGGGAATCCGGCTTTTTCTAGATTTTTAGCCATGGGATAACCCATATTTCCTAGTCCTATAAATCCTAATTTTTCTATCTTCATCTAAAATAAAAATGATATGAGTACCTTTCGAAATTTACTTATAGCTAAAGATACGAATGTTTTGCTCAATCCACTAATACCCTGATTTCGTTCCGAAGCAATACAATTTTATCCTCCTGTTCCAGCTTTTTTAAAATTCGGGAGACAACCACACGGGATGTGTTGAGGTCGGAAGCAATATCTTGATGGGTGAGGGTGAGTATTCGGTCGTCATTCAGTTTTACCTTCGCCTGGAGATAGTTGATAATTCGTTCTTCCATATTAGAGAAGGCTAAGCTATCAATGGCTTGCAACATTTCCTCCATGCGGCTTGAATAGCTTGAGATTATGAAATTTCGCCAAGAAGGATATTTTCCCATCCAAAGATTGACAAGTTCGTTGGGAATCATGGCCACCGTAGTTTTTTTCTCAGCACGTGCACGGATTTCACTCTTTTTATTTCCTAGACAGCAGGCAATTGACATCGTACAGGTTTGACCTCGCTCCAGATAATAAAGCAGCAATTCTCCCTGATCTTCGTCTTCGCGAACAATTTTTATTGCTCCATCTAAGAGCAGGGGCATGGACTTGATATATTGATTGGTATCGATAATGAGATCCCCCTCATTAAACGTTTTTATCTGCGCATTTTCCGCTATTTCCGCGATTAATGACGGTTCAAGAATTCCGTTATAAGCTTGTTGGATTGACAACATATTTTTCAGTTAGTTGAATGTATCTATAATATAACCTTATTGGATTGTTTGCAGAAAAAACTTTACTGCAAAATCCCCGCATGAAACTCAAAAAGGTTACTTATTCAAATAAGACAAAATTTTATTCCTGTTAAATTTAGTGTTTTTTCAAAAATATGATGAATACATTGTGTTTATTTTAGCCATATTTATTATCTGTTGCCCATTTTTTCAGGGAATCCATGTTTTTATAAGGAAGGCTAAAAATATTTTTTTACGTATCGAGATAAGATGGGACTTCACGCATGTTAAAATTAGTTAAAAAGACAATCAATTCCTAGTTTTGCAGCACAAAAACAAAACAATCACATCTACCATGAAAAAGTCTTTACTTTTTTTTGCCCTTGTCTTTGCTAGTTATAGTGCCGTTCAAGGTCAAACAGCAAATACTGGTTCGGTTTCAGGAGTTGTCAAAGAAGCTACTGGACAAACGGTTAAAGGAGCAACCATTAAAATTACCCACATCCCAAGTGGACAAGTAATAAGTGGCTCAGCCGATGCCGAAGGAAAATTTCAAATTTCAAATCTTCAAGAAGGAGGCCCCTACAAAGTAGAGGTAACTTACATTGGCGAAACGCCTGTTGTTTTCGAAAACATCATGCTGAAATCGGGGGAATCGTTGAATATCAATCCAATTTTTACGGCTGGATCTTCAACAAATTTGGATGAGGTTGTTGTTGTCGGTCATGGGGTTATCGATATTGCGGCAGGAAGAAAGACGCCGATTGCCGTTTCGACGATCCGTAAGCAGGATTTAGAGGAAAGGGTAGGAGCACAGGATATTACTTCAGCATTAGCTAATACCCCTTCGGTTTATATCACTGGTCAGGCAAAAGGTTTTGGTGAGTCTTCTATGACAACACGTGGTTTTGATCAGTCCAATACCGCATTTCTGTTGAACGGCCAGCCGATCAACGGTATGGACAATGGAAGTGTATATTGGTCAAATTGGTCGGGACTTACAGATATCGCCTCTTTAGTGCAGATTCAACGTGGTTTGGGATCATCTAAGTTAGCGATTTCATCTGTCGGCGGAACCGTAAATTACGTGACACAATCCACTGCAATGAAAGAGGGCGGTTTTGTCCGCACCACTGTTGGTAACGATATGTTTATGAAGGCAACGGTAGGTTACAATACCGGTCTTATGAAAAACGGTTTTGCTGTTTCGGCTATGTTTACACAGTGGTCAGGTAACGGTTATATGGACCATACAGAAGGTGCTGGACAAAGTTATTTCTTGTCTGTTGGATATAAAGCAAATGAAAAGCACAACCTGAACTTTATGGTAACAGGTGCTCCACAATGGCATAACCAAGGATATACCTCAAAATTGTCGAACTATCTTGCTAATGGCAGACGTTACAACGACAACTATAAGGATGCAAATGGCGTGATGATGAATGCGCAGAAGAATTTTTATCATAAGCCTGTAGCCAACTTAAACTGGGACTGGACGATCGACGATAAATCATCTTTATCTACCGTTGTATATGCTTC
This sequence comes from Sphingobacterium sp. UBA3549, assembly GCF_002376635.1. Lineage (NCBI taxonomy): Bacteria > Pseudomonadati > Bacteroidota > Sphingobacteriia > Sphingobacteriales > Sphingobacteriaceae > Sphingobacterium > Sphingobacterium sp. UBA3549. The sequence goes on along the minus strand of NZ_DFOE01000002.1, from coordinate 103,917 downwards.
TTTAGCGGCAGGTGGGGGCCAATCTTTGCGGAGTGATAAATACAATACAGGTAAATATTTGGCTGCTGATGTGAACAATCACCAATGGTTTGGTATAGTTTCTAATTATAACCGTAAGCTCTCAGAATCCCTTAATTTTAATGTGGGCTTTGATGTAAGGGATTACAAAGGTACACACTATCGTAAATTGACCAATCCGCTAGGTAATACAAATGGTGTTGTATTAGGTGGTAATGTTAATTTTCCTAACAAACCGCTAGTTACGAACACCTATTCGACAAATCCATGGAAGGCGTTCTCCAGTAAACCTGATTCGCGTGATGAACGTTTAGCTTGGGATTACAATCAGTACATCCGTTATGGAGGTCTGTTTGGTCAATTGGAGTATGCGAAAAATGGCTTTACGGCATTTTTCCAAGGATCGGTTTCTGAACAGCAAAACAAACGTTCTGATTATTTTCAATATACACCGGGTAATGAGGATTCTAAAGACGTGAACAACTTTGGATACAATACGAAAGGTGGTGTAAGTTATACTTTGGGGCATCATAGTATTTTTGGTAATGCAGGGTATTATTCCCGTCAGCCATATCAAAACAATATTTTCATGAATTATGCCAATGATATCAATGAAAATGCCGAAAACGAAAAAATCCTGGGTTTAGAGGCTGGTTATAAATTTGCTTCTCGATTTTTGGATGTGAACGTCAATGTTTACCGCACAACCTGGGAAAATCGTGTTACTGGAAGCTCAAGTTTAGCAACAGCAGATGATGTGAAAAAATATAACCCGACAAACGACCCTGGCATTTTGGTAGAGGGAGCCTATTTATATACAACAAATTACGGTGTTAAGCAGGTCCATAGAGGCGTAGAAGTAGATTTTGAAGCCCGTCCTGTAGAAAAGTTGAGTCTGACAGGATTTTTATCTATCGGTGATTGGAAGTACGATGGCGCAGTAAACTCGGTCGTGCGTAACGATAACCGCATAGAATTGGGACGCTCACAGGTAAACTTGACAGGCGAACATGTTGGTAACGCTGCCCAAACTTCCTATGGATTTGGTGCTAAATATAAGGTGTTTAAGGGGCTATCTGTAGACGCAAATTATAGATATTATGAGCGTTTGTACGCATCGAATTATCGCAGAGAAGTAATCGATGGGCAAACTTATGGGCGTTATCTGAAATTACCGTCTTTCAATCTTTTGGACGCAGGTCTTTCTTACCATCTGCAGGTGAGTGATAAGAACGATATAAGTTTCCGTGTTAACATGAACAATGTGTTGAATAAGTTTTATATTTCTGAAGCAACATCCAGCAACTTGGTCACAGATGTTAACAATTCTTGGAATGGTATAGATACATCCAATTTCGTTTTAATCGGACAGGGTAGAACGTGGAACGCATCGGTGAAATTTACCTTCTAGTAAATTTTACTCTATTTACAAAAAGCTCACAATATTTTGTGAGCTTTTTTTGTTTTTAAATAAAAACTTAATAATTTTAGGTGATCTAATTGTCAACCTGATGTTGCATAAATTAATTTGTCTGGAAAGTTTACAGATCGGTACTATCTATTTTTCTGCTTTTGTCGTTAATCTGGATGGTGGAAATACTGGCTTTGCTTTATTTATTAACCAGGAAAATGATCCAATCTTTATTTTTCGAAAAGAAAAGCACAATGAGGTTTCCTTCCATGTGAATGAAGAGCAATTCTTCTGGATTGTTAAAAATAGTCAATTTACACCCGTTGAACGTCAAAACTTTTTTGCCGAATTTGTCGAATTTTTGCGTTTGATGGAAGAAAAAGTTTCCAATTATGTTTTTAAAAAGGAAAAATTAATCCGGTTTACCAATTCAAGAGATATTATCCGTTATAAATATTTGTACCTAACCGGAGAAATTCATGGATAAGAATATCTAAATAGGGGAACTGATCGCTGGTTAAATTTCTTTTGTAATGAAATTTAGCTTAGTTTTGGGTATGAAGCATATGTTTTCGAATCTAGCTGTTATTCTTCAAAACAATACTCTTGTGGAATCAGATTTTACACTGCCAGTACCCATACTTCTTGCTAAGTTTTCTTTTTTGCCCATTGCATCGTTTTTTCCTCAATCTTGTCCGCCTTTTCCGTCTGATTGGCTTTCTGCAGTTGGCGATCGCGCTCTTCGATGCTTATTGGAAGGGTTTAATATTGGTATCCTTGGAAACGGTAATCCTGTTGCTTTGTTTGAGGAGGCCATTGATTTGACAGATCACGCGCTTGCCTATAGCTACTTGGGACTTTATTATCTTAAGATAGCGACTTATGACAAGGCCATTGCAACGTTCACTAATGCTATCGAGCACTTTCCAGAAGAACCATTTTTCTATGCCAGCCGTTGTTTAATCTACAGACAGATCGAAGAAGATGAGGGGGCATTTTATGACTATCAGATTGCGAAGAGACTGGATTTTAATTATCATAGTGTATTGGAATGGCAGGAAAATCAGGCTGAATTAACTTACTTCGAAGCTGAAAACCTGGTTATTCAGGAGCTGGAATCAAAATCTCAACAGCTAAGTATAGATGAGATAAATTCACTGGGGCTTGAATATGTTCATTCCTATAGCTATCTAAAGGCGATCAATCTTTATTCCTTGGCTATTGTTAATTCTGAGAGTAGCGATAGTAATCTTTTTGTTTTCAGGGGAAGTTTGTACCTGAAATTGACCTGTTTTGAATTGGCATTGTTTGATTTCAATCAGGCCATCGCTCTTGATAAGAACCGAGCTGCTGCTTATATATTTCGCGCAAAAGTTTTTGAATCTTACCGCAATTACCAGAGTGCATTGCAAGACTATGCTCAGGCAGAAGAAATCGATGGTAACTCGTCAATTGTGTATGAAGAAAGAGCCTCTTTATTCGAGCGTTTGGGTAATTTTAAGGAAGCATTACTGGATTTTGACCGCCTTGTAAGCCTCAATCCGGAAGATTTTTATGTGTATTCATTGCGAGCCGATCTGAATGAAAAGCTCGAGAATTTTACGCAAGCGCTGGCAGATTATTCCAAAGCGATCGATCTGAATCCATATTATTCTGATTTGTATTCTTATCGTGCCGCAATTCGCGAAAAACTGGGTGACGCTGTCGGAGCGAGAGCAGACTTGGATAAGTTCAATGAATTGGAAGATGAATAAACAAGGCCGACCTGAGTAGGGGCCTTGTTTATGCGCACTGTTTTCTAGTGATAAACCCTTATTTGATAATCCTTTTTATTTTATTGGAACGGGTAATGAGTTTGTGTAATTTGTCATAGTCCTCTGTGGCAATAGCGTCATGCAAGGATTGAAGTTGCTTGATATGCTCTTCGAGCACTTCGAGTACGTTTTCTCGATTTTGCTTGAAAATAGGTGTCCACATATCCGGTGAGCTTTTGGCCAGACGAACGGTGGATTCAAATCCTGAGCCTGCAAGTTCGAAAATACGTCCTTGAGATTTTTCTTTTTCCAATACCGTTAAGGCAAGTGCAAAAGAAGTGAGATGGGAGATGTGGGATACATAAGCGGTATGTACATCATGTTCATCGGCATTCATAAAACAACTTCGCATCTCCAGTTGGTCCGTAATAGCATCGGCGATCTCGAACGCATCCTCATCGGTTTTAAATGCTTCGACATATACCATCATTTTGCCTTTGAACAAGCCGGCTACAGCTGCTTCCGGTCCCGAATATTCTGTTCCGGCCATTGGATGGGCTGCTACATAACGCCCCCGGTTAGGATGATTCTTAATTTTATGAAGAATATTTGTTTTCGTTGATCCCATGTCAATGACGACCTGATCGGTGGCGAGATCCAAAATTTGAGGAACAACATGTAAAATGGCATCGACAGGAATCGTAAGCACCAATACTTTACACCTTTTAATCGCATCCTCTAAGCTTGCCGTTTCGTCAATGAAGCCGATATGCATTGCTTTATCTAAGTTCTTCTGACTTTTATCTACACCGATGATTTTGTCGCAGAATTTTGTTTCTTTTAGGCGAATGGCAGCCGATCCGCCGATCAAGCCTACGCCTACAATGGCAATGTTCATATGTAAACAATTATATTAAGCCTATAAGTGTTCAAGGGTTATACATGAACACTTATACCTTGGTTGTGTGTTGATCAATTATACTAATTAAAATTCTACGCTTTTTTAAGGCTTCCAGACATTAAAGGGGTTAGAAATTATCTTGAATGCGCTGTATTGATTCTTTGAGTACCGCTACTGTAGCGCAGAGACTGATGCGGATGTATTGATCGCCTTTATCTCCGAAAATTCCCCCAGGTGTGATGAATACGCGTGATTTCTCCAAAACAGCGTCGCTGAGCGCATACCCATCTTTATATTTTTCGGGGATACGTGCCCAGACAAACAGGCCTACCTGGTCTTTTTGATAGGAGCAGTCAAGTAAATCCATAATTTCATAAACCTGTTGACGTCTTTCGGCGTAAATTTTGTTTAGATCGGCATACCAGGATGCATCAAGTTGTAAGGCTTTTGCAGCCGCCAGCTGAACAGGTAAAAACATACCGGAGTCCATGTTGCTTTTGAAACGCAGCACTTGATTTATACGTTCTTCGGCACCGACAAGTACACCAATTCGCCATCCGGCCATATTGGAAGATTTGCTCAGGGAATTCAATTCAATGGCCACGTCTTTCGCACCAGGCATGCTCATAATGCTTCTTGGCGTATCCGTTAAAATAAAGCTGTATGGATTGTCGTGGCAAATCAGGATGTTGTGCATTTTGGCAAATTGAATCAGTTCCTGATAAAATGCATCAGGCGCAGAGGCACCGGTTGGCATGTGGGGATAGTTTATCCACATCAATTTAACCTTTGACAAGTCCTGTTTTTTGAGCTCATCCAAATCAATAAGCCAATTCTTCTCTTGCGTTAGGTTATAGGTAATCGCTTCGGCACCGCTCAGCCGTACGGCTGCAGCGTAAGCGGGGTATCCAGGATTGGGGATAAGCGCTTTATCTCCTTCTTGAAGATAGGTCATGCAGATGTGCACAATCCCTTCTTTTGATCCAATTAAGGGGAGTATCTCTGTGTTTGGATTAAAAGTTGCATGATAATAACGTTGATACCAATCCGCAACGGCTTGTCGTAGGGCAGGAGCACCTTTATAATTTTGATAGCCATGCGCATTTGGGAGTTGGGCATTCGTACTTAATGTCTCGATTACCTCCCGATGCGGGGGCAAATCTGGACTTCCGATTCCTAGGTTGATCACGCGCATACCCTGTTTATTTAAATCATCTATTTCCCTTAATTTTTTGGAGAAATAATATTCTTCGGTGTGCTGCAATCTTTTGGCAACGTCTATTTGCATTTTATTTTACTAAATATGGTGTTTGAATAAGGCTAAATTAGGGAATTATCCATTAAAATGAGATTTTTTTATCGATTTTTCAAGCAGAGCAGGTTGAACGCTTTTGTTCTTTGGATGCAACAATTTTATAGTCACTTAACACGATAGGTGCTTTTCTTGATTAATTTGTTATTTTTGTTCAATTTCCTCCATAAAAATCTGAAAGGAAGAGGAGAGATCGACGAGTTACTTTTTTGTTGAAGAGTAGTTTGTCTAAGTTGAAATTAAATGAAAACATATTTTAGGCTCTTATCGTTTGCTAAACCCATTGAGAAATTTGCAATCCCATATGTAATTTTCACGCTGATCACGGTTATTTTTAGTACATTAAATTTAGCATTGCTTGCTCCATTACTCCATACACTTTTTAACGCTGGTAATACGACCGTCGAAGCGGTAAAACCCGAGACTTATACCGACATTCTCGCGTGGTTTAATTACTATGCAAGTGTTGCCAATAACCAGCTTGGAGCCTATGGTGCGTTGAAATACGTGTGTATTGTTATTGTAATTTCAGTTTTTATCAGCAATCTGTTTCGTTATTTCTGCCAACGTATCATGGAAAACTTTCGCATTCATACTTTACTCAAATTGCGCAGAGCGGTTTTTGATAACGTGATGGATCTGCATGTTGGCTATTTTACGGGGCAGCGAAAAGGGGATATTGTGTCTAAGGTTGCTTCAGATGTACAGGTGGTGCAATATTCTGTTACAGGCACTTTACAAGTTGTTTTTAAAGAGCCTTTGCAGCTAATAGCCTATATTGTCATGCTGTTTAACATTTCAGCACAATTGACATTCTTTTCGCTCTTGGTTATTCCCATCTCTGGGTTTTTTATCGCTAGGATTGTTAAAAATCTCAAAACTCAGGCCCATGCTGCTCAGGAATCTTATGGAAATATGATATCCTATTTGGATGAAGCGTTGTCTGGCATCAAAATAATTAAAGCTTTTAATGCGGTATCGTTTATTAAGAACAGGTTTCATAATGAGAACGAACATTATGCGAATATCGGACGCGCTATGGCTAAACGGCAACAGTTAAGTTCACCCGTTTCTGAATTGCTTGGCGTTATTATGGTGGCAATTATTCTTCTGTATGGAGGTCATTTGGTCCTTTCAGGCGACAAAAGCTTGACCGCACCGGAGTTTATTGCCTACATCGCTATTTTTTCACAGGTCATGCGTCCTGCAAAAGCTTTAACAGATTCTTTTAGTGGTATCCACAATGGTCTTGCCGCGGGTGAACGGGTTTTGGAACTTATTGATGAAAAGACTGAAGTCAAAGATTCCAAAGATGCCAAACTTGTTAAAAGCTTTGAGAAAAGTATCGTATTTAATCAGGTGAGTTTTTCGTATAGCCAAGACAAAGAAATCTTACAGCATATTGATTTAACGATAGAGAAAGGGAAAATCGTTGCATTGGTAGGTCCTTCAGGAGGTGGTAAATCGACTTTAGTCGATTTAATTCCGCGATTTATGGACGTTACGGATGGGCAGATTCTCTTTGATGGTACAGATTTAAGGGCGTTAAATCAGGATTCTTTACGGGATATGATCGGTGTAGTCAATCAGGAATCTATTTTATTTAATGATACGATCTTTAACAACATTGCTTTTGCCAATGTTTCTGCGAGTCAGGAGGAAGTAGAAGCTGCTGCACGGATTGCGAATGCGCATGAATTTATTTTAAAAACGGAGCATGGTTACCAGACCAACATCGGCGATAGGGGCGGCAAATTATCAGGTGGTCAACGTCAGCGCATATGTATTGCGCGAGCCGTCTTAAAAAATCCGCCAATCATGCTACTCGATGAAGCGACTTCCGCTTTAGACACTGAATCTGAGAAATTGGTACAGGACTCTCTTTATAAATTAATGGATAATAGAACAACAGTTGTCATTGCGCATCGCTTAAGTACCATTCAGAATGCTGACAAAATTGTGGTTATTGAAGCGGGGAAGATTGTAGAGATGGGCAGCCATAGTGAGCTGATACAGCGCGAAGGATTGTATCGGAAATTAATCGAAATGCAACAATTTACGGATTAGGCCACTTTTTAAGCGCTTTGTCAAATTAGTTGTTGTCACATTTTTTTATTATAACTTTTGTAGCCTTTTCGGTACATTTGATTTAAGATAGGAGATACATTTAATGAACGCAATAGATAATTTGAATTTCTTGATTAACGACAAAAACTTAGCAGTCGAATTGAGAAATATAGCGGAGAAAGTTTTGCGAGAGGAACGTATCATGTTTGATGAAGGAGTTCTTTTGTATGAAAAAGGTGAATTGGGCTATCTTGGTGTACTTGCGAATTATATCCGTGAGAAACGTCATGGTGACCGTACTTTTTTCAATCGTAATTTTCACATCGAGCCGACCAATGTCTGTGTCTATGACTGTAAGTTCTGTTCGTATTCCAGGCTCATAAAGGAGCGGGCAGAAGGCTGGGAGATGGAGGTTGACGGTATGATGGATATTGTCAAAAAGTATGACAATGAGCCTGTGACGGAAGTTCATATCACGGGAGGTGTCGTTCCTAAACAAAACCTCGAGTTTTACGCCGATTTTTTCCGTAGATGTAAGGAGCATCGTCCTGAACTGCATATCAAAGGACTTACACCTGTTGAATATTACTATATTTTTAAGAAGGCAAAACTGAGCCATTACGATGGCCTCAAGTATTTGCAATCTTGTGGGTTGGATTCTATGCCGGGGGGAGGTGCAGAGATTTTTCATCCAGAAATCAGAGAACAGATCGCGCATGATAAATGTACGGCTGAACAATGGTTAGATATTCACGAGCAGGCACACAAGCTAGGTATGCACACCAATGCAACCATGCTTTATGGTCATATAGAACAGTTTTGGCACCGCGTAGATCACATGGATCGCTTAAGACAATTGCAGGATAAGACGGGGGGCTTTCAGACATTTATTCCTTTGAAATTTAGAAATAAAGGGAACCAAATGTCCCATATTCCAGAAGTATCCGTGATAGAGGACTTGAGAAATTATGCCGTTGCTCGGATATACATGGATAATTTTGATCATATTAAGGCCTATTGGGCAATGATCTCAAGAGATACAGCGCAGTTATCCTTGGCGTTTGGCGTAGATGATATCGATGGAACATTGGACGATACAACAAAGATATACAGCATGGCAGGAGCGGAGGAGCAAAAGCCGGGAATGACCACACAAGAAGTTGTTGAACTCATAAAAAATGTTGGCCGTCATCCTATTGAAAGAGATACGCTGTATAACGTGGTTACAGATTATAAAGATTTTGTATTTGATCAAGGTAATCAAAAGAAAAGCTATTACGCATTACCCGTTGTTAATTCATAACTAGACTCATACTTTGAAAAAGACATTTTATTTTATACGGCACGGACAGACTGATCTAAATTTAAAAGGCATTGTACAGGGGAGAGGAGTTAATTCGCCGCTGAACAAGATGGGGATAGCACAAGCTCAGGCTTTCTTTGATCGTTACAATACCGTGCCTTTTGATAAAATATATACCTCAACCTTATTGCGTACGCATCAAACTGTGCAGGGATTTCTTGATTTGAACTTACCTTGGGAACAGCTCGTTGGATTGGATGAAATAAGCTGGGGAGTTTATGAGGGAAAAGAGCAAACACCGGAGTTGTTAGCTGGTTTTGAAAAATTAGTAGCAGCATGGCGCAATGGAGAATTGGATGTAAGTATTGAAAACGGAGAGTCTCCCAATGAGCTGATGGCCCGTCAGCAGGTCGCCTTGGATCATATGCTAGCTCAGACAGACGAAAAGAATATTCTCGTATGTATGCACGGACGTGCATTAAGGATTATGCTTTGCCTCATGACGGGCGTAGAGGCCCGCTATATGGATGATTTTCCGCACACCAATACTGCTTTATATAAATTGCTGTATGATAATGGTCAATTTGAGATTGTAGACCATTACAATATTGCACACTTAGAAGCATTGATAGATGAATAAAATTAGAGTTTCTGCCGTATCGTATACAAATACGTATCCATTTCTGAATGGTATACGTCAATCAAAAATAATGGAACAGATTGACTTGAGTGTCGATTACCCAAGTGCATGTGCACAGAAAGTAATTGATGACGAAGCTGATATCGGTATTATCCCGACAGCTGCTTTGTTAAGTCTTCCTGAATATTATATCAATACGGATTTTTGTATAGGTACAGAAGGTGCCGTCGATTCCGTATTTATTTTTGCTAATAAACCTATTGAAGAGGTGGAAACCTTACGCTTGGATAGACAATCGCGCACTTCAAACGGATTAGCCCGTGTATTGATTAAGAACTATTGGAAAAAAGAAGTAGAATTGATCACTGACGAATCTACCGAGCCAGATGCTTATGTATTAATTGGAGATCGCACCTTCGGTAAAAAGAACGCAGTTCCCTATGTCTATGATTTGGGAAAAGAGTGGTTTAATTTTACAGGACTGCCCTTCGCTTTCGCTTTATGGGTAAGCAACAAAGTGCTTCCAGTATCTTTTGTGGAACAATTTAATGAGGCTTTAGCGTATGGTGTGGAACATGCAACTGATGTTATTGCCGGTCTACCCGAGTTTGAAGGCTTTGATTACACAAAATATTTAACACAGCATCTCGATTTCCATTTAACAGATAAAAAGCGAGAGGCTGTACAATTGTATCTTCGCTACTTAAAAGCATTGGATTAATCGTGAGGTGTTTGACCTGGGCGGAATAATGCTTAAAATTACTACCCTAAAGATTTTCGGATTCAATCGCCAGACGAGCTATTTACATTGATGTATACTGCTTATCTGACGATTGTATTTGTAGCCTAAACTAACCCTACCTTCATCTTATCACCGAATTTTTCTGTCATCAAATTCGTATGAATAGTTATATGGATAACTCGCATTGTTTATCCATTATATTGCCCTTGCCAGTAATTATTATAACCAAGTGTGCACCAAATTCATCATTAAAAAGGGCATTACACTAATTTAACACCGATTTAACAAGGGGGTAGCACCGGTATACCCCTGATGACCCCCTGTTAACCCCCTGTTATCCCCTTGATAATGGTCAAGGTGGTGTTGTTTAAAGGTTAATTTAATCGCCAAGAAAAGTCTTAATTTCTTGGGAACGCGCTTGTTTTAAAGCTAAATTGCTATCGCTATGTCGAGTGCTAGTTCATTAGTCACACGTGTCGAATCTCGACTTTTAAAAGGCGCTTCCCGTATCATAAATGATGGATCATTGTTCCATGGCAACGGCACGCGCAATGATTGATCAAGAATTTATCTCTTGAAAGAGAGAATATAAGCTAAATAAGGATGGAATTAATACGGGGGGAGAAGGCATCATATCCTGAAAAAAGAAATGCAAGCATAAAATTTGATTTATACTTGCATCTCTAATGGATTTATCTTGGGGTAATTAGGTGCGTCCAATTTTCACTTTACGTCCCTTAATTTTTTGCCCATTCGCTTTATTGATAATAATGGAAGCAAATTTTCTTCGGACAGCAACGTATGCTGATTTGTCTTTTACTTCTATGATACCAATGTCATCCTTCTCAACTCCTTCCAAATTGAGCAAAAATCCGACAATATCGATCTTGTTGATCTTATCCTTTCGCCCGGCACTAATATAGAGTGTCGTAAATGGTGAGTTTTCAGGGAGATTATAGAATTCCGGGAATTCTTCCTCAGGTATTTCTGTTGGAATGTAAGGGTATATTTCTTCCGGTTTGAGGATTACATAGACATCACCCTTAGCTTGCATACGGGCTGTGCGTCCATTACGGTGAGTAAAATCGTCTTCTTTGTGTGGCAACTGGTAATGTATAATGGCATCAACTTCTGGAATATCCAATCCCCTTGCAGCAAGGTCTGTTGTGATCAGTACATGATTAGAATGGTTTCGGAATTTTAGAAGTGCCAGCTCGCGATCCTGTTGTTCAAGTCCCCCATGAAAGGTATCGTGGATAATATTGCGGTTGTCGAGAAGTTCACTAATGTGATCTACTGCATCGCGGTGATTACAGAAGACAATCATTTTTTTTGTGCCAATCTTGCAGATGAGTTTAAGTAGTGCCTCTAATTTCTTTTGAACTGGAGTAACTACTTTTCTAATTGTAATCTGCGGGGTATGTTTTGAGTTGTGAAGAAAGTCAACAAGGATGGGCTGTTTTATTTGCGTGAACGGTGGGAGCGTTTCCATCATCGTTGCGGAAGTTAATATTCTTGATTTGATCGTGGGGATGTGTTGAATAATAAAATCCATTTGATGCTGAAATCCGAGTTCCAATGATTTGTCAAACTCGTCCAGCACAAGAGTATGGATGTTGGAGGGATCAAAATTTTGCTCTTCAATATGCTGTTTTATACGTCCTGGTGTTCCAATGATAATTGCAGGGGCATCCTTGAAAGCATTTTTTTCGATGCGTGTGTGATGTCCACCATATGCGCAAGTGATTTTGTGGCCTGTAGCGACCTTGCGTAGCACTTGTTCAATCTGTAAAGCAAGCTCGCGTGTAGGCACTACTATTAATACTTGAACTTTTCGAGCCTCCGCCTTCAATTGTTGCAAGATGAGTAATGAAAAGGCTAAAGTTTTGCCAGATCCGGTTGGCGAAAGTAGGAGAAAATCGCGATCCTTCTGATACGATTCCAACACCCTTTCTTGCATTTCATTTAAGGATGAAATATCTAATTTGTCTAAAATAGCTTTTAACTGCATTCGACAAAAATACGAAATACTACTATTCTGCAGAGAACAAACAGCAATGAATATTCAAACACAAGTTGATCGATACAGTAAGCACCAGGTTAACGGTCTACAAAAGATAGTTACCGGGTGCTTATTTATAGTATAACTAGAATAAGGTTGGAGATAGGATTATATTGATTCCTAATAGGTATCGATTTATAAAATATCAATACCTTCTCTTCTTAAAGACTCTTTTTTGTCCTCTTCCCATATACTGACTTGAACTTCGCCTATATGCTGTTTCTTGAGCATAAACATACAGACGCGCGATTGTCCGATACCTCCGCCCATGGATTCAGGCAATTCGTCATTCAGCAGCATGCTGTGAAAAGTCAGTTTTGATTTTTCTGTGCAGTTTCTGATTTCCATTTGATGTGCTAGCGCCACTTTATCAACGCGGATTCCCATGGATGAAAGTTCAAAAGCTGAATTTAAAATTGGGTTCCATACAAGAATGTCTCCATTCAATCCTTTGTGACCGGCTTCATTAGCTGTACTCCAATCATCGTAGTCCGCTGCGCGACCATCGTGAGCTACGCCATTGCTGAGGGCGCCTCCAATGCCATGTAAGAATACGGCACCGTGTTCTTTTGTAATTGCATTTTCACGTTCTTTAGCAGTTAGGTTGGGGTATTTTTGCAACAAGTCTTCAGATGAAATGAATGTAATGGTTTTTGGAAGAATCGCTTTTATAGTTGGATACTTGCTTTCAACCTGTAATTCGGTAAATCGCAAAGCTTCATAAATTTTTAGTACTGTTTCTTTTAATGAAGCCAAATTGCGTTGATTTTTATCAATTACTTTTTCCCAATCCCATTGGTCTACATAGATGGAATGAATAGGGGTGTAATCTTCATCAGGACGCAGTGCTTTCATATCTGTAACGATGCCTTCGCCAGATAACATCTCGAGCTCTTTTAAACGTACTCTTTTCCATTTTGCAAGGGAATGTACGACGACAGCTCTTTTTTCATTCAATGATTTTATTGGAAATGATACCGGACGCTCAATTCCATTCAGGTCATCATTTAACCCGGTCCCGTCCAAAACCACCAGTGGTGAAGAGATTGGAATTAAATTTAAGGCTTTTTTTAATTGTTGGACAAATGTATCTTTAACGAAGCTGATAGCAACTTCGGTATTTAAAAGTTTTCTTCCCTCCATATGTGTTAAATGAAATACCATGCGCGGACTGCTACGCACAGTTTTTTATTTTTTTATTCAGTTATTTCCTACAAAAGTATGAAAATATCATTGGTTAATGTGTTTGATTGTGATTTTTAATATTTATCTATTAAAAACTTGAAAAAATAAAAAAATTCTAACAAAATGGAGACAGGCTAATATTTAATTATAAAACTAATAATCTTTTGAACAGCTAAAAGTGTTGGGTTAGTTACCAAAAGAGCCTTGAAGTATCTTCAAGGCTCTTTTGTATAGACTGCATTATAGGTATTGGCTATACGGAAAAGCTTTCGCCACAAGCACATGTGCGACTTGCATTGGGATTGTGAAATTCAAATCCCTTTCCCTCCAAACCGTCAGAATAATCAAGCTCTGTACCAGCCAAATACAAAAATGATTTAATATCCAAACAGACTCTTATTCCTTTATCTTCAAAAAATTGATCACCTTTTTTTTCTTCGTTGTCGAAGTTAAGCTTATAGCTTAAACCTGAGCAGCCTCCGCTTTCTACAGCAACGCGCACAAAGTAATTGCTGTCATATTGCTCATCCTTCATGATTTCCTCGATACGAGTTTTTGCCTTGTCAGTAACTGTAATCATAGTATTATCCTTTGTATACCGCAAAGATACGTACAATCTTGCTATATTTCTGCTGTAATAAAGTTTTTAGAATGTCATAAATTAATTGATCAGACTATCTTTGAACATTTGCCATATAGGCGATTGATCGCGTATTTTTTTGACAGCTTTTTTGATCATTTCTGCGCACTGGATAATCTCCTCTTTGGTGGTCAATAGGCTTAAGCTAAATCGAATAGCAGATAATGCGTTTTCTTTGGATTGTCCCATGGCCATTAGCACATGCGAAGGTTCCCTGGATCCGGTCACACAAGCCGAGCCAGAGGAAAGTGCAAGTTTGGGGCAGGCATTCATTATTTCACTGGCTAGGATATGTCTGAAGCTGATGTAACTGGTATTTGGTAGACGCGGTACATTTTTCCCGTGAATGATAATTTCGGGGATATCGTTTAGCAAATCTTCCAAGAGGTCACGGTTTCTTTCAACTGTGCTATATAGTGCTGGATGAATGAAGGAGATAGCCTTTCCAAATCCTACGATTGCAGGAACGTTGTATGTACCGCCCCTAAATTCATTTTCTTGGCCTCCACCTATAATAAGCGGGCTAATCTGAATCGGTCTCGACTTTCTCCGGATGTAGAGTGCGCCGACTCCTTTTGGCCCATGAACTTTGTGGGCACTTAAGCAGAGTATATCAATATTCAACTGCTGTAAATCGATATTGACTTTTCCGATGGCCTGTGTCGCATCACAAAAAAACAAAACATCTTTTTCGGTGCAGATTTCGGCAATATCCGTGATCGCAGACAATACACCTGTTTCGTTATTGGCCGCCATAATACAGACCAATATTGTTTGCTCGGTTATCGCACTTCTTAGATCATGCGGGGCAATCATGCCCTGGGCGTCTACTGGAAGATAGGTAACTTTTGCTCCTTTTTTAGCCAATTGCTCACAGCAACTTAATACGGCTTTGTGTTCTGTTGCGACGGTGATAATGTGCTTTCCTTTCGATTGATATTTTTCGAATATACCTTTAATGACGGTATTGATACTCTCCGTCGCGCCAGAATTGAAGAATATTTCTTTTGGAGCACAGTTAAGCGCAGCTGCAATATTGTTGCGGGCTTGCTGTACCGCTGCATTACACTCACGGCCCATTTGGTGATAGACACTTGATGCATTTGCATAGTTTTGGAGGAAGTAAGGTGTCATTTCGTTCCATACTTCATCCAAAATACGCGTCGTGGCATTATTGTCTAAATATATCATATCCTTCATTCGGATAAAGATATGAATAATGAAAGTTATGCTGAAGCCTTAACGTCAACTTCCTTTTTTTTGACATTTGGGTCATACCTTAAGCCTGGAGTTAACCAATACATCAGTATGATACGGGAATAGCGGTAGTTGAATGGAGACATTAACACAACGCTCATAATAGCGACTGTGGCATAGAGTATGAATGAAGAATCGTTGCCGGTTAAAATATAAGTTGCCATACAGGCGGTAACCATTTCAGCGATTGCAAAAGCATAGGTTACGTACATCGCACCATAGAAATATCCTGGTTCACGCTCATAGCGCAGGCCGCAGTATTCACAGTGGCTGTTCATTTTTTGGACTTTCATACCGTAGGCAGGTCCTTGATACACATGGCCGATTCTGCATCTTGGACATTTTGCTCGCCATGCAGCTTTAAATTCAGATAATTCGTATTTAACTTCTTCCATAGTTATAGTTGTTTTCTGAACTCTTCAGGTGTGAGTCCAGCAGATTTTTTGAAAAATTTAGTGAAATAAGAGTTGTCCTTAAATTGCAGTTCATCTGCAATTTCGGTAATATTTAAATTCCTATTGACCAGAAGTCGTTTCGCTTCAAGAACAATACGGTTCCGTATAATTTCTCCAGCAGATTGACCAATGTAGGATTTACAGATCGCATTGAGATGATTCGGTGTGATAAATAGCTGATCTGCATAAATGCTGGGCAGCTTTGTGGCTTTAAACTGCTGCTCAACTAATTGCTGAAAGCTATTGAATATTTTATGATTGTAAGGGTTGCCTTTTTCGAGGTGCTCCTTCTCTGTACCAATTGATATAAATAATATAAACTGCAACAAAAGTGTACGGATATAATCTTCCGATAGCCGCTCGGTTTTCGCAAATATGATTTGATCCAGAATAGCTGTTGCTTGATTTCGATATTGTTCAGCCAAAACGAATATTAGATGTTCAATTTTGCCCTGTAAAAAACTGAAGCGTTCGAGGTAATCCGTACGTAAAAGAAAGGATTGAAAATAGTCGATAGAGAAATTGACAACATAACCGGCTTCATCTCCCACAAAATTCCAGGTATGGACCTGACCAGGAACCATAAAATAAATCTGATAAGGCTCAATCTTATACTGATTAAAATCAATGATATGCTCGCCCGAACCTTGCGTGAAAAGAACAAAATGAAAAAAATTATGTTTGTGTGGAAACACCATATCCTGATGTTTGATGATATATGCTTTAAGATCATCAATATGAAGCGTTGTGTTATTGTTCAGGTCAATACTACAACTATCAAGAATAGGTATGGTGTTTTTTCTAATCATATGACAAAATTAAGTTAAATATTCTTTCTAAAGTGGTGTTTATTTTTTATTCTGTGGTGTTTTTCAATGATTTTGTCACTTTGATTACAAGAAGATCCTATTGGCAAAATCGTGTTCTTAGCTTTTATTCGGTATTGACACATGTTACTGCTCATGACGCAAACCAGATTGGGATTTGGAGCACATTGTTTATCGCTAAGTTTTCTGTTTTTGAATAGGATGTGGATATGATGTCTTAGGGACGCTTGAGTAATTTTGCGGGCAGAATGCTCCTATGGATGTTTGAGCATGCGATCAATACTCTTCGTACGGTAGAAATATAAAAGCGGAGGGGGAAATCACCTTGAGCGTGCTCCTCTCAACTGGAAACGTATGTAAAAGTCGCAGGCCACCTGTTTTATTCTGGTTCGGGCGATAGTGTCACGATATTGACTATTTGTGCCTGAACGAGAAGAGCTGATTAGCGAAATGCCCGAAATTCCACGCAGGAGAATATGCTGGAGTTGAAGAGAAAGGAAATTTATAGGACTTCCAATTTAATTAACGAAGCCCTTCCGAAAATTCAATCCTGATCATTTCCCAAGGCATTGAGGAGAACAAAGTACCTGTAGGCAATAATCGCCTGCTGGTACTTTTTTAATTTTAGAGGATCCATCTGACTGTATCGAGGTAAGATGGCCTTATTTAAGTTGTTCAACAGCTGATAAAATCTTCTTTTCATTCGTATATTTATTATTGGTATACTTCTTTATTGATGACTTGTGGCATTTTTTCACCTCTGATTGCTGCCAATAAATTGTTGGCAGCCATTAAGGCCATATTATCCCTGGTTTCTACGGTGGCAGACCCGATATGAGGAAGAATGCATACATTTTCCATTGCTAAGAGTGGATTATCTGGCCTCATCGGTTCAGGGTCTGTCACGTCAAGTCCTGCACCCCATAATTCGCCAGCCTGCAGTGCTGCTGTCAGGTCGAATTCATTGACCAATCCACCTCTTGCTGTATTCACTAATATAGCGGAGTTTTTCATGCGTGCAAATGCATTTTTGTCAAACCGCCTTTTAGTCTCCGCTGTCAAAGCAGCGTGTATGGAAAGTACATCGCTACGCATTAGCAATTCATCGAAATTTACATATTTGGCACCCAAAACTCGCTCTGCTTCCTCATTTCTGCTCCGATTATAGTAGATAATTTCCATGTTATATGCTGCTCTGGCTTTTCTGGCCAGTTCAAAGCCAATCCGCCCCAGTCCATAGATGCCCAGAGTTTTATTGTTGAGTTCGATCCCTAGGTTTTCAGTAGGATCGAACCCTTCCCATTTACCCTGCAATATTCTTTTATGGTTGAAAAAGGCTTTTCTCGATACCGCTAGCATTAAAAGAAAGGCGACGTCTGCGGTTGCCCCAGAAAGTATACCCGGGGTGTTGCTCACAGGGACCCGATGATGTGTTGCGGCTGCAATGTCCACATTATCATAGCCGACGCTCATGAGTGATAGGGCTTTAAGGTTGGGGCAGTTTTCAAAAAAATCGGCATCAAACTTTTGCATCCCACCGTTAAGGACGTAGTCGCATTGTTGGCAGGCTTCGATGAGCTCGTTTTCGGAAAGTGGGCTGGCCGATTCGTGAATTGTAATCTCGTGGCCTGCAGATTGCAATAGATCTATACCTTTTTGTGGAATTTTTTTTGTGATGAATATCTTCATGTATGTAAATGCTTTTTTATTCTTATAAAAACTTATTGTCATTAGGACAACAAAAAAAGCCATATTGTTGTTTCAATATGGCTTATTATTCGTGATGTTTTAATCTTTAATTCTGATGAAGGAGATAATTTAAAATAGCTTTACCCTGATCATCGGTAGAGATAGCTGAATTTGACAGCATGACCACTCCACTTTTTTTATCTGGGGATAAGGCGAGATACGAGCTACTTCCGGCCGTTGCGCCGTTGTGCCAGAAGACCGTAAGGTTGTCAATCAAATTCATATGCCATGCCAGGCCGAGGTCTGTGTCGGGTGGTAGAAAAAATGTAAATAATCTGGTATTTGCCATGGCATTTTCGAGTGGAGTCTGCGGCATCTTGAATTGCGCGTTCGCAAATTTCAGTAGATCCTCGAGCGTGGATTTTAGCGCACCAGCTGGGGCAAATACGTCAAATGACCAAGGTAATGCTTCGTGACCCTCTTTGTTGTATACTTTAAAAGTATCTTTCCTTTTAGGTTCTAATACTTGAAAAGTATTGTTCATTTCAAGTGGTTTACAAATGATATCCCTTACAAGCTGATCGTAACTTTTTTTATAAAGACTGCATATGATATCCCCGAGAACAGCATAACCTAGATTGCTGTACTCATACTCTTCGCCCGGATTTTTCTTGTTTTTAAATCCTGAAAGATAGTTGTAAAGTGCTTTTTTGTCATACGTTTTGTAAGGATCGTTCTCGTTGAAACCGTTTACTTTGTCAAAATTATCTGGAAGCCTCGGTAAGCCGGAGGTATGATTAGCCAACATTTGAAATGTTATTTTTGAAAGCTCTTCATTTTTTTTGAGTGAGTCAGGAAGGAATAGGGCTATAGGTTGATCTAAAGTGACTGTTCCTTCTTCGACAAGATTTGACAAAAGGATAGCGGTAAAAACTTTACTCAACGAGCCAATTTCATAAATAGACGTTTTTGTGGGCGGAGTCTGGTTTCCTTTGGCCGTCTCGCCATAAAGATAAGTTTTGGTTTGTCCATTCTTTATAATACCAATGGCAAGGGATTGTGTATTTTGTTGTTTGAGGTAAGCGTGCGCAACAGAATCAATAAACAGGTCGTCGTTATCTACCGATTTTTGTGTGGCAGGCACCATGATCGTTTTTTCGACTTGTGGTGTTGTAGTCGAAGGAGTAAACTTTAGCGTATGGAATTTTAGGGTCGGATCTGTTGCGAACAGGACATCGTAAGATTTGCTATCGAAATCCATCTGATAAGTTGCGATCCCTTTTTCAAATCCTTTTCGTGTTGAGCTTTTTACTCTTCCTAATGGGTATAGATTTTCGAGTACCTGCGTGAATCGAGAAAGATTAAATTGTTGTTTGAATGAATCGCTAGCCAAATTATAGGCTGAGTCAGTCATCTGCGAATTGATAAAAAACTCCAGCTTATTATATACTCCTCTGTTGATCTGTTCTTCGGAACTTGTTTGGGCGAAAGAGTACGATGAGATGCCCAGCAATATGAGTGTAATAAAATTTTTCATAACTATTGATGGGCACAAATCTACGGAATGTTTAAATTCCAATCAATTGTTTTAATCGCGCATAGCCTGATTTGCTGATGTTGAGCTTTTCGCCTGATACTAGTGCTGCAATGTAAGAATCCTTTTCATAAGGTTCTAGTTTGGCTAATTGATCGACTTTAATGATAAAAGAACGATGGATACGCACAAATTGATTTGAATCCAACGCTTTTTCAAAAAATGCCATGGTTTTATTTTTAAGGTACATACCGTCTTTAGTATGAATTTTAACATAGTCATCGTAAGATTCGAGATATTTGACTGTGTCAATTGGAATAATCTTGATCTGTGTACCTGTTTTGACAACAATACGGTCAATTTTTGTTTCGTCTTGGGCTGTAAGTACCTCATAATTGGGCTGTACTTTTTTTTCTGGAGCCGAGAAGTTTGTCCTAAATTTTTCTAATGCTTTTTTGAAACGCGCAGGTGATACTGGTTTTAACAGGTAATCTAATGCATTTTTTTCAAAAGCTTTTAAAGCGTATTCATCAAAAGCGGTCGTAAAGATAACGGCTGGCGGACTGTCTATGAGTTCAAGCATTTCGAAACCTGTTAATTTGGGCATCTGAACATCCAGAAAAATTAAGTCAGGTTCATGGGTATGAATAGCCTTAACGCCTTCAAAACCATCTCCACATTCGGCAACGACAGTTACATCGGTCTCGTTTTTTAAATAACCGGCAATAATGGAGCGTGCCAAGGGTTCATCATCGATAATAACGACTTTAATCATATTGAGGTATTTTTAGGGTACTGATAAATATATTGTCTAGTATTTGCGTTTCCAGCAGGTCATTTCTTCCATAGAGCAGATACAATCGACGTTGAATGCTCGAGAGTCCAAACCCGGTGCCTTTTTTTTGTTTTGATTGTTCTTCAGTGTCGAAAGGATTGGTGATTTGAATCCATAATTGACCTTCATTTGACTGGCATTTTATTTTTATTTCGACCTGATCCCTCACGTTGTAGAGTCCATGCTTAATAGCGTTCTCTACAAGGGGTTGGATGATCATTGCGGGTAGTCTGTTGTTAAAAATTTCTTCTGACGAAGAAATGGATGTATTTAGTCTGTGACCAAAACGTACTTTCTCGATATCGAGATAAAGCTGTAGATGGTCAAGTTCTTCTTCGAGTGTGATGATTTGGTTATTTTCCTTCCTTAACGTCCCTCTCAGAAAATCCGAGAGCTGGAATGTCATATTACGGGCTTCGTCGGGATTTGCACCAATAAGCGCTATAATGGAATTGAGGCTATTAAATAGAAAGTGTGGTTGCAATTGTTGCCTGAGATTGTATAATTCGGCTTCCCGAAGCAGATTTTCGGACTCTTGTTTTCGTTTGATATTATTGATATTGTCTTCTTGAATATTCCAAACGATGTTGATAATGGCAACCGATGTTAAAATGAGGAAATTAACAATGCCGCGATACGGTAAAGTTAAATCCAGAAGAGGGGTGAAGTTAGATTGAATAAAATAACTCATTAAGAATCGGCTTAATCCGATGCTTATTCCGCCCATGATTAAGCCGATAATCAATACTTTCCATATTTCCCTTGGTTGTGGGGTATAGAAGTTTAGTGCAGATGACATGCCATAACAGCAGAACATCATGACTACACTATTGATAAAGGAATCTTTGAATGCGAGTTGTTGGTCAAAGCCAGAACGAAGCATCAATAAGTATTGTAACGCGAGATATCCGATAAATACGGATATACATATAATGCCAATTAAACGACTTTTAACACTGAGGAACAGCTTGTTTTTCATTTATTAAGCATTTTTTATGGTTAAATTACCTAGAATACAGGTGCCTGTAATATAGATTTTTTTATCCGTATCGGGATTATAGATCGTTTGGAATCGGCGGTCATCGACAGATCCTAAGATGGAAGCCACGTTACTGAACACCGTCCAATGCGGAGGGATTATAATGCGTGCGCTACCAAACAATTGAAACGTATCGATCACAATCGGCTGTTGGATGTCAGCTTTTGTTAAATCCAGTTCTATACTTCCAAATACATTGGTCAAATTACCTCCTCTAAAATTTTTAGAGTAAATTACTTTCTTTTGTCCCGCAAAGATTGTATTCAGATTGAGGTTATCCTCAAACGACTGTTGAAAAGGATCTTTTCCTTTGTCGCCAAAAGCCTGCTGATTAGGCGAGGCTTGTTGGCTTGGATCGTATTGTTCATTAAATGGTCTTGATTCCTGGTCAGTAAGGCTAACGTCTGTATTCCCTTCGGTCGGCACAGTTACTCGCTTGTCCCAGTCGTAAGATCCTTGAGGCGGATTGGTGTAAGTGGGTGGAACCATCGGAGGTTTCCTTTTACTCATAATAAAGTAAATCCCAAGAGAAATGATAATGATAGGAACGGTTACCGAACCAAAGTCGGTACGCATCATTCTTGAGATGAGGCTTGCTCCACCGATGATCAATAGAATAATCGCCGATTTTTTCTGAAATTGGGAATTTATTCCAATGACTA
The DNA here is from genome assembly GCF_002376635.1 of Sphingobacterium sp. UBA3549. Lineage (NCBI taxonomy): Bacteria > Pseudomonadati > Bacteroidota > Sphingobacteriia > Sphingobacteriales > Sphingobacteriaceae > Sphingobacterium > Sphingobacterium sp. UBA3549. Next base: position 81,584 of record NZ_DFOE01000002.1, on the reverse strand, counting down.
ATCCAATAATAATTAATATCGTTTGCCAACCAAATAACCAATCTGGAAACCAGCTTCCTAGATTTAGATTATTCAGTAATAAGAATATACCTACGATAATCACAATCGCTCCTACAATATTGCGGCTATTATTGCTGTTTGGTATGATGGGTTCTTTTTCCATAATGTTTTTACTATTTATGACTCAAAGATAGCGTCACCAATATATTCTACACATTTGCTTTAGGTAATACAACTTATATTTTCGGTAAATGTAATGATTTCGTCGGTAAAAAATCTCGTTGTTCAATTTTTCTCCCTATTATAAAAAGGAGTAGACTGCCATTTTTACGCGTTATTGTGTTTTTTTTTAATATTATTTGGTGGATTAAAATGAATTATTATATATTTATCAAAGATTAAGATTACTTTAAACTTAAATAACAACCAATGGGAGATTTTGAAAACAAAGAACGTGAAGAAGTTTTTTCAAAAAAGGTGAGAGCAGGTAAGCGTACTTATTTTTTTGATGTAAAAGCAACTCGATCGAACGATTACTACATTACTATCACAGAAAGCAAGAAGCGCTTTGAGGATGGCCAGTTTATTAAGCATAAGATTTTCTTGTACAAAGAAGATTTTGAAAAGTTCGCAGAAGGTTTGACGGATGTGGTGAACTACATCAAATCTAACCAGGAGGTAATCGAGAAACGTTATGAGCCTAACTTTGACGATGCATACGCTGAAGAAGCGGGAGCGCGTTCCAAAGACGATTTTTCGTTCTAGTATTGTAGAGCGAAATCTTAATGAAAAAAAGAAATAAAAGCCACTGATGTGGCTTTTTTATTGTTTGACGAGTATTCCCTGTATGCCGTCCTAGGATGAGACTAGCGGAATGCTTCGCAGAAAATCATTTAATACGATATTGAATTTTTCGGGTTCCTCAAGATTGGGCAAGTGACCAGATTCTTCAAATTCCACATAGCGGACATCGGGGATATTTTCGATGAGTATATTGGTCTGTTCCTCACTCATCAGCTTGTCGTGTTTTCCTTTTATAACCAATGTGGGGATAATAATTGTTTTTAGTGAATGGCTTGTGTCTGTCCGGGATGCGAGAGCGAGCTGTGTCGCGCAGATGCTGGCGACTTCATTTCTGCGTATACAGCTTTTGATCAGTTCAACAGCTTCGGGATTTTCGCGGATTGTTTTGTCGTGAAATAAATTGCCTATAAAACCAATGGCAAAAGGCCGTCTGCCATATTTTAGTAAAGCCTGGATAGAATCAAATCTTTTTTGCTTGGCTTTGTTGTCATCAGCAAGGGAATTAGTGTCGCATAGGATAAGCCCTTTAAGCTGTTGCCCGATCAATTCGTAGGTTCGCAGTGCGATGTAGCCTCCCATGGAAATGCCGCACAGGATGACGTGGTTGAGGTCGAGTTTGCGAATAAATTCTACCAGATCTTTGGCAAAGACATCAATGGAGAAAAAACCATGACCGTTGGTACTGAGGCCATGTCCTCGAACATCAATTGCTATACCCGTATAGTCTTCATCCAAATCTTGAAGCTGTTGTTTCCAGGTGTTTTTATTAAAAGGGAAACCGTGGATAAATATAATGGTTTTGGGGGAAGGGGCTAAGATGCTCGGTCTGATGTAATAGGAGATACTAATATCTCCAATGCGTATTTTACTGCGCTTTAATTCTCTTTTGTTCATGAATAATAGCATTTGTCCGTGTCTGAAAAAAAAAGTTGATATTTTAAATATAATATTATCAACGAGATAAAAGAAATGTTGTTGTGTAAAGTTGAAAAAAGAGAAAAAATGTTTGTTAAATTGATAAATATAACGATATTTGCATCACCAAAACGGAAATGAATACTCTTTTATTTTGGTTGCCTAGCGCTCCTAGCTCAATTGGATAGAGCATCTGACTACGGATCAGAAGGTTAGGGGTTCGACTCCCTTGGAGCGCACGATACAGATTCTGTACGATAAAAAAAAGGCATTCCTAGCTCAATTGGATAGAGCGTCTGACTACGGATCAGAAGGTTAGGGGTTCGACTCCCTTGGAGTGCACGTAATGAAGCCAGTCAATTTGATTGGCTTTTATTTTGGAAGCTGTTTACCAGTTGTCAAAGGAAGGCGATAGACTTCTTTTTGAAAAAAAATTTGTAAAAAAACGAATTCTGACTATATTTGCATCACCAAAACAAATGGGACAGAGTTCTAAACGTATTGGTTTATTGCGCTCCTAGCTCAATTGGATAGAGCATCTGACTACGGATCAGAAGGTTAGGGGTTCGACTCCCTTGGAGCGCACGACTGAAAAGCCTAGTCATCATCTGTGATTAGGCTTTTATTTTTTAACTCGTTTTAATTTCTTAAATAAAACTATGCTAAACCTTGTAATATTTGGCCCTCCGGGTGCAGGTAAGGGAACCCAATCTGCAAAGCTTATTGAAAAATATCAATTGGTACACGTTTCTACTGGTGATATTTTTAGAGCACATATTAAAGGTCAAACCCCGCTTGGTCAACAAGTGAGCCAGATTATTGCTGAGGGGAATTTAGTGCCAGATTCGATTACAATAGCAATGCTGGAGGAGGAAGTAAAGAAAAATCCAGATGCAAAAGGATTTATTTTCGATGGATTTCCTCGCACTGTTGCGCAGGCTGAGGCTTTGGATGCTTTTTTAGAAGGTATCAACACCTCCATCTCAGTCGTAATCGCACTGGATGTAAATGAGGATGAATTGAAAGATCGTATTGCCAAACGGAGGGAGATTTCTGGACGTGCGGATGATGACGCAGATAAATTAGTGAAGCGTATTGATGAATATTTCACAAAGACGATTCATGTATTGCCTTATTATGAGGCCCAGGGTAAGCTTTCTAAAGTGAATGGTATCGGCGAGATCGAGACTATCTTTAAGAGCTTAACCGATATCATCGATAATTATTAATTAAGGTAAATACTTTTTAGACTGTAATAAATTATAATGGCGCAAGGTTCGAATTTTGTTGATTATGTGAAAGTGTGTTGTCGTTCTGGACATGGAGGGGCGGGTTCGGCTCATTTGCACCGTGATAAACACACGGCTACAGGCGGGCCTGATGGTGGTGACGGCGGTCGTGGAGGGCATATTATCCTAAAAGGAACGACTAATCTCTGGACGTTACTTCATTTAAAATATCGTAAACATATTATCGCATCAAACGGTGAATCTGGAGGCAGCTCGCTGCGCACGGGTGCAACTGGTCGCGATGAGATATTGGAGGTTCCGCTGGGTACTATAGCAAAGGATGCGGAGACTGGCGAGGTGTTATTTGATATTACAGAGGAGGGTGAAACCAGGATACTGGTGCCGGGTGGAAAAGGTGGTCTGGGTAACTGGCATTTTAAGTCGCCTACGCAACAGACACCAAGGTTTTCGCAACCAGGCCTTCCTGGTAAAGAGCAGTGGATGATACTGGAACTGAAGGTTCTTGCAGACGTTGGATTGGTAGGATTCCCAAATGCGGGTAAATCGACGTTGCTGTCGGTCGTATCTGCTGCAAAGCCAGAAATCGCGAACTATCCCTTTACGACGCTCGTACCTAATTTGGGTATGGTGAGCTATCGGGACAATCGTTCCTTTGTAATGGCTGATATTCCGGGAATTATTGAGGGGGCTTCTGAGGGGAAAGGCTTGGGTTATCGTTTTTTACGACATATTGAGCGGAACTCAGTGTTGTTATTTATGGTCCCTGCTGATACGGACCGGACGATCCGTGAAGAGTATGCCATTCTTTTAAATGAATTGACCGCTTATAATCCTGAATTGGCCGATAAACCAAAACTGTTGGCTATTACCAAGTCTGATATGCTCGACGAAGAGTTGGAGAAGGAGATGGAACAGGAACTACCGGAAGATATTCCTTATATTTTCATTTCTTCGGTGACTGGTAAGAATATATTGCCATTGAAAGATATGATCTGGAAAGCGATCAACTCTTAAAATTCGAAAATATAAATAGTAAGGGCGCTTCAAGATACGATGCGCCTTTACTGTTTATGTTAATTTCCATAGGCAATAAAAAAAGAGATTTTTTTTTAAGTTTTTTTGCTAATTTAACTCCATTATTTTATCCATGATGGGAGGAAAGTTTCCATTCCGTCGCCAAACTAAATCTAAATGAAAACAGAAGACGAAAAGTATTGCGTGCAGTGTGGTAAATTGATTACGATCAAGGCCGAAGTTTGTCCGTATTGCGGTGTAAGACAGCCGATATTTTATGCTAACCAGCCCTTTCAGCAGCAAAATAGTACGTTCCAGGACGATAGATGGTTGCCGGCCCTGTTGTTTTGTATCTTTTTGGGGCCATTTGGTGCGCATCGGTTTTATTTGGGACAAATTGGTACGGCAGTTATTCAGTTGGTCACTTTAGGCGGCTGTGGTATTTGGTATCTGATCGATTTGATTATGATTATTGTCGGAAAATATAAGGATGCGGACGGCAATTATATCAAAAGTCCGATCAACAATTAATGATTATGTTTTTCCTGAAATATCTAAAACATCATTGGATATACTCGCTGATCATCGGGTATTTCGGGATCGCCATTGGCTTGCACCTTTTGGCAGATATACACATTCTTATCCCCTGTGTTTGGAAGGCGATAAGTGGATATAACTGTCCGGGCTGTGGCCTTACGCATGCTTTTATTGCGTTGTTGCACTTGCGGTGGCAAGAGGCGTGGTTAGAAAATCCATTGATTTACTTGATTGTGCCGGTGTTGACTGCGCTGACTTTGAGAGACTTTATTCGTTTTTGGCAGTTGGAATCAAGGTGAAATAAAAAAATGAAAAATGTTTTCACTTTTAAGCGATAAGTCTTAACTTTGTCTCCCGTGAAAATTAAAGAAAAGACTTTATTGGTAGGTGCCTTAGGAAACGGTTTGTCAATCGTGATGATGCATTGTTAATTGATATTTAGCCCATTTGAGGGCTTTTTTTATATCCAATCAAGAAGGCTTTAAAATTCATAAAAGTAAGGATACACATTTTATAATATTACATCGATAATGACCAACTACAGCAAATTGCCTGCAATTTTAGTTTTAGAAGATGGTACAGTTTATCACGGTAAAGCCGCTGGTAAAATTGGTACGACTACTGGGGAAATCTGTTTCAACACAGGGACAACCGGTTATCAAGAGATTTTTACAGATCCATCTTATTTTGGACAAATCATGGTAACGACCAATGCCCATATTGGTAACTATGGTATTGATGAGGACGATACCGAATCAAATCACATTCAGATTGCGGGATTAGTTTGTAAGAATTACAACATCAACTATAGTCGTAAAATGGCTGATGAATCTATCCAAAGCTATTTTGAAGAGGGGAATTTAGTTGGTATTTCTGATGTGGATACGCGTTCTTTGGTAAGACATATACGTGATAAAGGAGCAATGAATGCAATTATTTCTTCCGAAACATTGGATGTGGAAGCATTAAAGCGTCAATTGGCGGAAGTTCCTTCAATGGATGGACTCGAGCTGTCTTCAAAAGTAACGACAGCAGAACCTTATTTCTTCGGTAATGAAAATGCTTCGTTGCGTGTAGCGGTTTTGGACTTGGGAATCAAGAAAAATATCTTGCGGAATTTTGAAGCTCGGGATGTATATACGAAGGTATTTCCTGCGAAGACGACATTCGAAGAAATGGAACAATGGAATCCTGACGGCTACTTTATTTCCAATGGTCCTGGTGATCCAGCTCCGATGGATTACGCTATCGAGACAGTAAAAGCTATTTTGAACGCGAATAAACCAATGTTCGGCATTTGTTTAGGTCATCAGATCCTCGCATTGGCAAATGGTATCCGCACCAGTAAATTGCATAATGGGCACCGTGGGATCAATCACCCAGTGAAGAATATCATTGCTAATCGTTGTGAAATTACGTCGCAAAACCATGGTTTTGGGGTTGTAGCTGAAGACATTGAAAATTCTGATTGCGTTGAGGTAACGCATGTTAATTTGAACGATCAGTCTATTGAGGGAATCCGTATCAAAGGGCAAAAAGCATTCTCGGTGCAATATCACCCCGAATCATCACCAGGTCCTCATGACTCACGTTATTTGTTTGATGATTTTGTAGCACTGATCAAAAACTAAAACGTATAATATTATATAAAAACCCTTCATATTTTGAGGGGTTTTTTATTGAAGCCACCATACCAATTATTCAGAATACGCACATTTTATTCAGAATAAATAAGGGAATAAATACATTTTTTGTTATATTTGGTTGTGAAAAATGTCTGTAGATGAGAGTGTGTCTTATCTACACTAAGTAATGAAAATAAATTATAGTCTAATAAAGAGATGAGTTTAATTATCGATGTTCATGCGCGTCAAATTTTGGATTCGCGCGGTAACCCTACAATTGAAGTAGATGTTACTACACAAAATGGTTTTGTTGGTCGTGCAGCTGTACCTTCAGGTGCTTCAACAGGTATTCACGAAGCAGTTGAATTGCGCGATGGCGACAAGTCAACATATTTGGGAAAAGGTGTTTTGAAAGCTGTTGAGAATGTAAATACTACAATTGCCAAAGCTTTAGAAGGTGTAGATGTTTTCGAACAAAATGCCATCGATAAAATCATGATTGATTTAGACGGTAGCGAAAATAAAGGTAATTTGGGTGCAAATGCTATTTTGGGTGTATCATTAGCGGTGGCAAAGGCTGCAGCCCAAGAGTCACGCCAACCATTATACCGTTATATTGGTGGTGTAAATGCAAATACGTTGCCTATCCCGATGATGAATATTATCAATGGTGGTTCTCACTCTGACGCGCCTATCGCATTTCAGGAATTTATGATTATGCCTGTTGGTGCTCCTTCGTTCTCTGAAGCTTTGCGTTGGGGTACTGAGGTTTTCCATACGTTGAAAAAAATATTGCATGACAGAGGTCTTTCAACAGCTGTAGGTGACGAAGGTGGTTTTGCACCAACTTTTGAAGGTACTGAAGATGCTATTGAAACCGTGCTCAAAGCGATTGAAATTGCTGGTTACAAACCAGGTCAAGACATTTGTTTAGCATTGGATTGTGCTTCTTCTGAATTCTACAAAGACGGTAAATACGATTATGCCAAGTTTGAAGGGGATAAAGGTGCTGTACGTTCGAGCGAAGAACAAGCGAGCTATTTAGCAGAATTGACAGCAAAATACCCAATTATCTCTATTGAAGATGGTATGGCTGAAGATGATTGGGCAGGATGGAAAACATTGACAGACAAAATCGGTGACCATGTTCAATTGGTTGGTGATGATCTTTTTGTAACAAACACAAAGCGTCTTCAACAAGGTATAGATACGCATACTGCAAACTCTATTTTGGTAAAAGTAAATCAAATTGGTTCATTGACTGAAACGATCAACGCAGTGACTTTAGCACAAAATTCTGGATACACTTCTGTCATGTCGCACCGTTCTGGAGAGACGGAAGATGCTACTATCGCTGACTTAGCTGTAGCGTTAAACTGTGGTCAGATCAAAACAGGTTCTGCTTCCCGTTCTGACCGTATGGCTAAATACAATCAATTGTTGCGTATCGAAGAAGAATTGGGTGGTAATGCCCGTTTTATAGGTAAAAACTTTAAATACGCTAAAAAGTAAGCAAAAGCTTGTTTTTAAATATTAAAGCCGAAGTATATGCTACTTCGGCTTTTCTTTAGTAATGAATTTTCAAACGATTTTCTCGATGGTCAACTCATTTACGCTCGTGCTTTGTCTTTATTAAAACAGGGTATTGGGAGTATTTTTATTTGGATGAGTCAGATCCAAGTTTAATGTTGTGTTCAGTTTTTTGATAAAATGTGTCGCCAGTAGGGGGGATTCCACCTCAATGTTTTGGTGAATAAAGAAATACAGTTTTTGTAGGCCATTTTCTCGCCACAACTTCAACACATCGATCCATTGATCCAGTCTATCATAATCTGACGCGTGGTTGGCACCGACATAACGGATAAAAGCAGTAGGCGTGGTTAGACGCATATGCAACATATCTCGTCGGCCTGCAGTATCGACCAGAATATTAGTCACATTGGTCTCTTCCAACAGAGCATATAGTTCTTTTGTGACAGCGGGTTTTGAAAACCACTCTTTATTTCGCACTTCCAATGCCAGAGGAACTTCTGTAGGCCAGTCATGTAAGAATAGTTTTAAACGGGCCATATCCTTTGGGTTATAATTGTCATGCATCTGTAGGAAGGCCATACCCAGTTTTTCATCGAAATGAACGATAGCGTCTGTAAAAAGTTTCACCTTATCAGCAGTGTTTAACAATCGGCTGAAATGACTGATAGATTGTGGAATCTTTGGAAAGAACTTGAAGTTAGCAGGTGTTTTATGTTTCCAGGTCTCCACCTGATCTATGCTAGGCGAATTGTAAAATGTAGCATTGAGTTCGATGCTGTTAAATTGTGTGGAGTAATACGCAAGTTCATCTTTTGTACCTCTCGGGTAAAAACCTTTTAAATCCTGTTTATTCCATTTTGCACAACCTACATATACCTCGAAAGGCTTGTCATTTTTGAAATGCTGCAATAGGTTTAATGTTTCTGGTGGAGTTGGGGGAAGGGTAAAGTCGATTTCCTCAGGATGTTCTACTTGGCCGAATTTCATATCAGTTTTTTCTTAATTTATAATCAAATAATACATGAGCCAACAGGGCCAAAAGCGTATAGCATGTACCTACGAAAATAACGCCTGGCCATTGAAAGTGTTGCCATGCCTGTGCAGCAAAAAAGGTGCCTGTTGATCCGCCAATAAAATAGCTGACCATGTATACCGTGTTAAGTCGGTTATTGGCGCCAAGGTTTAGTGCATAGAAATCACTTTGGTTTAGGATGTGCATGGATTGTAGGCCAAGGTCAATCAAAATAACGCCGAAGATCAGTCCCCAATAATAATTACCAAAGAGGGCAAATAACAACCAGCTAAACAACATTAATAGAATAGCGTACAGGATAATTTTTGCTTTGCTCATGTATACAGTCAGTCTATTGACGAAAGCAGCGGCTAGTGCGCCGCATGCGCCTACGAGGCCAAATGCTCCGGCGGTTGCCGGGCCATCAAAGAAAGGTGGGGCCGCAAGGTGGAACACAAGTGTTGTGAAGAATGCAGAAAAAGCGCCAAAGCCCATGGCTCCACGGAATGCAGCTAATTGCAGTACGGGCTGTTTCTTGGCAAAGCCCCAGACCGAACGCATCAATTCGCTATAGGTACCTTTAAAATTAGGCATCACTTCAGGTAACCTGATGGCTATGGCTATGGCCGTAACGATCATGATTACTGCGGCGATCCAGTACATTTCACGCCATCCGAAATAAGAACCGATAAATCCGCTTAAAACCCGCGAAAGTAATATACCGATCAGCAGACCCGACATGACCATTCCTATGGCCGAAGCCTGCTTTTCTTTCTGCGCAAGTTCCGCAGCCATAGGAACAAAAACTTGAGGAATAACGGACGTAAAACCTATCAAAAAGCTGAATATTAAAATCGATAGAATTGAGGTGGAAATAGCCATACCTATTAAGGAAAAGATAATAAAAACGAAGTCGATCAAGATCATTTTTTTCCGTTTAAACATGTCTCCTAAAGGAACAATCAGTAAGAGACCAAATGCATATCCAATCTGAGTCAACATAGCTGAATTGCTAACCGTAGCCTCATCAACATGGAGGTCTTTGGCAATCAATCCTAGTAAGGGCTGATTGTAATAATTGTTGGCGACAACCAAACCAGTGGCGATGGTCATAAGCCACAAGGTTGCTTTCGGTAATTCTTTTTTTGAATCTATTGTTTGCAACATGGGTGTTTAATGTAATTCATCCCAAAGATCCTGAAACTTCTGTTTCAACGCTGCCACTTCTTCCTCCAATTGAGCTACTCGATCTAGTAAGAGCTGGTCATTTGAGGCGCTGCCCACGGGACCGCTAGTTTCATAAACTTCAAGATTGATTTCTCCCAATAAATGAATATAGCGGACTTCTTTATGTCCCATCTGTTTCGGTAAAGATTTAATGTAACCTTCTTGGGTTAATTTTTCCAATTGTGCATTGATTTCGCTCAATGACTCAAATTCATACAATCTTCCGGAGTTTGAGTTGATTTCACCTGCGGTCATTGGCCCCCTAAGAAGCAATAAACAAATAATGGATAATTCAGAAGGCACGAGTGGAAACTGGATGGCAAAATTGTGTTTATACTTCGTGACACGTGACCCGCCACCTATAACAGTAGCGATTAAGCCCTTTTTCTTCAATACATCCAGCGTAGCAACAATATCTTCTTCTGTATACTGTACAACTGGCTTACGGGAAGTTTTTTGATTACAAGCAGCTTGTAAGCTGTTGATGGTCATTGGGTAATATTCAGGGGTAACTCTCGATTTTTCGATTAGTGAGCCTAGCACACGTTGTTCCATGGCAGACAATTGAGGCAAATTAGTTGTTTCCATTTATTTTCAATAATAAAAATTTATGATCGAGTACAAGTATGCTGTTATGGTGTAATAACATTGGCTTGCCGGTTGTTCTTTCTCAAAGATGCCCTTTTTCTCATATAACTCCAAAGATCCAATCGATATTGTTGAAATAAATTGGTACGGGTTATGTATTTAGATTTCTTATATTCGCATGAGTAATATAAGATTTAAGGTGCTTAAGATAGCTTTTCGTCCAGAATTTGTCCACCCCCTAAAAGAAGGGCATCGTTTTCCGATGTTGAAGTATGAGCTCATTCCTCTACAGTTAAAACATGAAGGGATGGCGGATGAGTCTAATTTTTTCAGTCCTGAACTTGCGAGCTTTGAATCCTGTTGTCTGGTGCATGATCCGGTATATGTAAGGCAGTTATTTGAGCTTACACTGGATTCCAAAATGGTCCGTAGAATAGGTTTTCCATTGACCCAAGGTCTTATTGACAGGGAACGCTATATTCTCGATGGGACAATCCAAAGTGCAAACTATGCAAGGGCGTATGGGGTATCATTTAATATTGCCGGAGGAACCCATCATGCTGGCTATGATTTTGGTGAAGGCTTTTGTTTGATAAATGATCAGGCAACCGCAGCTGGGTACCTACTGAAGCAGCAATATGCCAGTCGTATCCTGATCATTGATCTGGATGTACATCAAGGTAATGGTACTGCGCATATTTTTAAAGGACATCAGCAGGTATTTACATTTTCGATGCATGGCGAGAAAAATTATCCCTTTATCAAACAGCGATCGCATCTGGATATCGGTTTATCAGATGATATCTCGGATGCAGAATATCTTGGTTTATTGGAAGATAACTTAGCGGATATATTCAGGAAATTTGAGCCTGACTTTGTTTTCTACCAAGCTGGGGTGGATATTTTAGAAACAGATAAGCTAGGGAAGTTAAATTTAAGTATTAGCACCTGTCGTCGCAGAGACGAACTGGTCTTTGAGATATGCCATAAAAACGGCATCCCTATTCAGGTAAGCATGGGAGGAGGCTATTCTCCCGAAATTAAAGATATTGTCAATGCACATTGTCAGACTTTTAAAATAGCAATAGATTTATATAATTTATAAGATAAAAATATGTTTTTTCACCAAGATGCAACTTTTGAAGCGTTATCTATTCATCGCGTGGGTAATAAGGCCCAGGATGAATTTTATATTTTGTCAGATGCCCCCGTTTCTCTTGCGGAAGATGAAGTGCTACCTGGGCTACTGATGCAATATTTTATGAGTCCCTTTGCAAAGGTGAACGAGGTATATCGTCTGTATCATCCCAATGAAGAATTAGAGCTGAATGAGATTTTCTATTTTGTAAGACAGTATTTCAAGAATCAGCTTCCATTTCATGATTTTTCCCAACAAATTTCAAAACACCTGTATGAAGTTTCCAATCATCCTAAAATCAAAGCAGGAGAGGTGTATGTCGTAGCGTTGAAGAACGTTCAGATCGAAGGGGAAGAATATGATGCCATCGGTATATTCAAATCCGAGAATAAAGAAACTTATCTGAAAGTATATCCAGAACAAGGTGCATTTTTATTGGAGTATGAACAAGAAGCAATTAATATTAATAAACTGGATAAAGGCTGTATTATTATCAATGTAGAAGAGGAAGAAGGATATAAGGTATTGGTGCTTGACCAGACAAATAGGCAGCAGGAGGCGGTTTACTGGAAGGATGATTTTCTTCAATTGCGCGTGCGCAATGATAACTTTAATCAAACAGGCAATTATCTGAAAGTTTATAAGAATTTTGTGGAGCAAAAATTGGATGAGACTTTTGAATTGGAAAAAGCGGACAAGATTGATCTGTTAAATAAATCCATGAACTACTTTAAGGAAAAGGAAACATTTGTACAAGAAGAGTTTGAGGAGGAAGTGTTGGGGAATCCACAGGCAATTGCTTTATTCCAAGATTTTAAAGCTGGTTTTGAGGATGAATTTGACACGCCATTTCAGGCAAATTTTGAAATAGCAGACAAAGCCGTAAAAAAAATGGAATCTTCTTACAAGTCTGTTTTAAAGCTTGATAAGAATTTTCATATCTATGTTCATGGTAAACGTGAATATCTGGAAAAAGGTTATGATGAGGATAAGGGTATGAATTTCTATAAGGTTTATTTTGAGAACGAAAGTTAATCGTTTTAATTATTGAATGGAAAAGCGGGATAAAATAGCAGTTTTTACTTTTTTCGCTCTATTTATTGGGACTTTATTTTTCTCCGTGACCGAGAAAAACAGCCAATGGATTGAGGTCTTTTATGCACAGGGATTTTATCGTTTTTATAGTCATGTGCCGAGGTTTGTGTTTGGTTATATTCCCTTTAGTCTAGGCGATCTCTTGTATGTTGCAGTTGTTGTGTTTTTTTTCTATTTAGCTGCGAAATTAATTGGAAACATATGGAAAAGAAGATGGAAAAGATTTGTTCGATTAGTATTGTCCATGATCAATTTGTTATTCGGACTCTATTGTTTCTTTTACCTATCTTGGGGGCTCAACTATTACCGTCAGCCAATCAGTACAAATGTACATCTGCAAGTCGATAGCTTAAGACTAGCGGATTATCTAATGGTATTGAATGATTTTTTGGATAGTACAAATACCTTGCGTGAACATGTAAATCCATCGCAATGGGAAGAGCGTAAAGAGTTTATTCAAAAAGAGTTGACAAGATGGGTCAAAAACGATACAACGTTTGCGGATTTTTTATCAACAGATCAAATTGGCGTAAAATCACCGATTAATAGCCGTATGGTTTCTTTTTTTGGTGTGTCGGGATATTTTAATCCATTTACCCACGAAGCTCAAGTGAATAAAGCCATGCCAGCAACTTTTTTACCATTTACTACTGTGCATGAACTTGCTCACCAGCAAGGCATCGGTTTTGAAGATGAGGCAAATTTTATTGCTTTCGTGCGCTTACAGAATCATCCTCAAACCTTTTACCGGTATTCGGCCTATCTACAGACCTCCCTATATATGTTGCGTGAGCTTCAGGGCATGTATCCTGAGTTATGGAAAGATTTTAAAGGGCGATTAAGTGTAAAGGTGTTGAGAGACTTAGCAGGAGAAAGACAATTTTGGAGTCAATATACTGGGTGGGTCGACGATGTAATGGGCTTGTTCTATAACCAATACCTAAAACACAATAATCAGCAGGAAGGAATAGCCCGATATGATCGGATGACGCGGCTGGTATTGGCCTATGAGCTTAAAACAAGAGCGTGTAGGCAGTAGGATAGGGATTATATATAAAGCCGTATTAAAAAAACAATACGGCTTTTTTATGATTTTAACTTTAGTGTTATTGGGTTGAAATTAGTTCAAATGTTCCTTCTGTTCCGGGGCTCCCAGAGAAAATTTGCCCTTGAGGTAGTCCTCTTAATCCGGTGGGGGCGGTTTTAATCCGGTCGTAAATATTTCTTAAGTCCGAATTTGCATTGACGGCACGTCCACCTGCTACTACATCTGCATAAATATAATTTGTCGCTTTCTTGTCCGTTGTTTGAGGTTTAATACTTCCGTTTGTTAAAGTGACTTTAACTTTTCCTCCATTTCCGTTCGGAAAAGTTTTGGTTCCATTGAAAGCGTCATCTCCTTTTGCAATGATATATAGGGACCCTAATTTTTGAAAATTAGCACTGATGTCAAAATTAGTTCCGTTATTCTTCCCATCTGTTCCATGGATAGTTGCTTTGTTTCCAATTTCAGCATAACCAATGGTGAGCTTAACATTTTTCTTACCATAGAAAGAAAAAGTAGAATTATCCTTCATGATCAAGGTATCGATGTGTATAGCGACAGTAGAATCTCTATTATCGATATTTTTTTTTGCCTTTTTACCAATTTCTAATTTAGAAATATGTTGTACTTCCTGTGCTTTACCTGTTAAGGTCATTGCAAAACAAAGAAAAAAGCCTAGAATAATTTTACATTTCATAACCCTTTTAATTAATAGTGACTACTGATAGTTTGACAAATGAAAGGTAAAAGAGTTTAAATTTTAGCGAGATATTTTACAATCAATTTGGCAGTTTTCTCTGAAGCCCCAGGAGAACCCAGTTTTTCGGCAAGGATATCGTAGTTTTCCATCACACTTTCGCGATGCATTTTGTTATTGATCAATTCACCTACTTCATAGGAAATATCATACGCTGTGCAGTCGTCTTGAATCAATTCCCTTACTGATAAAAAGTTATTGATTAGATTTACGAGCGAGATAAATTTGACTTTGACAACTAGTTTAGCTATCCATACCGATATTGGGTTAGCTTTATAGACGACTACCTGGGGTACTTTCAAAATACCTGTTTCGAGCGTAGCAGTTCCACTCGTAACGACTGCGGCTTCCGCGTTATTGAGAATATCGTAAGTTTGATTGAAAACTATGGGAATATCGATACCTTTAAAAAACTGCTTGTAGAACGCTTCATCAAAATTGGGAGCACCTGCAATTACAAATTGATGAACAGGAAAAAAGAACGGAAGTTCGGCCATGATAGGCAGAATATTAGTAATTTCCATTTCCCGGCTTCCCGGCAAGAGGGCGATGAGTGGTTTTTCTGAAAAACCATTTTCTGCTCTGAAATTGGGGTTGAATTGGTAGGTTGAAATCGCATCTAATAGTGGGTTTCCAACATAATCTACGGGCATGCGCCATTTTTTGTAAAAATCCACCTCAAAAGGCAGAATGCAAAACATGTGATCGACAATCCGTTTGATTTTCTTTACACGGCCTTGATTCCAGGCCCATACTTTAGGGGAAATATAATAGCAGGTTTTAATTCCATGTTTTTTCGCAAAATCAGCAATTTTCAAATTGAAGCCAGGGAAATCTATCAGAATGACAGTATCTGGTTTTTCTTTTAATAGATCATTTTTAACTTGTTTGAGGTTCCTTGATATCTTTGGCAGATTTTTTATAACTTCTATAAAGCCCATAAAAGCCATTTGCGATGTATGAATTAATGGCTTTTTCCCAGCCTCTTCCTGCATTAGATTTCCTCCAACAATTTGAAAAGTTGCATCGGGATCTTCAATTTTTAATGCTTTAATAAGGTTTGCACCGTGTAAGTCTCCTGAAGTTTCGCCTGCTATAAGATAGTATTTCATATGTCAATGATTTATTCTTTAATCATCCCATCGAATATACCTTTCTATTTTAAAATCGGGTGTAGTTTTAAAATGGATATTCCCTTGAAATGATTGTTTATGAACTGTTAAAGATAAGATTATTCTAGGCATATGATGAATTTGCCTATAATATTCCATATATTTAATCAAAGATGGTCAACTTGTGAAGAAAAAATCTTGAGTATAAAAGCTAAATAGTATTTTTGCCTTATGCAACGATTGTGGTATTTAATAAGAAATAAGTATTTGTTAGCCGCTTTGGCTTTTTTGGTGTGGATGTTATTTTTTGATAGAAATGACTTTGCCACACAGTATAGTTATCAAAAACAGAAAGCGAACCTGGAGAGTGAGCGCTCTTTTTACCTTAAGGAAAATGCGGCAATCATTAAAACAATTAACGATATTCGTTCCAACCCGCAAGAAGTACAGCGTATTGCCCGTGAGAAGTATAAGATGAAAAAAGATAATGAGGATATTTATGTTATTTCTAAAGTGGCACCTAAAGAAAATCCTTAATAGCTGAGAAGTATATTCAGAGAAATAAAAAGCGAGCGGCCATCACATGTACATGATGGCCGCCGTTATAAAAAGTGTATAGATATGGGTATTTTAATTTGCAGCTTGAGCTACTAAACCAATATATAATGGTTTGTTTTCATCATTTGCCTTACCGATGAGTATTAAAGAATAATAATAGCCTTCAGCCAATTTAATTTCGCTCCGGGTCGCGATTGTTTTCCCTGCTTTATCACGTGCTGTGACAGTGAATGTTCCACTTTTTTGCGCAATAAATCCCTGATGCGCGTTTGCTGAGTTCTGTGTTTCTTTAGCTCTATTTGTCCATTCTGACGGGGAGGTCTCACTGCCGATCTGAAGGGTGACCTGATCTGTTCCCTCCGCAAGATTAAAGAAACGTAAACCGGATTCGGTGTTTTTAATTTCCTTGTTGATTCTGTCGGTCGTGATTATCTGTACCGGTTTTGATTTTGTTCCAAATAGAAAGGATGTATATATCGTACTGTCTTTTACAGTAATTGTTGTATCTGTCAAGATACTGTTATATTCGGAGGAAACAGCTATTTTTCGAGCTCCGGTGAATAGTCCAACGATTGGCCTATAGCTTTTGAATTCCATAGGATAATTGGGGTTTTGTAAAGCCCCGCCATCCGCATAATAGACGACAGCATTAGCGTCGCTGTAACCATTAACCATGGTAAAGAGCGCCATAGGAATTTTTTGGTCATCATTATCTTTCAGACAGCTTGAAAGTAAGAATGTCGCTAGAACGATGGAGATAAAATTGAATAATCTATAGTTTTTCATAACTGTGTAACATTAAATCTTTTGTTGTATAAAACACATTGCGCTTGTGTTGTCTATTATACGCACATTAAAGATAGTTTGCTACAGCTAGCTATAAAAATAATAAATTTGTGTGTAGTTGTTATTTAATCAAGCGTGCTTCGGCTATTCCAAGTGTAAAATAGGTCGTATAGCAGCTTGATAGTAAATGTTTGTCGTATCATATTATCACTGTAGTGCAAATAGTTGGTCGTCCTGATTAGTGATCCTTATTGAGAGTGAATCCGCTGAAAAGTTGGGATTTGGATTATTAATCTAGTAATCCTAATTTTGGATTATGAACAGTAGAATTAAGAAGATTGCAACAGGTATGTTTGAGCGCTTTAGACAACGTAAAATTACGGAGGCGGAGTTATCTCAGGCGGAATCTAAGGCAAAAAACCTAGGTAGCTATGTTGGCGAATTTAAATTACTGATCGCGATGTGTAAAGACGCAATCACAGGTAAGTTTAAGATGAACAACTGGAATCTATCCATCATCATCGGAACGATCATTTATGTGATTTCTCCGATAGATGCTATCCCTGATTTTATTGCTGTCGGCGGCTGGATAGATGATGTTGCTATTGTAGCTTATGCCATCCGTAAGCTGTCGGAGGAGATAGAGCGTTATAAGCTCGAAAGATTGAACTTTGAAATAAACCATTAATAAAAAAGCTACTNNAGTAGCTTTTTTATTAATGGTTGAAGACTGCTTAGTGCTTAAAGTGTCTAACCCCCGTTGTCACCATTGAAATTCCTTTTTCATTGGCCATATCTATCGACAACTGATCCTTGATTGAACCGCCGGGTTGCAATACGGTTGCAATACCTGCTTCCGAAGCGATTTCAACGCAATCAGGGAAAGGGAAGAAAGCATCTGATGCCATCGCACAGCCTTTGAGATCAAAACCGAAAGAAACAGCTTTCTCGATAGCTTGTTTTAATGCGTCTACACGAGATGTTTGACCTACTCCTGACGCTAATAAAGTGCCATTTTTGGCAAAAACGATTGTATTTGACTTGGTATGTTTAACGATTTTGTTCGCAAAGTATAGGTCTTGAAGTTGTTCGTCAGTAGGTTCTACTTTCGTTACAGTAACCATTTGCTCTGCATTTTCAATTGTTTTGTCTTTATCTTGTAGAATAACGCCGTTCAACAATGTTTTGAACTGTTGACTAGGTAATGTAACCTCTTTACGAACAAGAATAATTCTATTCTTTTTCGCGGTAAGTATAGCGATAGCTTCCTCCGAATAAGAAGGTGCGATCAATACTTCAAAGAATAATTTATTAATTTCTTCAGCTGTTGCAGCATCTACTTGACCGTTTGTTATTAAAACTCCACCAAATGCTGAAACAGGATCACAAGCCAATGCGTCTAACCAGGCTTGTTTGATGGTTGGTCTGGAGGCAACTCCACACGCATTTGTATGTTTTAGAATCGCAAATGTAGGTTCTATAAACTCATCAATTAAATCTACCGCCGCATCAACGTCAACAAGATTATTATAGGATAATTCTTTGCCGCTTAATTTATCAAACATGTTATCTAAATCGCCAAAGAAAACGCCTTTTTGGTGAGGATTTTCACCATAGCGCAGTACTTGGGCTTTTTGTTCAGATTGTTTAAAAACTTGAAGTGGGTTTTCTTGATTGAAGTAATTGAAGATTGCGGTATCGTAATGCGACGATGTATTGAATGCGCATTTGGCAAATTCTTTACGTTGTTCTAGCGAAGTATTACCTTCTTGATTCGCGAGTATTTCTTCCAATGCTTGGTAATCATTTTTGGAAGAGATAATTACAACATCGTTGAAGTTCTTAGCCGCCGCACGGATCAGAGAAATTCCGCCGATATCAATTTTTTCGATAATATCTTGTTCGGATGCACCAGAAGCAACTGTTTCTTCAAACGGATACAAATCCACAATAACCAAATCGATCTCAGGTATCTCGTATTGGGCTAGCTGCTGTTGATCAGACTCAAGGGGGCGGCGAGCCAAAATACCTCCAAACACTTTTGGATGCAAAGTTTTTACACGACCACCTAAAATAGAAGGATAGCTCGTGAGGTCTTCCACTGGAACAACATCTATACCTAAATCTTTGATAAATGTCTCTGTTCCGCCAGTGGAATAGAAGGTAACACCGTATTTGTTTAATAATTCAACTAAAGGAGCTAGGCCGTCTTTATAATAGACTGAAACCAAAGCATTTTTAATCTTTACAGGATGGTTCATTATGATGGATTTGTTTCGTGGCGCAAAGATAGGTATTTAAAATCTTGATATCAATAAATCAAATACTTTAAAAATAAAGGAGAATCTATTTGATAGCTTCTCCTTCGTAATTTTATACCAAATTGAGCTTTAACTTTAGCTCTTTAGAAATTTGATTGGTGATCTCCCATATTGGTTCTGGCTCATCGGTATTATTGAATATTACCTGATCGCAAGTATCTTGATAGGGTAATAGATACTCGTTATAAGATGGGAGTACATGGTTCACCCATTTGTACATCACATCGTCTTCAAAGTAGCCCCTTTCAACCAAATCGCGGTGTAGGCGTCGTCTCAATGCGATATCTTGATCGGCGCTTAAAAATATCTTATGATTAATTAAATCATTAATTTCTGTATAATAGAAAATGAATAAGCCTTCGATAATTAAAATCGGAGCCGGTTTAATCTCTAAAATTTTTGGTGTTAGGGCAGGATTGTTAAAGGTATACTCTTCCTTATGTATTGTTTCACCGTTAAAAAGTGCTTTGATATCTTTGTAAAAAGCTTGTCTGTCGATTGATGTTGGAATATCGAAGTTATAGAGCCTATTTTCCTCCTGAGTTTTGGTATTGGCAGGGATGTAATAATCATCTTGGGAAATTAAGGTGACCTCACTGGGCTTGAAATGTTTTAAAAAACTATTTAAGAAAAAAGTCTTCCCAGAGCCACTACTACCGGCAATTCCTATGACATACGGTTTGTTATTCATTTGTATTGTGCTATAAAAGCTATTTGATTGTGTTAATTTTCTAGCGGTAATCCATACGCAATTTCCACTTGGAAGCGTTTATCTAATGCTCCTATACTTGCGGCAGCTGATTTTGACAACACGACAATTGCATTTTGGTTCTCGGCATTATCATTAAATTTGCCCACTACTTTTGCGTATGTAACGCTTTTCGTCATCGGGTTAGTAATTTTTAGAATGGTACCTACTGGAGCCGACTTGTGTAATGCGAGGTTATTGGTGCCTTGAGATGAAAGTCCATCAATCCACACACCAATACCACGTTCTGATTTCTCACGGATTCCATAACGGTTTGTTGAAATTTGATTTTCTTCTTTGTTATCATCGTCTGTGGAGTCGGGTCTTACAATTTCGATTCCTTTAGGCTCTACTAATTTTGGTCTTTCCGGTGGGAGCGGCTGATTGGGGATCATGAGTTTCATTCCACCGCTAATGATATTATTTTTTAAATTGTTCGCCTTTTTGATATCTTCAACAGAAATACTAAACCTTTTGGATATCGCGTAAAGTGTTTCTTTTTCACCAACAATGTATTCCGTAAAACCTTCTTGCTGCTGCGGATTACGCGGATTTAGCGCTACCGGATTGCTACGGTCGTTAGTAATGACAGGTTTCGCTTTTCGACCGGTCGGAATCTTAACGATCTGACCAAGGTTTAGCGTACCATTACCATTTATTTGAGTCAATTGTCCTACCGTTGTTTTATACTTCTTACTTAGTTGGTAGTAATTGTCTCCTTTTTCAATTTTGAATAGTACGAATTCTTCACCATTCATCACCTCATTTCCGATTGAATCGGGAATAGAATAAGTAGATAAAGATGTTGAATTTTTCGCTTCAACTTGTTGAATAGCTACTAGCGCGATGGATAGCATAGCTATCTTTTTATATGTCTTTAATTCGAATAAAACTTTCATATATTTTGCAATTATACTAAATACGAAACAAACTCCCGTTTATTATCTGTCAAAAGGAATATTTGTCCGTGAATAAGAAAATAAATGTTGAAGAGCTTTAATTCCAGTCCCGAAACCGCAAGGATAGACTCTGTCAACATTTCTCTTGTTGATTGAACTAACCTGACTTGATAGTGATTATTTTTTTGTTTTTCATAGAAAGCCCAAATAAAGTAGTCATTTACTCTATTTATCCAGATATCACCATCAATAGGGAAGTCCTTCAGAAATAGGGGTATTTCACCATTATAGATAATTGGATAGACGAGCTCACTGGTATAAGGTTTAATGGTAATCAAATTTTTGCTTTCGATTGACATCGATTGGATATTCAAAAACAATTGTTGGCCCTGCGCTACCGTTTTGGGCCTAATGAGCAATCCTTGATCAACCAGACTTATGAAAACGTAATTAAACCAGGTTTCTTGATACTGTGGGTTGTAGCAATCGATTACCTGTACCCCTGCATCGATCGGTGAATTATTGGAAATCTTCTTTAGTATTAATTTTTTGCATTGGATTCCACCAAGTACCCATTCTCTGGTGATTGCCTTGAAGTCTTGCAGGACGCAAGTTCCTTCAAAAGTGATGACGTTGAAATAAGGGAAGGTATCTTCTGGATTTCTTGTTTCTATGGCGATCAATTTATTTTTTGCATCAATTTCTATGCGCCAAATTGGGTATGTAAAAATGAGATTGAAAGCTTTTGAAATTTCCTGATTTGCCATGTGATTTAAATCCAAGGGGACAAACTTAGATAAAGTATGAGTTAAATGCAAAAATAATTGCCAATGGACGTGGCAAAAAAAAGTCCAGACAACGCTGGACTTTCTTGAAGAAAAATATATCTTAAAATTTTGAACCAATTGTTAGTATAACATTTGTTCGTTGGTTTTTTATATCTGCAGCGGGGCTTGCAGTATTCCAATAGTTTTCGTCGATAGTATAAGGACTTTCTTTGTAATTGATGGCATTGTAAGCTCCCGTCAAATCAATATACATGCCACGGCCTAGTTTTGCGCCGATGCCCAGCGAGGCCGTATAATTTGTATAATCTGCATTTTTATAAGGGTTACCACTATAATTAAAGCCAGCTCTCCCACTGAAGACATTATCAAACAAAACTTCACCACCGATTCTGGCATTAAATGCGCCTTGATACGTATCTTTGATATTTTGATTCATGTTTTTTTCTAACGTTTTGCTGTAGTTACCTACATCCCTAAAACGCATAGCAGCATAATCCACCCACTCCACATCTGCGGTTATTAATCCTCTTGAAAAAATTTGGCTTGCACCCACAGCTAATTTATAAGGTGTATTCATATTGTACTCCAGGTAACTATGTCCTGCGTCATCGCTGGTTCGGTAATCTTTAAATGACTTGTCCTCATTACGTCTGAAATAACGAAATTCTGAATTACTATATGATTCATCCCTGATGCTCATAAATGTTGGAGATTTGGCCGTAAATCCCATGCTGAAAGTAGGTGTGAACTTGTATATGACCCCAAGTTTAAAATCTACACCAGTACCATCCGTTGCTTGGGCATAATCATCATACAGTTCATAATCTTTATTCAACATCTCATTCTTGCTGACGTTTTTAGGATCTAAAAATTGAGAGTCTGGATTACTTTTGGCCAAATTTTCGGCATTTACGGTTTTACCATATTCAGTAAACCAACTTGAGTTGTCATAGCTAAACGCTGTAAATCCTAGAGCAGCTCCCAAATATAGTTTGTTGCTATAATTCGCACCAAACGACAAAACAGATTCGGATTTACTGCCTTTTTCTAATATGGAATTGACTTGATTAAAGCCATTCTTTCCATCGTAAGTCCCGCCAACCGTGATCGGTATATATGATCCTGCCTTTTTAGGATCTACATCGAATAATAATGAATTACCATAAACTTCCTGTCCCCAGCCATTCATACCGTCAGGTGACGATAGCCGGTCAGAATAGGCATTCGCAATTGAGCTTGTGTTGTTGACACCATTATACTGTAATAAATTATTGTAGATATTGTTGCGATTATAGGCAATACCCACATTAAAATTTAACCAGCCCCTATCTAAATTTCCACCATTTCGGTAGGTTGGCAGGTGAAAAACAATACCCGCATTATCCAGATTGAAATTATTCTTACTGCTGTTTGAATTTTGACCAAAATAGTCGGTTTTATTTTTGTTGTTAAGGTATCTGGCTGTTACTGATACGTCAGATTGATTAAAGTACCCCAAACCCGCTGGGTTGCCAGTAATCGAACTTATATCTCCACCTAATGCGGTAGATGCGTTTCCCATGGCTTTAAAACGAGCTGTTCCCCCATTGTCCCCTTGGGAGAATAGAAGTACATCTTTCGTATATTGCGCTTGAGTAGTCCCTGCTGCACCTAAAATGAATGCAGTTCCAAAAAGTAATCTTTTGATTGTCATATGCTGAAATATCATCAATAATAAAGTAGTAGCACACAACGAAGTGTATGCTACTATTCAAAATGCCTTTAATTAGCGAGTACGTCCTCCGCTTGATCTTGAGCTACCTCCTCCAGAGAAACCTCCTCCCGAAGATCTTGAGCTTCCGCCTCCAGAAAAGCCTCCACTAGAGCGAGAAGAACCACTATCATAACTTCTAGTCGGTGGTGTATATGAAGGTCGTGATGTTGAACTCGGGTTGCTTGAGCGTGTTTCCACAGACCGGCTCATTGGCCGTGATACTTCACCAGAACTGTTTCGTGTTCTCGAACCATTATTATAGTAACCATTTGTGCGTCTGGTACTATTTTGATAAGAACCATTCACTCTATCCGATGTTCTTGAGCGTGTACCATCTGAGTAAGCTCTATTTGATACACCATCAGATGTTCTTGTTCGGCTTCCTGATCTATCATAAGAAGAACTGCGTGTTACGGAACCGTCAGAAGTTCTTGACCTGTTGGAAACAGACGTAATACGACCTCTAGAATCACGAGCTACCCCAGTACGATCGTATCCGCCAGAATTTCTAGCTACGCTATTGCGGTCATATCCTCCAGAAGTGCGGGATCTTGAGGATGAACTACGCGTGTTATAGTTGTCCCTATAAACTGATCTACTTGAAGCATAACGTGGTCTTGAGTTGCCCCAGTAACCACCACCCCAGTAACCATTTCCGTACCAACCAGATCCCCAGTAGCCTCCGCCGTACCAGCCACCCCAAGGTCTGTAGCCACCATACCATGGCGATCCCCATCCCCAGCTAGATCCCCATCCGAGACCAATTGACCATGAAGAACCCCATCCAGAGTTCCATCCCCATCCCATTCCGAATGATGGACCGTATCCGTACCATCCTCCAAATCCATAACCATACCATGGATCAAAAAATGGGTCGAAGTAGGTCATACCTGGACTAGCGTAGTAAAAACGGTTGATACGATTGGCATATTCAAGATCTTCATAAGAATCACTATTGTAATCCTGATCAGAATATTCATCCTCATAATAGCCGCCTTGCGACTGTCCGTTTTGTTCGGATTGATCTGCGTCTGTGTAATAATAATCTGGGCTTTGGTAAACCTTTTGTCTCGCTTGCCCATTATTGCCGTAGACATCGTCGCCATAAATTTGCCTACTTGTACCGCAGGAACCTAAAATGAACGCTCCTGTTATGGCAAGTGCTCCGATAAATAATCTATTTTTTTTCATAATATCCTAAATCGTTATTTTCGATTATACAGCCTTATTTACTATCTTAGACGCAAATTTCTCGAGGTGGTTTAATCGAAGTAATCAAAAATACAAATATTTTTTTTGAACGCTTTTCGCATTGGAATTACAGACGGGATTTAAGGTAATAATGTTACAATAATTTATCAATCACATATGAGTAAAGGAATAACAAGTCGTGCAGAAGATTATTCGCAATGGTATAATGAGCTTGTAATCAAAGCTGATCTGGCTGAAAATTCAGCTGTACGAGGATGTATGGTGATCAAACCATACGGATATGCTATCTGGGAAAGAATGCAGGCAATCTTAGACAAAAGATTTAAAGAGACTGGTCATAGCAACGCTTATTTCCCTTTATTCATTCCCAAATCGTTTTTTTCTAAAGAAGCAGCGCATGTGGAAGGTTTTGCTACAGAGTGCGCCGTGGTTACCCATTATAGGTTAAAAAACGATGGTACAGGTAAGATCGTCGTGGACGAAGAGGCGAAATTGGAGGAAGAGTTGATCGTGCGTCCAACTTCAGAAACGATTATATGGAATACTTATCGCGGATGGATTGAATCTTATCGTGATCTCCCTATTTTGGTCAATCAATGGGCAAACGTGGTGCGTTGGGAAATGCGAACACGTCTTTTCTTACGTACAGCTGAGTTTTTATGGCAGGAGGGGCATACTGCACATGCCACAAAAGAGGAAGCTATTGCGGAAACAGAACGTATGCTTGATGTATATGCCGAATTTGCAGAAAAGATTTTAGCTGTACCCGTTGTCCGTGGAAGGAAAACAGAAAATGAGCGTTTTGCGGGAGCATTGGATACCTATTGTATTGAGGCATTGATGCAAGATGGTAAAGCATTGCAAGCAGGGACATCCCATTTTCTTGGCCAAAACTTTGCCAAGGCATTTGATGTGAAATTTACTTCTAAAGAAGGCAAGTTAGAACATGTATGGGCAACTTCGTGGGGGGTTTCTACCCGACTCATGGGTGCATTGATTATGGCTCATTCCGACGATCAAGGGTTGGTATTGCCACCGAAATTGGCCCCGATTCAGGTTGTGATTGTTCCGATTTTTAAGACTGAGGAAGAAAAGGCGCAAATTGATGTATTTGTGAATCAGTTAACAACTGAACTGCGGGTGAAAGATATTTCGGTAAAATATGATGATCGCGATACACAGCGTCCGGGTTTTAAATTTGCTGAATGGGAATTAAAGGGAGTACCTGTTCGCGTCGCTGTCGGTGCAAGAGATATGCAAAATGGTACAGTAGAATTGGCCCGTCGTGATACACAAACTAAAGAAACTGTTGCTCAAGAGGGCCTAGCCAGTACGATTAATACGTTATTGGATACAATACAAGAAAATATCTATCAAAAAGCGTTGAATTTCAGAACTTCTCATTATACGGAAGTAAATTCTTATGAAGAATTTAAAGAAGTACTGGAAGGTAAAGGTGGATTTATCTCCTGTCACTGGGATGGGACAACAGAAACGGAGAAGCGTGTAAAAGAAGAAACTAAAGCAACAATTCGTTGTATTCCTTTGGAAGCAAAGGAAGAGCAAGGGGTCTGTATATTTACCGGCAAACCATCCAGTAGGCGTGTGCTTTTTGCTAAAGCTTATTAATCGTTTGCAATATGAGGATACTCATTTTAGGATGTGGTTGGCTTGGAGAGTCTTTTGCGGTATACATGAAGCATCAAGGCCATGAAGTCTGGGTAAGCACAACAACATATGAAAAATACCATCGGCTAAAAGCTGAGGGTATTTTTTCGTTTATGCTTGATTTTGATGGAGAAAGCTTTCCGGAAAAGGTTGATATACCCATTCAATTTGACTTCGTGTTAAATAGTATACCAGCAAGTCAGAAAAATAGCGTAGAAATGCTAGATAACAGATTTTTTAATATCAAGCAATTTTTTAGCCGTATTAGTTGGCAAACGCATGTGTTTTTAAGTTCTACTGGAATTTATCCCTCTAAAGATGTGGTGTTTGATGAATTTTTTACGAATAGGGCTGAGCTTGCACCAAAGCTCTTGATGGCTGAAGAGTCTATGTTGGAATTGGCCAATACCGTTGTTTATCGTTTAGGCGGCCTATTTGGTAAGAATCGTGTCTTTGCAAAATATTTCTCTGAGCGTATCTGTACCACTGGAGAGCAGCCTGCTAATTTTGTTCATATTGACGACGTTGTCGCTCTGCTGGAAGCGACCACTAACCGCACACTTAAACATACCATTTATAATGTTGTTGCTCCCTTACATCCTAAGAAAAAAGATGTCATTATTGCTTCTGCAAAAAAATATGGTTATGCTTTGCCTCTCGCGTTCGAAGCAGCTGAAACGACTCAGAAAATAGTGAGCGGAGAATTACTGCAAGAAGAGCTGGACTATCAATTTGTTTTGCCTGACCCATTGCAGTTTTAGTCTTATTTTTCTTTTTTAAAATGAAAAAGAAATTTTGATTGTCTGGGTGGAGAAAATTAAATAAATTGATTAATTTAACCTTAGTCCTTGCGAAGCAAATTCAGTTACGTTAAATTCACTTAAAAGATCTTGTGCGCTGAAATTTGTCGATAGCCACGGATCATTTCCGGACATCAGGATTTCCTTTAAACAAACCGAGTAATAGATTTATTATTTTAACAGCTTATTATATAAAGCCATGACAAATGTAGAGAGACATCAATATATCTTAAAACAATTAAAAGAAGTCGGCGTAGTTCAAGTAATTGATCTGTGTGAAGAATTGGGAGTTTCTTCTGTAACTATTCGGAAGGATTTGACTTTGTTGGAAGATAGTGGATTGTTGTTTAGAACGCATGGCGGGGCGACACAATATAATCCGTATACGACTGACCGTACTGTATTCGAAAAAGAGAAACTTCGTTCGGATGATAAAAGTAGGATTGGAAAGAAAGCAGCTGAGCTGATCGAGGAAAACGACTCTATCATTATAGCTTCTGGCACAACGATGCAGTCGCTTGCCAAGCAGATTGTTCCAAAAGGCAATATCACTGTAGTAACTTCGGCATTGAATGTTGCTATGGAGTTAATAAAATATCCTTCTGTTGAAATTATGCAGCTGGGAGGGACGCTTCGCAAGACATCTACTTCCGTCACAGGGAAATATGCAGAAAATTTGTTAAAAGATTTTTATTGCAGTAAATTGTTTTTGGGAGTGGATGGTATCGATTTGGAATATGGTGTGTCAACTTCAAGCGCCCAGGAAGCACAATTAAATCGGATTATGATCGATACTGCTCAAAAAGTGGTGGTGCTTGCAGATTCTTCTAAATTTGGCCGGCGAAGCTTTGGGAGAATTTGTGGTTTTGAAAAAATTGATATGTTAATTACAGATGATAAGGTTAATGCAAGCTTTGTAGAATCATTGGAAAAAGCTGGTGTAAACGTGATTGTTGTTTAATAAGAATTAAGCTCAAGACCATTCTGATCTTTTAATTAAAATTCCCCCAATAACTGAATGACTTTATGGGGGAATTTCTATTTTTGAATAGTTCGTTTAAATAATCGCTGGTTCCTGCTGGCTCAGGCAGTGGAAACTTCCCAGTCCCCAAATGATGTCGACCGAATTTATTCCAATGACTTTACGTTTAGGAAAGCAGCTTTGGATGATGTCCAGTGCTCTTTGGTCGTTTTTGTCGTTGAAGACTGGCACAACAACAACATCATTGGCAATGTAGAAATTAGCATAAGAAGCGGGTAATCTGGTACCATCATAAATAACAGGGGCCGGCATTGGGAGCTCAATGATATGCAGGGGTTCTCCGTTTAAGAGTTTAAATGAACGAAGCATTTCCAGATTTTCCTGAAGAATCTGGTAATTCTCATCTGAAGGATCTTCTTCTACAACAGTTAGTACTGTATTTTCATTAACGAAGCGTGTAATATCATCAATGTGGCCGTCTGTATCATCTCCAACTATACCATCACCAAGCCATAACACTTGTTCTTGACCGTAAAACTCTTTTAAATATATTTCTATTTGTTCTTTCGTTAAGTGCGGATTTCGGTTTTTATTCAACAGGCACGCCGTTGTTGTCATAATTGTTCCTGCACCATTAAATTCAACTGATCCTCCCTCCATGACGATGTCAGGGGTAAATAAAGGAAGACCCAATTTTTGGGCAATGCGAGTTGGAACGATATCGTCAAGTTCAAATGGAGGATATTTACCACCCCACGCGTTGTACCCCCAGTCAACAACTGCTTTTTGATTTGTCGACGGGTTAATGATAAAAGCAGGGCCGTGGTCTCTACACCAAGCATCATTGGTTGGATTAAAATAAAATTCGATATTGCTAAAATCTGTCGTCACGTCTTTCAGGGCCTGTATAGCAAAATTTTGCATTTCCTCATTAGCGACGTTAATTCTTACCTTTTGGCCTTCGGATACGACCTTAATAAATTGACAATAAGGTTCGTATATGGTTTCGATTTTTCCAGGCCACGATTCCTCTTTGTGTGGCCAGCTCAGCCATAAGGCCTCTTGCTTAGCCCATTCTGGAGGAAATGAGAATCCCTGTTTTTTTGGGGAATTGTCAAAATAGGTCTGTATAAATGTATTTTTCTGTTCCATACTTATTTTAAGGGGATTAAAAAAGCCATTTCAGTTCAACTCAGCACAGCTATGTACCTTCGCAACCGAAATGGCAAGTATATGCAATATTAGTCTTCGTCAATAAAACGTTTGGTGATTGGGGAGTATGTTTCAATTCTTCGATCTCTCAGAAATGGCCAGTGTTTTCTAAAATAATCCAATTCATTTAAGTCTAATTCGACGACCTCAATTTCCTCCTTGTCATGAGAAGCTAGGTAAAGCAATTTCCCCTGTCCATTTGTTACGAAACTTCCACCCCAGAATTTCATGGCACCATTTTGTTCATATCCAACCCGGTTAACAGATACCACTGGAACGCCGTTAGCAACTGCATGGGAGCGTTGTATGGTTTGCCATGCGTTATATTGATCTTTGTTGGTTTCTTCGTCCTGATCAGTTGCCCATCCGATAGCCGTAGGATAAAATAAAATTTCAGCGCCCATTAAGGCGGTAATCCGAGATGCTTCAGGGTACCATTGATCCCAACAGATTAAAATTCCTATTTTGCCAAATTGTGTTTTGAATACTTTGTAGCCTAGATCACCCGGCGTAAAATAGAATTTTTCATAAAAAGCGGGGTCATCTGGAATATGCATTTTCCGATATTTTCCTAAATATGAGCCATCCGCATCTAGTACCGCGGTTGTATTATGGTAAAGTCCTTCGGCTCTTTTTTCAAATAATGAAGCGATAATGACGACTCCAGTTTCCTTGGCGATAGCCGATAGCGCATCTGTGGATGGACCGGGGATGGATTCAGCCAATGCGAAATTGTCATAATCTTCTACATCGCAGAAATATAAAGAGGTAAATAGTTCTTGCAGACACACAATTTGCGCACCTTTTGCAGCGGCCTCTTTTACTTTAGCGATAGCTTTTTCGAGATTCTCTTGTTTGCTTGCGGTACAGCTCATCTGTACAACTCCAACTTTTACTTTGCTCATTCTTTAATGCTTATTTAATTCAAGCACAAAGATACTATTCTTAATTTGGATTTGGTCTTTAGGTAAAAACAAAAAGAGCTCTTAGAGCTCTTTTCGTAATCTTGCTACAGGGATATTCAATGCCTCCCGATATTTTGCTACTGTTCGTCGTGCAATATTATAGCCTTTTTCTTTCAGGATCTCAGTAAGCTTTTCATCAGCTAGCGGTTTCCGTTTATTTTCTTTTGAAATACACTCCTCCAATATTTTTTTAACCTCTTTATTGGATACCTCTTCCCCAGAATCTGTTTGAATAGCTTCGGAGAAAAAAGATTTTAGGAGAAAAGTGCCGAATTCTGTCTGTACATATTTTGAATTTGCCACCCGCGATACTGTCGATATATCCATGTCAATTCTATCCGCAATATCTTTCAATATCATGGGTTTTAGCTTTCGATCATCACCTGTCAGGAAATAATCATATTGGTATTCCATGATGGCATTCATTGTTTTGAGTAAGGTTTGCTGACGTTGCTTTATGGCATCAATAAACCATTTTGCTGAGTCAAGCTTTTGCTTGACGAATTGTACAGCTTCTTTCATTTTTTTATCCTTTTGATCCGATTTTTCATAGTGCTCGAACATGTGCTGGTAATCACGGCTTATACGGAGCTCGGGCGCGTTTCGGCCATTTAAAGTCAAATGTAGAATACCATCATTGTTGCTAATATGGAAATCCGGGATAATATGAAGCTGTTTACCAGCCACCGCGCCAGAGTCTCCAGGCTTTGGATTAAGTTTTAGGATCTCATTCACTACATTTTTTAAATCCTCGGATGAAATACCCAATGATTTTTCTAATTTATCATAATGCTTTTTGGTAAATTCTTCGAGGTAGTTCGCTACTACTTTAATAGCAAGTTTAATTGTAGGATTTTGAGTGTCTTTTTTTTGCAGCTGGATCAAAAGACATTCTTGTAAATCCCGAGCGCCAATTCCGGCCGGCTCAAAATCTTGAATGACTTTCAACATATCAAGCACTTCATTTTCTTCAGTCATTACGTTTTGCCCAAACGCTAGATCGTCTACAAGATTGATAATAGGACGGCGTAAGTACCCGTCGTCATCAAGACTGCCAATAATTTGCTGGCCAATTAGAAAGTGCTTGTCATCTAAAGCCAACAGGTCTAATTGCTGTTGTAACTGCTCATAAAAGGAATGCTGGATTGCAACAGGCATTTCTTTCCGATCATCATCATCATCGCCATACTCATAGCCGTTACCATAATCTTTGAAATCGTCCTCCTGAATATAGTCTTCCAAGCTAAAGTCGTCTGAGTCGAATCCATCTTCATTGTCAAAATTATCATCGGGATCTTTGTCAGGATATTCTTCTATAGGATCGGTCATATTAGTCAAGCTACCATCTTCTAACGCAGGGTTTTCCTCTAATTCTTCCTTGATTCTTGCATCTAATGAAACAGTCGGAACCTGCAACAATTTTATAAATTGTATCTGTTGCGGAGACAATTTCTGTAATAGCTTTTGTTGTAATGTTTGTTTTAACATGCTAATAGTTGACTTTTTTACATCTAAATTTAAACAAATATCATTATTATTTTAAAATAAAATCGATAATAAATAAAAAAGGGGTATAATATTTGTGGAAGGCGGCTTAAAAAGGGAAATTTGACCTATCGAATTATGCTCAATTTTTGGGTTGTTTTACGCATACCATTTATTGTTAAAAAATGTAAATAGTTGATTACAGCGATTTATTTAGTTGTATATTTAGCCCCTGAAAATAGATAGAAAGGCATGTCAGGCGGGGTTAAACCTTTTGCTGGTCGGATGTGTTGAATATAAGGTAAATTTCCATTTATGTTTAAACGTATTAAGAATAGAATTCTTCGTTATTTCGTTATAGCAATATACTTTGTCATTATATTGGTTTGTGCTATACAATTGAATTTTCTTTGGCTTTTCGGTTATTCTCCGACTAAAAAGGATATTGTTATGCCTAGTGTTAATATCTCAACGGAGTTATATACCGCGGACAGTGTTTTAATTGGCCGGTATTTCGATGAGGATAGAAATCCAATTCCGTTTGACAGTATCCCTAAAACAGTAACGAATGCTTTGATAGCAACCGAGGATGTACGTTTTTATAGTCATAAGGGTGTTGACTTTTTTGGATTAGGATCGGGAATTTTATCGACTTTAAAAGGAGATAAGCGGGGTGCAAGTACAATTACGCAGCAATTAGCTAAAAATCTTTATCGTACTCGCTATAATAAGTCGGGTGGTTTGTTGACACGTCTTCCTGTTGCCGGATTAGTGGTGACTAAATTTAAGGAGTGGATGACAGCTTACAAACTGGAGCAGCGTTACTCCAAAAACCAGATATTGGAAATGTATTTGAATACTGTCTCGTTCAGTAATAACGCTTATGGAATTGAAACGGCTGCAAAACGATATTTTTCAAAAGGAGCGAATCAGTTGACTCAAAACCAAGCGGCTGTTTTAATAGGGATGCTAAAAGGTACTACATTGTATAATCCGATTCGAAATCCTGAAAATGCATTTGTACGAAAAAATATCGTATTAAGTCAAATGTATAAAAGTGGCTTTTTAAAAAAAGAAGAGTATGATGGTCTGATTAAAGAAAAGATTGTTTTGAATACGAATAGTCAAGATATAAATGCTGGTGGAGACTCTTATTTACGTACTGCTGTAGCGAAGTGGTTGGAGAAATGGTCAGAGGAAAATAATTATGACATCTACACTGACGGGCTGAAAATTTATACCACTATAAATTCTAAACTTCAAAAGCATGCTGAAGAAGCGGTCGCCAAGCAAATGGTAGAATTGCAGCAACGTTTAAATAATACTTGGGATGGACAGGAGCCATGGCGCGATTTGTCAGGCAAAGTTATTCCTAATTTTTTGGATAATTTGGCTAAAAAGATCCCTTATTATGCTTTTTTGAGTAAAAAGTACGCCAATACTCCTGATAGTATCTCTTATTTCCTCAACAAGAAGAAGAAGATGGAAGTCTATAATTGGAAGGATGGAGGCAAGATTGAAAAGGAGATGTCTACAATGGACTCTTTGAAATATTATGCGATGATGCTGAATGCGGGGATGATGTCAATGGATCCGTATTCAGGTGAAATCAAAGCATGGGTTGGTGGAATAAATCATCAATATTTTAAGTATGATCACGTGATGCAAGCGAAACGACAAGCGGGATCTACGTTTAAGCCTTTCGTATACTTAGCAGCCTTAGAATCGGGAATGTCTCCTTGTGATAAAATTACAGATAAGCCTGTTACCATCAAGATTGATAAAGGTGATTCTGTTGAGATATGGGAACCTAAAAATGCTGACTGGAATTTCTCCTACCGTGAAATGTCTTTGCGGCATGCGATGGCCCGCTCCATCAATTCGGTTACAGTTCAGTTAACTGATATGGTCACGCCTTCGAAAGTTGTTGATGCGGCTCACCGTTGTGGTATTACGAGTAAATTAAATCCGGTTGCTTCTGTAGGGCTTGGACCTAATGATGTTTCTGTTTTTGAAATGGTGAATGGGTACTCAACAATGATGAACCATGGCGAGCGCGTGACACCTTTGCTGGTTTCTAAGATTGAAGATCATGATGGTAACGTGATTGCAACGTTTCAGGCAGAACGTAAACAGGTCGTTGATAAGCAAGATGCGTGGTTAATGACGTATATGCTCCGTGGTGGGATGGAAGAGCCAGGTGGTACTTCTCAAGGATTGTGGGAGTGGGATTTATTTAAAAAGGAAAATGAAATAGGAGGGAAAACAGGTACTTCTTCTGAATATGTAGATGGCTGGTATATGGGGGTGACAAAAGATCTGGTTACAGGTATTTGGGTAGGGTGTGACGAGCGGAGCATTCACTTTAAGAACTCGCATACGGGAGAAGGTTCTCGTACTGCATTGCCGATTTTCGGAGTTTACCTTGAATCCGTTTATAAAGATAAGAATTTAGGGTACACCATGGGTAAGTTTCCAAGCCCTACTGTTGAAATTACAAAATCATACAAATGTGAAACGCCGCGTTACAGTGATCCGGAACCAGAGCAGATGGATTCTACTCAGTTAGAGGTGCCTACTGATGAAGGATTTATCGGGCCGGAAGAAGAGGGTGGTGAAGAAAGTCAACTTGAACGCAATAATACGGATCAACTTGAGCGTAACAATACTGAAGGTGGTGCGGATAGTTTGCAAAGTGAAAAATTATCATCGTCTGAAGATGGGCCTGTTCAGAATTAAATAACTGCTTTTAATACTTGTCTTCAAAAATATGAAATGGCCGCCTAGTTTTTATACAGGTGGCTTTTTTTTGCTAAGCGGCGTAGCTTGTGCCTCTTTTGGCGAAATCTCGGTGTGGCTGCGGGAAAAGATTATTCCAGTTTGGATTAGATTTACGGATGAGTCTTTCAATCTGCATGGCTGTAAAATGCTGTAGTTCGTCTATCTTTTTGTTTGCTGTCTCTAAACTTGTAAAATCTTCCGTATAGATTATTCTATTTAGGCTTGGGCCTTGATTGAAGATGAAACTGTTGGATTGCTGTAGCTTCATTACTGTAGTGAATATGTTGGTGCTGAGACCAATTTCGAAGCGTTTCCGATTGCTATCTGTCACTATATATAGAATAAAATTGCTCATAATGCTAAATTATTTGGACGTTTAAAATATATTTACTAATTTTATTGGCACAATATTACTAATAAAATTAGTTTTTGCAAAATATTTTTTGAAAAAATAACATGTCAAATATTTCGTCCAATCTGAAGTTCCTTAGAAAAGGAAAGAAAATTACACAGCAACAATTTGCTGATATCATGGAAATTAAGCGAGCGTCTGTCGGGGCGTATGAAGAAGATAGGGCTGAGCCTAAATATGAGTTGTTGAAGAAGATTGCTGAATTCTATGGGTTGACTATGGATGAACTGGCAAACGATGTTATTGACGACAAGTGGAAGCCAGTTCCCAAAAGTAATGCATCCAATTTAAGGGTGCTAAGTGTCACTGTGGATACGGATAACCGTGAGAATATTGAACTGGTGCCTGTAAAGGCTAGTGCTGGGTATTTAAATGGGTATGGTGATCCGGAGTATGTCGCAGAATTACCTAAGTTTTCGCTTCCAATGTTTGGTCAGGGCACATTTCGCGCTTTTGAAATTAAAGGAGACTCGATGTTGCCTTTGCCGTCAGGATCTATTGTCGTGGCGGAGTATGTGGAAAACTGGCATGATATTAAGCCTGGAAGTACGTACGTAGTCGTGTCGAAGGAAGATGGCGTGGTGTATAAACGTATCGCTTTTAAATTTAAAGAGGATAAAGGCTTGAAGCTCGTTTCTGATAACAAAACATATGTGCCTTATTGGGTTGAGACGTCGGATATCCTTGAAGTGTGGAAGGCGAAGGCTTTTATAAGTACGCAGCTCCCTGAACCGACGCCTGAGCCGACAATGGAAACATTGACGAGTATGATGGCACAAATGCAGAAAACGATTAATGCAGTTGTTGACAATTCAAAGTAGTGAAATATTTTTAGCATTTTGAGCGATATTTGTTTTTTATTTTATAAAGTGCTATATTTGCATATCTGAAAGGAAGGGGGCTCGTATTGCCCCCTTTTTTTAATTCAATTAAATAGCATTTCTACAGAAAGAACAATGCAGCATATAGAGAAACGAGTTGTTGAACTCATAGAAGAGAAAATAGCGGATCGCGATGACTTATTTATTGTCAGCGTGAAGATGCATCCAAATAAAATTCTAGAGATTCTTTTGGATGGGGATAATGGTATTAATATTGACGATTGTGCACAGGTGAGCCGTCATGTGGGTTTTCATCTGGAAGAAGAAAATGTAATTGATAATGCCTATCGTTTAGAGGTTTCCTCACCAGGTATCGATGCTAATTTTGTGAATATCCGACAGTATCAAAAGAATATAGGTCGTACGATTCAGGTTAAGTTGATTGATAATACTAAAATTGAAGGTACATTGGTGACGCTGGATGATACGAAGATCAATGTTCTTCAGAAGATTAAAGAAAAAGGTAAAAAAGCGCAAGAGGTAGAAAAAGAACTTCCTTTTGATCAAATAAAAGCAACAAAAGTGGTAATTTCATTTTAATAATAATGAGTAACAGCAACATCAATCTGATAGACTCTTTTCAAGAGTTTAAGGAGTTTAAGAATATCGATAGACCTACTGTTATCACAGTATTGGAAGAGGTTTTTCGTAGTATGATCCGTCGTCGTTTTGGTACGGATGAAAATGTGGATGTTATCGTGAATCCAGATAACGGGGATTTGGAGATTTGGAGGACTCGTGTCGTTGTTGAAGATGAATTTTCAGAGGATGATGATCTTGAAATCGAATTAGCTGAAGCTAGAAAACATGACGAAGACTTAGAAGTAGGTGATGATTTTATTGAGCAGATCACCTTAGAAAGTTTTGGTCGCCGTGCAATCCTAGCGGCTCGCCAAACGCTTGTGTCGAAAGTTTTGGAATTAGAAAAAGATGAGGTCTTTAAAAAATATAAGGATAGAGAAGGAGAGTTGGTTATTGGTGAAGTGTATCAGATTTGGAAGAAAGAGATCTTGGTATTAGATGAGGATGGTAATGAATTAATTCTTCCGAAGTCTGAACAAATTCCTGCCGACTACTTCAAAAAGGGCGATGGTATACGTGCAGTCGTGCATAAAGTTGATATGATGAATAATAATCCAAAGATTATTATTTCACGTACCGCACCAGCGTTTTTACAACGTTTGTTTGAACTGGAGGTCCCTGAAATTTTTGATGGTTTAATTACCATCAAAAAAATCGTTCGCGAACCTGGAGAAAGAGCGAAAGTTGCTGTTGAATCGTATGACGACCGTATTGATCCGGTAGGAGCTTGTGTGGGTATGAAAGGGTCCCGTATTCATGGTATCGTACGTGAACTGCGTAATGAGAATATCGACGTTATTAACTTTACGACAAACCATTCCTTATATATCGCTCGTGCTCTGAGTCCTGCAAGGATTAGTTCAATCAAAATTGATGAAGAAAATAAAACTGCAGCTGTATACCTAAAATCCGATCAAGTTTCGTTGGCAATTGGACGTGGTGGGCACAATATTAAATTGGCAGGAAAATTGACTGGATATGAAATTGACGTTTATCGCGAGAATGATGAGTTCGATGAGGATGTTGATATAGAAGAGTTCAGCGATGAGATTGAAAGCTGGGTAATCGATGAATTAAAACGTGTTGGTTTGGATTCAGCGAAGTCTGTGCTATCTCTTAGTGAGGAAGAGTTAGTGAGACGTACAGATCTAGAAGAAGATACAATTCGCGAGATTGTACGTATTTTGCAAGCTGAATTTGAATAAAATTCAGCTCATTAATTTTTTTCTATCTAACATTCGGAATAAATTGTTTATGGATGGAAAAAAACATATTTTTGTAATTATATTAAAATAGTTTATATTATAGATGACTGAAGGAAAAGGAACAAACTTGCTTAAAGCAGCAAAGGAACTCAACATCGGGATACATACCGCCGTCGAATGTTTAGTGAAAAAAGGATATGATGTAGAAGCAAAGCCTAACACTAAATTGAACGGAGAGATGTATGGTGTGCTGTTAAAAGAGTTTCAGGGAGACAAATCACTGAAAGATGAAGCTAAACAAATCGTTATTGGCAAAATTCGTCGTGAGGAGTCGCCGTCCACTTCTCCTAAGGAATCATCTAAGAATGAGGATAACGAAGATCGTGATGAGTCCAAGGAAATCTTGGTCAAGAATACGGTAGAAATTCCATCAGCTAAAGAAGCTACTCCTGAAAAGGTAGAGGAACCTACGCACCAAGGTGGTATGAAGGTTGTTGGTAAAATTGATCTTGACGCTTTACGTAGAGGCGGAAATAAGGTTAAGAAGGAAGAACCTGTTAAGGAAGAGCCTAAAACTACCAAGGAAGCACCAGCGGAGGTAAAAGCAGAAGTTAAGGCGGAAGAAAAGAAGGATGCCGAAGTGAAAACGCCTAATGTTGAAGCAAAAAAAGAAGAACCAAAGGTTACTGAGAATAAGCAAGAAGCTATAGTGCCCAAAGCGGAGATTCAAAAACCGGAAGTAGATAAAACTGAAGTAAAAGCAACTCCGGTTGTAGAGACAAAAACTGAACCTGTGAAGGTAGAAGAGAAGAAAAAAGAAGAAACAGCGCCAAAAGCTGTACCAGTAACTCCAATAGTGGAGCCTGTAAAAAAACAAGGTGATGATATTTTTTCTGCTCGCGCAGAGAGATTGACAGGTCCTAAAGTCGTTGGTAAAATTGAATTGCCAACAGCGAGACCTTCCCACAAACCTGTGGCTTCATCTTCAAATGCTGGAAATAACAACGAGAAACGTAAGCGTAAGCGTACGAATCCAAATGGTCC
This sequence comes from Sphingobacterium sp. UBA3549, assembly GCF_002376635.1. Classification (NCBI taxonomy): domain Bacteria; kingdom Pseudomonadati; phylum Bacteroidota; class Sphingobacteriia; order Sphingobacteriales; family Sphingobacteriaceae; genus Sphingobacterium; species Sphingobacterium sp. UBA3549. The sequence goes on along the minus strand of NZ_DFOE01000002.1, from coordinate 42,850 downwards.
AGTTAATCCGAACGCGGCTCAAGGTCATGGTAATAATAATCAAAACCGTGGGCCACGTGATGGTAATAATCCCAATAACCGAGACCAACAAGGTAATCGTGGTGGGAATCATGGTAATAACAATAATCCTAACAATCGTCAAGGGCAAACCGGAAACCAACAAGGTAGGCCAGGGCAAGGTGGTGGAAATAACCAACACCCAGGCAGACCGGGGCAAGGGACCAGACCGCAATACGGAAATCGTTTTGACAATAGAGGAAAAGGAAGACCTGTTGAGAATAAGGAAGAGCCTACAGAAAAGGAAATACAAGACCAAATCAAAGCAACACTTGCTCGCCTAAGTGGTGCAGGTAAGTCGGGGAAATTTGCGCAGCGCGCCAAATTGAGACGACAGAAACGTGATGATGTTGCCCAACATGCAGAAGAAGCTGCAATGGAGCAAGAGATGATGGCGAAAGTATTGCGTGTTACAGAGTTTGTAACTGCAAACGAATTAGCTAACTTGATGGACGTTCAAGTAACTCAGATTATTGCAACTTGTATGAGTTTGGGTATGTTTGTGTCAATTAATCAACGTCTAGATGCTGAAACTTTAGCAATAGTAGCGGATGAATTTGGTTATCAGGTAGAGTTTATCAAACCTGAGGATGAAGAAACTGCTGAGCTTGAAGAATCCGATACTGAACAAAACTTGATTTCGAGAGCACCTATTGTAACTGTAATGGGACACGTCGATCATGGTAAAACCTCATTACTGGATTACATTCGTAAGGCAAACGTTACTTCTGGTGAGGCCGGTGGTATCACCCAACATATCGGTGCATATGCGGTTAAATTGGAAGATGACCGTAAAATCACATTCTTGGATACGCCTGGTCACGAAGCTTTTACGGCTATGCGTGCCCGCGGTGCCAAAGTTACTGATATTGTTATTATCGTTATTGCAGCGGACGATGCTGTCATGCCACAAACAAAAGAAGCAATCAACCACGCGCAAGCGGCAGGTGTGCCAATCGTATTTGCTTTTACTAAAGTGGATAAACCTGGAGCAAATCCTGATAGAATCCGCGAGCAGCTTTCTGCGATGAATATCTTAGTTGAAGACTGGGGTGGTAAGTTCCAAGCGCAAGAGATTTCAGCAAAAACTGGAGAGAATGTCGACCTATTATTAGAGAAAGTTTTATTGGAAGCTGAGATGTTAGATCTAAAAGCTGATCCGAAAAAACGAGCTGTTGGTTCAGTAATTGAAGCAGCTTTGGATAAAGGTCGTGGTATTGTGACAACGGTATTGATACAAAGTGGTACATTACGTGTTGGAGATCCTATTTTAGCGGGATCGCATTCCGGTAAAGTTAAAGCGTTGACTAATGAAAGAGGTGAACGTGTTAAAGAGGCGGGACCGTCTGTTCCAGTACAAATCTTGGGAATGGCAGGAGCGCCGACAGCAGGGGATAAGCTTTATGTTCTTGAAAGCGAGTCTGAAGCTAGAACTGTAGCCAACAAACGTCTTCAGTTACAACGCGAGCAAGGCATGCGTGCTACTAAGCATATCACCTTGGATGAAATCGGTCGTCGTTTAGCTATTGGTAACTTCAAAGAACTTAATATTATCGTTAAAGGTGATGTGGACGGTTCTATCGAAGCATTATCAGATTCATTATTGAAATTGTCTACTGACGAGATTCAAGTTAATATCATTCATAAATCAGTGGGTGCGATCTCTGAATCGGATGTATTGTTAGCTTCTGCTTCCGATGCGATCATCATAGGTTTCCAAGTACGCCCAACACAAAACGCACGTAAGTTAGCTGAGAACGAGCAAATTGATGTACGTTTATATTCGATCATCTATGATGCGATTGATGAAATCAAGTCTGCGATGGAAGGTATGTTAGCTCCGAAATTTGAAGAGAAAATTGTTGCTGAGGTTGAAATCAGAGAAACATTCAAAATTTCTAAAGTTGGTACCATCGCGGGATGTATGGTTCGCGAGGGTAAAATTAATAGAAACAATGATATCCGTGTAATTAGGGAGGGTGTTGTGATCCATACTGGTAAACTGGCATCTTTGAAGCGTTTCAAAGATGACGTGAAAGAAGTTTCACAGGGTTACGAATGTGGTTTAAATATTGACCGTTTCAATGATATTCAAGTGGGAGACATTGTTGAAGCTTACGAACAAGTTGAAGTGAAACGTAAATTGTAATCATTGAGGTGATATACGTATAAAATAGAAAGCGGCATTGATTAAATAAAATCAATGCCGCTTTGTTTTTACCCTTCATATAATTCAATCGGGAGCTGATCAGGATCAAAAAAGAATGTAAAGCGTTTATTTGTTAGCTCATCTATTCTGATTCCTTCGTGTGATATCCCTGCTTTTTCAAGCTTATTTAATTCTAAGTCGAGATTATCTACTTCGAACGCAAGATGTCTTAAACCTGCAGCTTCTGGGAAGCTAAGCCTTTTGTGTGGCGAAGGAAAAGAGAACAAGTTCGATAATATAGTGATCATTTAGTCTGAGATCCAGTTTATACGAATCGCGTTCTTTGCGATAATATTCTTGTATAATATCCAAGCCTAGTACGTCGGTATAAAATTCTTTTGAACGCTCATAATTGCTGCATATAATGGCAATATGATGTATTTTATTTAGGTTTAATTTCATCTATCGATACTTATAGCTTTGAGCTGTTTATACAGTTCTGCCTTTATATGGTAAAAAAACATATGATATTATGTTGAAAGTTATTTTGCTCTTTCATATTGTTTAGGCCATGGAATGTCAGCAGCTAATTCTTTCGCAAAATGTAAAGGAAGGTGAGGGTCGTCAAGAAATCCCCTAGCGATTAAAATTAAATCAGCTTGTTTTTTTTCAATGATCTCGGAGGCCTGAAAAGCTGTTTTGATCAAACCTACAGTGCCCACCTTGTTCTCAGTATTCTCTTTAATCGCTGTGGCAAAAGGGAGCTGATATGCAGGCTTGATAGCTATTTTTTGATGAGAGACTAAGCCTCCGCTTGACACATCAATGAGATCTACGCCCAATGTGTACAATAATTTTGATAAAGAGATAGACTGTTGTAGATCCCAACCATTCTCAGCCCAATCTGTCGCAGAAATACGTATCCATAAATTTTGAGTTGTTATTTCCTGTTTTACTTTTTTCACGATTTCAACAAGAAAACGGATTCTATTTTCGAATGTACCACCATAACTATCCCTTCGTAAGTTACTCAATGGGGAAAGAAATTGATGGATCAGGTATCCATGTGCAGCATGAAGTTCAATAATTTCGTAACCGGCTTGTATCGCTCTTCTCGTTGCTGCTCTGAATTGTTCAATCAATATTTCAATAGCGGCAATACTGAGCTCTTGTGGTTCGTGGTCTCCCGCATGGAAAGCGATGGGAGATGGAGCCACTGTTTGCCAGCCCTGAGGATCGGTTGGCGAAAGTTGTTTTCGGCCTATCCAAGGTTTATTATTGCTGGCTTTGCGGCCAGCGTGCGCTAGCTGTATCCCCGGAACAGAGCCATTTTCTTTGATGAACGTGGTTATTTCTTTTAATTTGCCGATGTGGCGATCGTCCCATATACCAAGGTCTCCCTCACTGATTCGGCCTTCAGCAGTAATAGCCGTTGCTTCTTGTATTATTGCGGCAGCACCACCGGCGGCAAACTGGCCCAAGTGTACTAAGTGCCAATTATTCGCAAATCCATCCGTTGCCGAGTACTGACACATTGGAGACACAACCAGGCGATTTTTTAATAGTATATTTCCAATATTTATTGGTGAAAATAATTGACTCATAATTCCTTGTTTAAATGAGGCAGGAGTAAAGAACGCTCCTGCCTTAATACATATAATACATCATTAAAAGCAGCCTTTGAAAGGCTTTTATTTAGCCCATCCCATCTTTTTTCGATCATTACGGATTTGTAGACCATAAAGAAGCCGATTTCAGCATAGCCCGTCTAGGTAGTTTTAAGTTGGCTACGACCAACTCTGCAAAATCTTCAGGCTGTAGAACTTTTTCTGGATTGCCATCTGTTAGGCCAAGGTCTTTGGACATATCCGAAGCAATAGTACTTGGCATTAGCGTACAGACACGAATATTGTTTTTTCTTACTTCGCGCATTAAGGAATCCGCAAAGCCTATCACGCCAAATTTTGAAGCACTATAAGCAGAGGTGGTTGCCGATCCATTTAATCCAGCAGTAGAAGAGACCATAACAATATCACCTTGATTTTTCTCAATCAATTGTGGAAGAATTGCTCTTGTAACAAAATATGTACCCAATAGATTGACATGAATGATAGATGTCCATTCTGCAATATCCATGTCAAGTACAGTGGAAAAAGATGACACACCAGCGTTGTTAATTAGAATATCAAATTTTCCAAAACTTTCTGTAAGTCGCTGAACTTCCTGTTGTACGGCTGAATAGTCGGACACATCAAAAACAGCATAAGTAACCTCAGTACCCAACTCAGCCAACTCAGCAGCGGTAACCTTTAAACTAGATTCATTTCTTCCTGTAATGGCGATATGAACACCTTCCTTAGCCAACGCAAAAGCAATCGCTTTTCCCAATCCTCGAGCTGCCCCTGTAATTAAGGCTCTTTTTCCTGTTATATTTTCCATAACATAAAATTAAGTATATACATTTTTACTCGTGTCAAATAAAACTCAAAAAAGGTAAGTTACTTTACTTTTTTTATAATGTTTTCGATAATTGGGTAGGTATTTGCCCGTATTTCTTCAAATTGGTCTGCATGACGCCACTCTGCCTTTGTAATATCTTCCGATGTTTGCGGTATTAATTTAGGGACTTTGTTAACACCCATTTCATACCAATTTGTTGTTTTTAGAACGAATTCACCGTTACGCAAAAAATAAGTATGATATGACGTAGTAATTTTCTTCCCTAAATAGTCAATTTTTATACCACATTCTTCTTCGACTTCACGTACTGCCGCTTCTCGCATTTTTTCATTATTTTCCACTTTACCTTTAGGAAGATCCCATTTGCCGAGGCGGTAGATAAATAAATAATCTCCATCACCATTTTTAACTAGCCCCCCGGCTGCCTTAATAATCTTCATTTTGTTTTTTAAGTTTTGAAATACTGTTTCAAAATCTTTGTTGATGTAGAGATATGTTTTTGGAACCTTATCAATTTCAGATTGTTTGAAAAGTTTTTGGAGGTCAATCTCTTGAAAACTAATTGTTTGCGGGTTTTTAGTTTTCGATGGAACGAAATCTGCTAAAATTAGCAGGGTTTCGTTCATATAAATTTTATAAATTTGCGCCATGAATAATTTAAATGAGGTTGAACAAAAAGTTGCTGAATCCTTATTGCAAATTAAAGCAATAAAATTGCAACCTAAAAGTCCTTTTACATGGGCATCAGGTTGGAAGTCTCCAATTTACTGTGATAACCGTATCACTTTATCTCATCCGTCGATTCGTACATACATTCGTCAGAAGCTTTCTAAGCTTATACAAGAGGAGTTTGGATCAGTGGATATGATTTCTGGAGTTGCTACGGCAGGTATTCCACAAGGAGTTTTGGTAGCACAGGATTTGGGACTGCCATTTTCTTATGTTAGAAGCTCAGCTAAGGATCATGGTCGTCAAAATTTAATTGAAGGTGAAGTGGTTAGCGGTCAACGTGTCGTTGTAATTGAAGATCTAATTTCGACGGGTAAAAGTAGCCTAATTGCGGTAAAAGCGTTACGTGAGGCTGGCTGTAATGTTGTTGGATTGGTATCTATCTTTACTTATGGGCTACAGCAAGCAGTTGATAATTTTGCGGAAGCAAAGTGTCCTTATTTTAGCTTATGTAATTATGATGCGCTGATTCAGGTCGCAGCAGAAAATAGTTATGTATTGGAAGAGGATATCGAAATCTTGAAGAAATGGCGCTTGAACCCCGCTGCTTGGGGAGAAAATTTTCAATAAAAAAGCATTAATTTATCGTTATGACGACTATTCAGAACACAACTGAGATCAATAAAAATGTAGCTGAGGTGTATAGATTTTTGGCAGACCTCAACAATCATGAACAGTTGATGCCCGAAAATATTTATAATTGGTCTTCTACTTCGGACGAAGCTCGATTTACGATACAGAATATGGCAAAACTGGCTCTCAAAGTTGAGGATCGTATTGAAAATCAAGCTATTAAGTTGGTTCCTTTGGAGAAGGCACCTTTCGAAGTTACGCTCCGCTGGGAATTACAAGATGTTAAAGCTACAGTGACAAAAGCAACCTTTATTATTGATGCGGAGCTGAATATGATGATGAAAATGATCGCTTCTGGCCCCCTTCAAAAATTAGTTGATTTTCAGATCAGCAAGTTAAAAGAAGTGTTTGGGTAGGTTGTTTATAACGGATATATAAAAAAGCTCGATTAGTACTAATCGAGCTTTTCTTTATGCTAACCTTTCGTTAACTTTTTTCCAGTTCACAATATTCCACCAATTTTTGATATAATCAGCTCTTTTATTTTGATAGTGTAGGTAATAAGCATGTTCCCATACATCAAGACCTAAAATAGGAATTCCTGTCACCTCAACAACGTCCATCAAAGGATTGTCTTGATTTGGGGTAGAGGTAATTTTCAAGTTACCAGAATCATCCAAAATTAACCATGCCCATCCCGAACCGAATCTTGAGGTTGCTGCAGCCGCAAATAGCTCTTTAAATTTGTCTAATGAGCCAAATGTGCTATTGATCATCTTCAATAATTTCTCGGAAGGCTCGCCCGGCTTATCAGATATACTTTCCCAAAAGAAATTGTGGTTCCAAGCCCCACCCGCATTATTTCTTGCTTTGGGAGAATATTTGGATATGTTTGCTAAAAGTTGTTCCTCTGATGCTTCTTTGATATTTTCAGCAAGGATAGCTTCATTAATAGCATTAATATACGCTATATGATGCTTTGTATAATGGATTTCCATGGTCAACGCATCAATATTAGGCTCCAAAGCGGCATAATTGAACGGTAATTTGACTTGGGAAAACTTTAATGTAGCGGCATTTAATTCCGTTGCTTTCGCGGAGGCAATATCTTGTAATATTGATCCAGATACAGCAATGCCAAGTGTTGCTTTTGCTGCATTTTGAAGGAAGTTTCTGCGTGTTTGCATATAATCTTATTGTGATTAGTTTTGATATAAATATAACGTGAAATTTTGCAATTATTGTTCTCCAATTGTCTGTTAATTGTAATACAATAAAATTGTTATCAATTCGACTTTTTCCCTTGCCATAGTCTTTCAGATTAGTACCATTGTTAAGAGATGAATCATGGTCATTATAGTTTGGATTGAGATACAGTTTAGATTGTATTAACAATAGAGGTGCTTTCGTGGTGCTTAGAAGGTTACACCAACTTGAGGACGTAATGTATTTGCTCTCAAGACTGATTGAACTCTGATTCATGTCGCATTGACGGGGCTTGGGAGTCTAATATATTGTTTATTATGCTTGAATGATTTTTTTGGATAAGCTTAGATAGTGCTTAGGTATTCGGGTCGTCTCCATTCTATCAAAGCACTTATAATTTCTGATTTTTATGTAATTTTGAGCTATGTATACATTAAGGATCTCAAAAATTATCCCTCAACCCAACAATAATATAACCTTTCAGCTTGAGCCAGTAGCAGGAGGCTATCCTCCTTATAAAGCTGGGCAGTTCATTACTCTTTCTTTTGTGTTTGGTGAGCGGGAGATACGTCGTTCTTATTCTTTAAATAGTTCGCCAGATAATAATGAGCCCCTTAGTATCACTGTGAAGCGTGTCGAAAATGGCGAAATATCTAGATTGCTCCATCATACTATTGTAGAGGGAGATGTTGTCAATGCCATGGAGCCTCAAGGTTTGTTTGTATATGAACCTGAACCGGAAAAGGTTCGAACACTATTTCTGTTTGCCGCAGGAATTGGTATCACACCATTATATGCTATTTTAAAAACAGCACTTGTTGCAGAATCTAAATCTAAAGTCGTACTAGTCTATAGCAATAGTACATTGGAATCTACCCCATTTCGATCGGAATTGGAACATTGGGCGGATCAATTTCCTGATCGTTTAACAATTATATGGATTTACTCCGATAGTAAAAACTTGATGAAAGCTAGATTAAACAGAGATTATATTTATGATATTGTCAAAAATCATTTGTTTGGAAGTAGAGAGGAGGCCCTGTTCTATACCTGTGGTCCTGTGATTTACATGGATCTATGCCGTTTTACACTTTTGGGGATGGGATTTGGTTTTGATCAGATAAAAAGGGAGACATTTTTGTTGCCTGAAAATGAAGAGGACGATGATGATGAAACTGAAAAGAAAGTCGACAAAGCAGTCTATGCTATAAAATTATATTTTCAAGGGGAGACTTATATTCTTGAAGTTCCCTACAATAAATCTATTTTAGATGTAGCTCTGGAACATAAAATCAAATTACCTTATTCCTGTAGATCCGGCATGTGTAGTACCTGTATTGCGCAGTGTATTAAAGGAAAGGTGAAGATGGATTATAATGAAGTACTAACAGATCGAGAGGTAGAGCAGGGAAGAACACTATTGTGTACTAGTCACCCGTTAGAGATGGATACAGAGGTTGAAGTGTTGTAAACTAGATCTAGTATTTAAAGTAGCGATATGGTTGTTCTTTATGTTTATTGGTAATAATTAAAATTGCACATACAAGTAAATTTATTTATGTTTGGATATAACCATTTTATATCTAACTATTATGGGGAAATTACTCTGGAGCCCAACAGAAGAGCAGAAATCTCAATCTGAGATCAATAAGTTTAAACAATATATTGAAAAGGAGTATGGTTTGTGCTTCAGTTCCTATCATGAACTTTGGGCGTGGTCAACGACAGATCTATCCAATTTTTGGAAGAGTATAGCGACCTATTTCAATTTGGCGTTTCATTCAGATTTTACAAATATTATCGAGCTGCCTGCAGATTCAACAAGCTTTATTGGTACAAAGTGGTTTGCTGGAGCGACCTTGAACTATGCCGAACACGTATTTCGCAAAGCTTCAGAGCAGCGTCCGGCGTTAATCTTTCAATCGGAGCAGCAAGTTAGGAGAGAGGTTTCTTGGCTTGAATTAGAATTTATCGTGCTCAAGCTTCAGATCTATTTGAAAGAAATAGGTGTTCAAAGCGGAGATCGTGTAGCAGGTGTGCTAATTAATGGTATTGAAGCAGTCGCATTATTTTTGGCTACAAATTCCATCGGAGCTGTTTGGTCCTGTTGTTCTCCCGACTTTGGGGAAGCAAGTATTCAGGATCGTTTTGAGCAGATAGAACCTAAAGTTCTGTTCGCTAACAGTAGTTATTCCTATAATGGTCGTCATTTTGAGAAGTCTGAAAATATCAAACAACTCGCAGAACAGTTACCTTCGTTATTGGCCTGCGTTTTTATTGATGACAATATATGGGAAGGGATTATGGGAAAAGATGTTAACCAACATAAGCTTCAGTTCACAGCAGTACCGTTTGATTCTCCAATATGGATTTTGTATTCTTCCGGAACGACAGGAAAACCTAAAGCCATTACACACGGAGTTGGAGGCATGCTACTAGAGCATGTGAAAGCAGTCGGGTTGCATCAAAATGTACAAAATGGCGAACGTTTTATGTGGTATTCAACTACCGGATGGATGATGTGGAATTACGCACTTTCGGCCCTCTTAATGGGAAATACATTGTGTATATATGACGGAGCAACAAATTATCCTGATAAACTTAGTTTATGGAAATTTGCGCAGGAAAATAAGGTGGATCACTTTGGTGTTGGCGCAGCTTATCTCATATCGTGTCAGGATCAAGATTTAAGGTCGCTGTCTTATCAGCCCAAAACAATAGGATCAACTGGTTCACCGCTTCCACCTGATGTTTTTGAGTGGCTAAATGAACAGTTTCCGAAGAGTCAAATTATTTCGTTGAGTGGTGGAACGGATGTTTGCAGTGCCTTTCTCTCTGGCTGTGCATTGCGCGATGTGTATGCCGGTGAAATTCAATGCCGTGCATTAGGAGCTAAGATTGAAGCCTTTGATGTCGATGGTCATAATCTTTATAAAGAGGTAGGAGAACTTGTTATCTTAGCACCTATGCCATGCATGCCTATTTATTTTTGGAATGATCCAGCTAATAAAAAATACTTTAATAGTTACTTTGATAAATACCCAGGGGTGTGGAATCACGGTGATTGGATTCAGATTACATCACACGATGGAGTCATTATGTATGGGCGTTCAGATGCTACGTTGAACCGAGGTGGCGTACGTATTGGCACAGCAGAAATCTATAATGTGTTAAATAAAACCGAAGGAGTCTTGGATAGCCTGGTTGTTTGTGTAGATCACGAAAATGGATCTTCTGACATGTTACTTTTTGTACAATTGAACGATAGTCTATTGAGCGATGCATTAAAAGGAGATATTAAGCGAGCACTTAGGCAGCAGTATAGTCCACGTCACGTACCTGACTATATTTTTCAGGTAGCAGCTATCCCCTACACGTTAAGCGGAAAGAAGCTGGAGTTACCGGTCAAGAAGATTTTTTCAGGGATGGCTATAGAGAAAGCGGTTTCAGTAGATATTATGCGAAACCCAGAGTGCTTGTCCGATTTTGAAGAACTTAGCAAAACTTGGAAACAACATTAAATGTTCCGTATTATCATTTATTATCGATCCCCCTCACATTTCACGGGCTCTTCTGGGTGAGGGGAATTTACGATTGTTACCATTAAACCTGTATAACGCCTACATTATATCGCTCCAGGATAGGCTTTTCGTTGGCCGCTTCTATACCCATGCTAATGACTTTTCTAGTTTCTTCGGGTGATATTATTCCATCAACCCATAATCTCGCTGCGGCATAATAGGGGCTGAGTTGTTCGTTATAGCGATTTTCAATTGATTTGAGAAGATTATTTTTCTCTTCTTCGGTTATTTCCTGACCTTTGGATTTTAAAGCTGATTCTTGGATTTGGAAGAGAGTTTTGCCAGCAGCAGCACCACTCATAACAGCCATTTGGGCAGTAGGCCATGCATAGATTAATCGTGGGTCATACGCTTTGCCGCACATGGCATAGTTTCCGGCACCATAACTATTCCCGACAATAAAAGTAAACTTCGGAACTACAGAATTAGCCATTGCATTTACCATTTTTGCTCCGTCTTTGATGATTCCGCCTTGTTCGGAGCGGCTTCCTACCATAAACCCAGTGACATCCTGGAAAAATACAAGTGGAATGCGTTGCTGGTTGCAATTCATAATGAAACGTGCAGCTTTGTCTGCAGAGTCACTGTAAATAACTCCTCCCATTTGCATTTCCATAGCGTTACCTGGTTTTTTGGCTTTGATAATTTCACGTTGATTGGCAACGATTCCAACAGCCCAACCATCTACACGTGCAAGGGCGCATACAATTGTTTTCCCATAATCTGGTTTGTATTCCTCTAAAGTTTCTGCGTCGACGATTGCATGTAAAATATCCTGCATACGATACGGTTTGGTTCTATCTTCGGGGAGAATATCCGCTATTTTACCCGGATCTGTTTTTGGGGGCTGGCTTATCGTTCTATTGAAATTAGCTTGGGCATGTCCTCCAATTTTATCAATAACATTTTTTATTGCTTCCAAGCAACTCTGGTCGTCGGGGAATTTATTATCTGTTACACCAGATATCTCCGAATGTGTAGAAGCTCCACCTAGTGTTTCGGCATCTACGGTTTCACCGATCGCGGATTTAACTAGATAAGGACCTGCTAAAAATACAGACCCTGTCCCCTCCACGATAAAGGCGTAGTCAGACATAATTGGAAGATAAGCTCCACCAGCGACACAGCTTCCCATGATTGCTGCAATTTGAGGGATACCCATCGAAGACATGCGTGCATTATTACGGAATATGCGTCCAAAATGTTCTTTATCGGGAAATATTTCATCTTGCATGGGTAAAAAAACACCGGCAGAATCTACCAAATAAATAATCGGCAGATTGTTTTCCATAGCAATTTCTTGCGCGCGTAGATTTTTTTTAGCAGAAATAGGGAACCAGGCTCCAGCCTTTACCGTTGCGTCGTTAGAGACAATAACGCATAGTTTCGATTTTACGTAGCCCAGTACAGCGGCACAGCCTGCGTTTGTGCAGCCACCATATTCTTTATACATCCCTTCGCCGGCAAACATTCCTATTTCGATATATTCCCGATCTGGGTCGAGTAGATATTCTATTCTTTCCCAAGCCGACATTTTCCCTTTTTCTTTAAGTTTTTTGACTTTATCTATACCACCACCGAATTTTAGATTTTCTCTTTTTTTGCGAAGTAATGCAAGTAGCTCCTTCATAATTTATAATCTTGGTTTAAAAAGCTGTTGAATTAAGGATTTCTTATTTTTAGATAAATTTAAAATAAAATTTTAAAATATTTGCAATTTTATTCCTAAATATTTTGATATATTTGAATAGAATTACCGATTGTAAATTTAATATTCATGCTTATGTTTATTGAAAATAAACAACAAATGGATATGATCAGAGCAAGTGCGCGAGATTTTGCACAGTATCATATCAAACCTTATGTGATGGAATGGGACGAAGCCCAAATTTTTCCAATAGAAGTTTTTAAAAAGTTAGGCGAACACGGCTTCATGGGCGTGATTGTTCCCGAAGAATATGGTGGGTCTGGGCTCGGATACCAGGAATATATTACCGTTTTGGATGAGATTTCTAAAGTATGTGGTTCTATAGGACTTTCTGTAGCGGCGCATAATTCCTTATGTACAAATCATATCTTGAGCTTTGCCAGTGAAAGGCAAAAGAAGCATTATCTTCCGAAACTAGCGACAGCCGAATGGATAGGCGCTTGGGGGCTCACCGAAACAGGGTCAGGTTCGGATGCAGGCGGAATGACGACGTTTGCTGAAAGGGATGGTGATTATTATATTTTAAATGGTTCCAAGAATTTTATAACCCATGCTATCAGTTCGAGCGTAGCGGTAGTTATCGCGCGAACGGGGACCAAAGGTGATAAAAAAGGAATGTCAGCCTTCATTGTTGAGAAAGGAGTTCCCGGATTTACCGCTGGCAAGAAGGAGAATAAATTGGGGATGCGAGCTTCGGAAACAGCTTGTCTGTTTTTTGATAACTGTCGGATACATCGCGATCAACTTATTGGAGAAGAAGGACAAGGTTTTGTACAGGCGTTGAAGTTATTGGATGGGGGGCGTATTTCTATTGCGGCACTTTCGTTAGGTATCGCCCGAGGAGCTTATGAGTGTGCGCTAAAATATGCACACGAGCGTGAGCAGTTTGGAAAAAAGATTTACGACTTTCAAGCAGTTTCATTTTCACTTGCAGATATGGCTACCCAAGTTGAAGCTAGCGAATTGTTAACAAGACAAGCCGGCTATTTGAAGGATCATGGGCAACGTGTTTCTAAAATAGGAGCGATGGCTAAGCTTTATGCTTCAGAGGCTGCTGTCAACGTTTCCAACGAATCCGTTCAGATTTTTGGCGGATATGGGTTTACTAAGGACTATCCCGCGGAGAAGTTTTTTAGAGATGCTAAGCTATGCACAATAGGGGAGGGGACTTCAAGTATTCAAAAAATGGTGATCGCCAGAGAGATCCAGAAAGATATTTTATAGTGTTATGAGGGATCAAGTTGTATTGGTTGATTGCCCAAGGGATGCTATTCAAGGGCTTCACAGCTTTATTGATACAGATAAAAAAATTAAACATATTAATACGTTAATCGATAGTGGACTGTTTGATGTTATTGATTTTGGATCTTTTGTCTCTCCGAAGGCTATTCCACAGTTAGCCGATACAAAAGCGGTGCTAAAGGGAATCCGAAAGAGTGAGAGGGTGAAGCTTTTAGCCATTGTTGCTAATCTACGAGGGGTGATAGAAGCGGTTCAAGAGGAAAAAATCGACTATTTAGGGTACCCATTTTCAATCTCAGAAACATTCCAATTGCGAAACACCAATATGGACTTAGCTGCATCTTACCAACAGGTAAAAGAAATGACAGCTTTGGCTGCGGCGTACCATAAATCGCTGGTTGTCTATATTAGCATGGCCTTTGGGAACCCTTACAACGATCCTTGGTCACCGGTGTTAGTGAAAGAGTGGATTGAAAAGCTAATCGATCTTGGCATCCGGGAGTTTGCTTTGGCAGACACCACATCAGAAGCCGATGCGAACCAAATTGCCGAATTATTCAACGCTGTCAATGCCCGTTTTCCAACATTCGATATTGGTGCGCATTTTCATGCAAGTAGAGCAGAAAGTCTCGCAAAGATTGAAGCTGCCTATATTGCGGGCTGTCGTAAATTTGAAGGTGCATTACTTGGCTATGGCGGCTGTCCATTTGCGAAAAATGATTTAGTTGGTAATATACCTTCCGAACTTTTATTACACTATTTTAGACGAGGAACAGATGCTGAAATAGATACATTGGAGCATAGTTTTAGGCAGTTGATTTTGTAATATTTTTTAATGGAAAGACTGAATTTTATAAAAGTGCACATTGAAGAGCATGTGTTCAACCTGACGCTAGCGCGATCGGAAAAGAGAAATGCTTTTAGTCCGACTATGGTGAGCGAAATTGCGTATGCATTGAATCTTGCGAATAATGATCCAAATATTTATTTAGTGCAGATAGAAGCTGAGGGGCCTGTCTTTTGTGCTGGTATGGATCTAAAAGCTTTTGCGGATCCAACCTCGGATACCAGAAATGCGGCAATTCCCAAGGTTGAAAAATCATTGGCGGAAATATTTTCCTGTCTAGACAAACCATCAATTTGTGTGTTGAGAGGTGATGTTATTGCAGGTGGTTTTTTAATTGCATTATCCTGTACGTATTTGTTTGCTCTCCCAAATGTGCGTTTTTCTTTGCCAGAAGTAAAAATTGGACTTTTCCCATTTCAGGTACTGGCTTTGCTAATAGAATTTATGCCGGAGAGAAAGGCAATGGACCTTTGTATCAGAGGAAGTTCTTTTTCTGCTCAAGAGGCTTTAAAAAAGGGAATCTTGTATGAAATTCTCGATAAAGAAGAGACAGGGTTGGTGGAATTGAAAGCAACAATTCTGGAGAATGCTCCCTTGGCTATTTCAAGAGGTTTTGCTGCGCTTAGAAAATTAAAAGAGCAAGATTTTAATGATAAGTATACCTTTCTCTTACAGAGCTTATCAGCGTTGCGGAAAACCAATGATTTCAAAGAGGGAATGGACGCAATGCATAATAAACGAAAAGCCAATTGGAAAAATAGCTGATCACTTATTCCTTAATTAACTAAAATGATCTAAAGCTGGGCCTGCTGGTCAAAGGGGAGAATTCCCAAGGGATAGAGCTAAGAACAATCATTAGGGCGATACAAAACCAGATTAATAATATTTTAAAACGTCGATCGTCTGTATCGGCGTTTTTGCTTTTAAGCATACCTGCGGTCAAACAAATTGCAGCAATAATCATCATGCTGCTGTGTTCCATGCCAAAGAAGCGGATTTGCCTGAGGTGAATGGATTCACCGAAATGTTGCAGAAAATACTGTGTTATTGGGCTTGATACATAGAGGATAAATCCTAAACATAGCTGAATGTAGAAAGAAATAACCGTTGCTTTCAATAGAAAATGATCAGTAGATGAAAATGGTAGCTTCCGCTTTCTTTTATAAAAAAAGATTGAAAGACTACATACCAGTATAATCAATACTTCCCATCGCCATAAAGAATGGAACGCTAAAATAAAAGGATATGTGTGATTCATCATACAGACAAAGATGGAGAATAAAATAGATCTAAAGCAATTTCAAGCGATAAAAAACATACAAAATAGCGGTTCTTTTGCGAGGTGCGAAGCTGTTTTTGTTAAATATTATATGTATTTATTGTTGAGGTATTTTTTATATTATTTTGATTAACAAGTATTTTAAACTTTTGTTTAACTGTCGGTTAATACTGCTCGCGACCGTATTTAATTGTTTGTTGACAGGTGGGCAATTAGGAATAACTCGGAGGAATGACCGTGCCGAGGATATAATAAAGAGCCCATCTTGCTTAGTATGTATATACCACAGGTGCTATTTTCGGTTGCTTTTAGCCATTCTGCCACTTTATTTATCAGTCAATGTAGAATTGATGGGCTGTTTTGATTTAAATGTAGTTGTTCGCGTTTGTACCTGAGGCGTGATTTATGCAATGAACAGAGTAGGTATTGAATGTAGAATAATATCGCTTTTGGTGATTATGAATTTCGTAATTTTATTTATTAACTGTATGTTTTTCATGGTATTTTGTGTTTTATATGAATTTAATATTTAAGTTAATCTGTTGTAAAGTTTACATGCTTTCTGTCGCAGCTGGGCGAGTCGAAGTAATGTTCTAGCGCTATTCTTTTGAAATTATTTTTGGAATTGTAAATAATTGTTTTCTATATTAGTGTATTAATTAAATAATACAGTAGTATGGTTACTATCCAAAATCTAAATTTTAGCTATAGTAAATCAAGGCCCTTATTTCTGCATATGGATCTTGAATTGAAGCAGGGCCATATCTATGGCTTGTTGGGGAAGAATGGTGCTGGCAAATCGACTTTGCTTAAGAATATCGCCGGCTTAGTATACCCTGTTTCGGGGCAGGTTGATGTACTTGGACATAATCCAACTCGAAGGGAGCCTTCATTGTTAAGGGAGATTAGTTTTATTCCAGAAGAGTTTTATCTCCCAGCAGTAAAATCTGAACATTTTCTAAAGGCAAATGCGGGATTTTATCCCAACTTCGATCAGAAGTATTTTGATCAGCTCGTCCATGAGTTCGATATCCCTATTAAGCAAAAATTGGCAAACATGAGTTATGGTCAGAAAAAGAAATACATTATTTCTTTCGGATTAGCATCCAATACAAAATTGATCATTATGGATGAGCCAACGAATGGTCTGGATATTCCTTCAAAAGCTCAGTTCCGTAAGATCATGGCGTCAGCAATAACGGACGAGCGATGTGTAATCATTTCGACACACCAAGTGCGAGATCTCGATAATCTTATTGATGCCGTTATTTTGCTTGACGATCATAAGGTTGCGTTAAACGCGCCGGTGCATGTTATTACTGATCATCTATGCTTTAAAAGAGTAAGAGAGTTGCCTTTGGATGCGATTTACCACGAAGAGGGAGTAGGTGGTTTCAATGTAATTCTTCCAAACACAGCAATGGAAGATTCAAAGCTGGATTTAGAATTGCTATTTAATGCTGTTTTGCAATGCAAAGAAAAAATTACGAACCTTAATAAAATTGATAAAGATGTCAAACATTTTTAATTCTACGCGATTTTTAGGACTGATTCGAAGACAGTGGATTGGTTTTGGAAGAATTTACCTAATGTCAATAGGAATTATTGCAGGTGTGATTTTTGGCTTTTACGCGGTTAACTTTGCTTCGAATTATGACGGGATGAAAAATCAAACTGCTTACTCGCTGCTAAATTTCAGGACCCCGTTATTTTGTATCTTGGGACTATTCTTTGTAACAGTTGTTTCCAGCAGCTATTTTGCCGATCTAGGGAAGAAGACACGTGCTATTTTTGAATTAATGATTCCAGCCTCACAGTTGGAAAAATTTCTGGTTAGCCTATTCTATACCGTTGTGGTAAGTATTGGTTCTTATTTGTTGGTATTTTACTTGATTGACTTGGCATTTGTAGCATATTTGAAGGGTTTTGGTTCGATGGTTTTAAATCAAACGGCGTCCACAGGAAAAGCGGGCAGTATAGATCTTTGGCAATACTTTTATAAGGTTCAGTATCCGCATTCGGCATACTATTTTTATTTCGCGCCGATTCTTCTGAATGCTATTTTCTTGCTCGGCGGGATTGTCTTTCAAAACTATCAATATGTAAAGACAGCTATTTCCGTAGTGATTTACTGCGTTGTTTGGATATGTTTTTTTGTTTATCTGATAAAAATGCAAACCCAAGATACAGTCGGGGTAATGAGCAATAATTATTGGTCTGATTCAAATCACATTTTTGCACTGATCGGCGCTGGAGCGTTATTCCTTACATTGGTATTATGGTGCGTTGCTTTTTTAAGATTAAAGGAAAAGGAGATTTAATATGGAATTCAATGCAAATAAAGCTATTTACCTTCAGATTGCTGAATATGTATGTGACCATATTTTGCTAGCAACCTGGAAGGTTAATGAAAAGCTTCCTTCTGTAAGGGAATTGGCGGTTCAAATGGAGGTTAATCCCAATACGGTGATGCGAACCTATGATATGCTTCAGCAGAGAGAAATTATAGCAAATAAACGTGGAATTGGCTTTTTTCTGACGCAAGAATCGGTGAAAAATGTGAAGTTGTATAGAAAGGGGATTTTTCTAGAGGAAGATCTTCCGCTGTTTTTCCGTAATATTTATTTATTGGAAATTGGTCTGGATGAACTAGAGAAGCGTTATAAACAATTTATTAGTCAGAATTTTAACCAAAATGAATTATGAAACTAAGTGCAAAAATAACAATGGTATTAGCAATAGGCTTATTCGCAATTCCGATGCTTGTCGCATCCTACCTTTTTCGTATAAATCGAGTGGATGCAAAACAATATAATGCTGATATTGAACACGAAGTGTCTAATCCAGGTGGTAAGGATGTTTATTTCCGATCGTTCCCGCTGACTTCCTTTGATAAGCTTTTTATGGTTGGAAACAATGCTAGTGATGTTGGGTTGTACTGGGTGAAAAGTGATAAGTTTGCGGTTAAAGTTAATAAGAGTCAAGCTGATTTTGTGAAAGCGAATGTTGATCAATCGGGAAGTCTTACTTTAAATCTTTTGCCGGGAGGTGAGGGTGGCTATAAGTCAATTTATATTTTTTCACCTGATCTTAAACTGTTGAAATTAAAAAATGTGGGTGTTAGTGAGCTGTCTGCCAAGCTGAATGAATTGACCGTTATAGGCGATAGTGTTAAGGTGCTTAACGTTTCTGATAAATCTGTTATAAATACGTTGAATTTGAGTCTGACAAATTCTTTTATTGAAGATCTCGGTGGAGCAGATGCGCGGGGAAATGCTGTTGTGGGCCATTTATCTGTTAACACTACGAATACTGTTTTGGGGTTGCCAAGTGTTAATTATCAAAGTGCAGATATCGTTGCCAACAATTCAGAGGTATATTTCAATGGTAAAGGGGCTAATGCTAAGGTTGACCTTCTAAAGATTAAAACAGAAGGGAAGTCATCTGTTCGATTAGATAGTTTGCAATGGGGTACATTGAATGGAAGTTTATCTAATGATACTAAGATAGATTTACCTATACATGCATTGCGAACCTTGATTAAATAAGTTTTTTTTACGAAATACAGCTATTGGCTACCAAAGATATCATATCGACTGAATGCGCCGAAAAGGAACAAATTCTGTACGGAACTTGTTCCTTTTCTATTAAATGGAAGATGTAGATTTTCGGTGCTCAATGCTGCAGTCCAAAAAATACGTCTCGAATTCGAAATAATTCTTTTTGTTTCTTTTCTTTAACATCTCTAGTAGGAGTTCTACTGATTTTTCCGCCATAAGCTTTGTTGGCTGAGTGATTGTTGTCAAGGAAGGGTTAAGACTGTTGGCAAAAGGGGTATTGCTGAATCCTATTAAGTTCATGTCATCAGGAATTTTTACCTTCAATTTGTTTAGTATATGCAACACTTTTAATGACAAGGTGTCGGTTGT
Source organism: Sphingobacterium sp. UBA3549 (assembly GCF_002376635.1). Classification (NCBI taxonomy): domain Bacteria; kingdom Pseudomonadati; phylum Bacteroidota; class Sphingobacteriia; order Sphingobacteriales; family Sphingobacteriaceae; genus Sphingobacterium; species Sphingobacterium sp. UBA3549. The sequence continues at coordinate 23,090 of NZ_DFOE01000002.1, read as the reverse complement.
CGACAGGAGCGCGTTGGGTGGTATCTGGCGGTTTAATAAGTCACTTATTTTGCGTTCTAACTCATCATCGATATTGTCTTTAGGGCTAGAATAGGATATTTCTATCATATTCTCTTGTTTGAAGGGTATAGAGGCATTAAAGAGCGCATCTTTATATCCTTTTATTCTGCTTACATTTCCACCGATATCCTTACATAATAAAAGAATGATATTTTCCCTTCTGTTTTTGATCATTTCTTCCGTTGCCTGATAGATCACCTTATTGTTTTGAATTCCGATTTTGAAAGTGTCAAGCTGATGGTTTATTCGGTCGAAAATAATGACAGGGCAAATCTGATCCATTATATAGAACAGGAGCGATAAGCTGGAATCATTTTTTACAGGGGAAATGATTATTCCTTCAATATTGCTTTGTATGCAGAGTTCTAGTGCTTCTTTTTCTTTTTTCTCATCGTTAAAGGTCTGTAAAAGGATGAGTTTATAATTCGTCTGCGACAGAATAAGAGAGATCTCTTCATAGAAATCGAAGAAAAATGAGCTTGAAATAAATGGAACAATGATGGCCAAAGTATTTGAGCGTCCTGTCTTTAAGCTTTTGGCAGAGAAATTTGGTATATAATTGATTTTCTTCGTAAAATCTAAAATTATTTTTTTTGTTTCTGCACTTATTTCATGGCTATCGTTGAGTGCTTTAGAAATAGTGCCCGGAGATAATTTTAACTGTTGGCCAATCTCTTTTAACGTAAATCTCTTCATGTGCTCGATCTTCTTTCATTGATTACAATATCCTAGATTCACTAGGGTAAGATATAACTAGAATTATTGTTGAATTATCGGTTGCTATCTTTAATGTTTAAGCCCGTAAAATTTTGAAATTATAAAGATAAGATAAAAAAGATGTTTTCAAATGAGGACCAAGAAAACCATCATGAACGAGAAGTTTGTTTTTTTAGCTTTTCATTTTAACGAATCAGTTTGCGGAATGTAGGGGAGTATTAAACGAAAAAAGCTAATCTTGCGATTAGCTTTTTTTTTGTGATCCCGCTGGGATTCGAACCCAGGACCCATACATTAAAAGTGTATTGCTCTACCAGCTGAGCTACGGAATCTTTTCTGTTTTTGAAAGTGATGCAAAGGTAGAATTTCTTTTGATATATGCCAAATAATTGGTTGTGAAATTTGATTGAAACAACTTAACTGCTTAATAAATAAAAGGATTATTTTTTTACCATGCTTTTTTTGCATGGATTATTCGGTCTGCTCCATTGATATCTTTGATCAATTTGACTTGTTCAAATCCTTTTTTGATCATAAGATCTTTCATTTCTGCACCCAGATACTGATTGATCTCGAAATATAGATCTCCATCTGGAGCTAAATGTTTAAGGGCAAAGGATGAAATAACGTCATAAAAAATCAATGGAGTGCTTTCTTCAATGAATAGCGCTAGCTCGGGTTCATAAGCCAATACATTTTCATTCATATATTTTTTTTCTCCAGGAGTAATATATGGCGGATTGGATACAATGATATGATAGTGTTGATTGGAGAATATATATTCCCACTCAAAGATATCTGCGTTGATAAATTGAACTGCAGTTTTTAAGATATTAGCATTTTCTTGCGCGGTTTTTATCGCTTCTTTTGAGATGTCTATCGTTGTTACTCTAGCATTCGTGAGATGTTTTGATAAAGTGATCGGAATGCAGCCAGAACCAGTTCCTATATCAATAATATTGAGGTTTTGAGAAAATTTGTGGTTCTTAATAATCAGATCAACAAGCTCCTCAGTTTCCTGTCGAGGAATTAAAACTGATTCGTTGACTTGAAAAACTTCACCGTAAAAATCTGCTTTGTTGAGTATATACTGTATAGGTTTATGCTTTTTTAAATCCCGAAGAATGCTAAGTATTTCAGCGCTATTCTTATCATCTACAGGATCTTTTTTGCTCAACTGATAATTAGCGGTATTTAACCCTAATTTTTCAGCAATAACGACTAAGAATATTGCTTTTATTTCATCATTATCGTATAACTTATGAAGCTCTTGTTGAAATAATAATTCGAAATCTTGAAGTATTTTCATTCAGCAAAGGTACGATTTTCATAGATTTGTATCTATGGATATGCACAGCCAATATATGCAGCGTTGTTTGGAACTAGCCCAAATCGGTGTAGGTTCAGTAAGTCCCAACCCAATGGTTGGGGCTGTCATCGTTTTTAATGGTAAAATTATCGGTGAAGGGTATACATCTCCTTACGGTGGAGCGCATGCTGAAGTCAATGCTGTACAGCAGGTTATGCAAAGGTACGGTGAAAAAGCAAAGGAGCTTATCGAAGGAAGTAATTTTTATGTCAGCCTCGAGCCTTGCGCGCATTATGGGAAGACACCTCCCTGTGCCAATATGATTGCTGATCTAAAACCTTTGAAAGTTTTTATAGCATGTTTGGATCCCTTCGGAAAAGTCAATGGTAGAGGAGCGCAGATACTGCGAGAAGCTGGTATTGAAGTTGAAATTGGTCTGCTCGAAAAAGAGTCCATTTGGCTCAACCGCCGTTTTTTTACCCGTATTGGTGAATACCGCCCGTATGTTATTTTAAAGTGGGCGCAAACCAGGGATGGTTTTATAGGAAAAAAAAATAAGCAGGTTTGGATCAGTAATGCTGCAAGCCAACAGCTCGTTCATCGTTGGAGAGCAGAAGAGGATGCTATCTTGGTTGGTACAAATACTGCAATTGTGGATAATCCCAGTCTGACCGTAAGAAAGTGGAAGGGTAAAAATCCATTGCGTATTCTTTTAGACAGAGACCTTGCCATTCCGATGGATGCCCCTATTCTCGATGATCAGGCCGATACTATTGTGTTTAATGCTAAAAAGACAGAGTGGACAGCAAATGTTAAGTATATTGAGCTTGAAAATTATGGATTATATCTACCGCAAAATATCCTTTATCAACTTTATTTAATGGATGTTCAGTCTATAATCATAGAAGGCGGGCGTGCGACCTTGCAGATGTTTATAGATGCGAACCTGTGGGATGAGGCAAGAGTCTTTGAGTCTGAGGCGAATTTATTGAGCGGGATTAAGGCTCCTCTATTCAAGGGGCAATTACTAGAAAGTAAATTAGTTTCCAATGATATTTTAAAGATCTATAAGAAACAGTAATTTTTGTATATTTAGGGAATTATAAGCCATAGCCGGTTAGTTTAATTCTTAAATTACAATTATGTTAGTTACAGAAAACTTAATGCAGTTTATCTGGAAACTTCGGCTATTCCGTGCAAATGGGTTAAATTCCACAGATGGTGGGGCCTTAGCCGTTGTTCAAGTGGGGCGATACAACACAGATTCTGGCCCCGATTTTCTCATGTCGCACATTAGATATGGAGATAAGGATTGGTTCGGTCATGTAGAAATGCATATTCAATCCTCAGATTGGGATCGACATGCTCATCAAGAAGATGTTGCTTACAATAACGTGATCCTACATGTAGTTTGGAAAAATGATAAAGTTATCTACCGAAGTGACGGCACGTCTATTCCTACTTTAGTGCTTTCGGACTACGTAGATAAAAATCTATTGGAAAAATATGCCAATATGATGAATACCAAAAGCTGGATTCCCTGCGAATATCAGCTTGGGCCTATCAATATTTTTAAAAAATCAATGTGGTTGAATACCTTGTCAATTGAGCGTTTGGAAATGAAAGTTCAGCGGATTTTCGAAATACTGAAACATTTTGATACTGATTGGGAAAAAACCTTCTGGATATGGATGTGTAGATCTATGGGTTTAAAAGTTAACGCAGATACTTTCCAGGAATTCGGCGAAAAACTGCCTTTGCATGTTCTAAAAAAATACCGTTCAAACTTATTTAAAACGGAAGCTATTTTTTTTGGTATCAGTGGTTTATTGCTTGGTAGACCAACTAGTGGGTATGTGAAGCGATTAGTCGACGAATTTAAGTACCAACAGCACATTCACAAGATAGAAATCGTTTTTGGTGTATGGAAGAGGTTGAGGATGAGACCATATAATTTTCCCGAACGGCGTATTGCTCAATTAGTTGTTTTATTCAGTAAGAATGAGTTGGGGGTGGCAAAGCTTTTGGCCGTAGATAGCTTGGAGGCGGCGAGAAAATTGTTCAAAATAGAACCTTCAGGTGATTTTTGGGAATCACATTTTTCCTTAAGTACAAAAGAAAAAGTTAAAAAATGTGCGTGGATCGGGAAAGAAACTGTTGATCTTCTGGTAATTAATGTAGTTGTTGTGTTTCTTTTTTCATATGGTAAATATTTTGGCATTCAGTCCTATATCGAAAAGGCATTACAGTTATTGGAGGAGCTTCCTGCTGAAAAAAATAATATCGTGCGGCAATTTGCTAAATATGATTGGGATGTTAAAGATGCAGGCAAGACGCAGGGAATGTTGCAGTTGAAGGAGTTTTACTGCGATAGGAAACGTTGTCTTCATTGCAGAATCGGTATGGAGATCTTAAAAAGTACCTAGTTCTTTAAAATTTCTGCAATTTCTTTATGGCCTTTTTCATACGCCAGATCCATTGGAGATAATCCGGCACTATTGATTATTCTTGTGTCGGCTCCATTTTCAAGTAAAGCAACAATAAAATCGATGTTACCATATTGGGCCGCAAAATGGAGTGGAGTTTCGCCTGTGGCCTGAATGGCATTGACATTAGCGCCCGCATCGATAAGCAATTTCCCGATTTCTTCATTGTTGTTAGCGGCGGCAATATGCAGTGCTGTAGTGAGTTGTTCATTTTTCGTTACGGTGTTTGGATTCGCCCGTTTGGATAGCAATAGACGTACAATGTCTACTTTGTTGAAATATGTAGCTAAGGTCAATGGCGTAAAACCCTGCGATGACCATTCATTGATAACCGAAGGTACCTGCGAAATAATAGCCTCAAGATAGGATGTTAATCCTGCTGCACAAGCCTCATGTATAGTCATGGACTTGGTGTGTTGTAAAAGCACCCGTATGATCTGAGGTTTGTTGTAATAGCAAGCTAATAGAAGGGGCGAAATCCCATGACTTGTTGTTTCCTGTAAAAGTTCGGGATTTCCAATTAATAACAGATCTATGTCGTGGCTTTTTCCTTGTTCTATGTATTGTTCTAAAATAGAGAGATTCATGTGTTTGTTAATTGTCTAAGTTCTTTACTAAAATAAACTTTATTCATGAGAATAAATGTTTGATGGGAGAAATTATTGATATTTTATGAAGCTCCATATCCCAATTAAAAGTGGGCGGTTAGCTGTTTTTGAAAGATTTGTTGAGATGGAAAGAGCCCAAAAAGCGTGCTTTTTGATTTTTTATATACACAAATGTGTAGTAATGCACATAATATTTCCGTAAATTAAAAAGTAGATGTACTTTTGTTAAGCCCCTCCCAAGGGCATGTTTTTCATAGGTAGATGTAGGGTCGGGTGTTTCTCACTACGACCCTTTTTTTATAGCTTTGTTTTATATTTTAAAAGAGATGTCTAAAAGGAAGATAGTTATAGCTATTACGGGAGCTAGCGGCTCAATTTATGCTAAAGTTTTACTTAAAAAGCTTTTGGTGTTAAAAACACAAATCGCTGAAGTTGGTATTGTCATGTCGAATAATGCGAAGGATGTATGGCGTGCGGAATTAGGCGATGAAAGTTACCAGGATGTACCTTTCAAATTTTATGATAAAGGTGATTTTTTTGCTCCTTTTGCATCGGGCTCCGCCCGCTATGATACTATGATTGTCTGTCCTTGTTCGATGGGTACATTGTCGCGAATAGCGCATGGCATATCTTCTGATCTGACAACACGCGCTGCTGATGTCATCTTAAAAGAGCGGCGACGACTGATTTTGGTTACACGTGAGACACCTTTAAGTATCATTCACATTCAGAATATGAAACTGGTGACAGAGGCAGGTGGCATCATTTGTCCGGCATCACCTTCATTTTATAGCTTACCAAAGACGTTTGAAGAGGTAGCAGAAACCGTTGTTGATCGTATTTTGAGTCTTGCTGGATTTGACTTTAAGCATTATCAGTGGGGGGAAAATTCCTAGGTAATCGTTGCCGAAATCTATTTTTAATGTTCTTTAATAAATTTGTATTTTGTAACTTTGTTTCTCGAAATGAAGCAGTCACAAGCATCAAGCGAAAAAGTTATTTATAGCTATATGATTTATAGTGATAAAGCGCCTTTCTATCTGTTCACAATGCACAATCTATGTGCTTCGATTAAAACTTTGTATCCTTTTAATTTCAATCACAATCATATATGAAAAGCTTATTGATTACTTCTGTTAAAGTAATTTTACCTGGGAATAAATTTCATCAGCAGCAAGTGGATGTATTTATTGAAGATGGAAAGATTGCACAGATTGGAAAATCTGTCAAATTAGCGGATAAAGATAGTGAGACCATTGATGGCTCCGGAAAAATATTAGCGCCTGGCTTTTTTGACTTACATGCCAATTTTGGAGAGCCTGGGCTAGAAACCAAAGAAGATATCTTAAGCGGAACAGCAGCAGCTGCTGCAGGTGGCTTCACTGGAGTAGCCGTGATGCCCAATACTGAGCCAGCTATTCAAAGCCGTTCAGAGGTCGCTCTAATTGTCAATACTGCGAAAGGAAATATTGTGGATGTACATCCAATTGGTGCGATCAGCAAAAAGAGAGAAGGCAAAGAACTGGCCGAATTATTTGATATGAAGCAAACCGGGGCTGTTGCTTTTAGTGATGGAAACAGGAGTGTTCAACAAGCGGGACTAATGAGCAGAGCGTTGTTGTATGCTAAGGGGTTTAATGGATTAATTTTTTCGCATGCGGAAGATGAGTCGATGGCAGGAGGAAACAAGATGAATGAAGGCGCTATGAGTACTTATTTAGGTATGAAGGGTATTCCAAACCTTGCCGAATCATTAATGGTTTCTCGCGATCTCTATCTAGCAGAATATACAGGAGCTCCTATTCATTTTGCTTCCATAAGCACACCAGAAGCTGTTGATCTGATAAAAAAAGCGAAAGCAAAAGGTCTTCAAGTCACATGCGATGTTGCCGCACATCAATTGGTGTTTACTGACGAAGATATCGTTGGTTTCGACAGCAATTACAAGGTTAGCCCCCCATTAAGAACGAAAGCAGATCTTAAGGTATTACTTAAAGGAATCAAGGATGGAACTATTGATGCTGTTGTCTCGCAACATACACCGCAAGAAGTAGAATTCAAGAATGTCGAATTCCATATTGCCAAAAATGGCATTATTGGTTTACAGACCGTGCTGCCGCTGTTGATTCGTGCCGGATTGAACGAAGAACAAATTGTAAATAGTCTGTCCGTCAGACCAAGGCAAATTTTAGGACTTGAAGTACCTCAGATTGAAGAGGGAGCAGCAGCCAATCTTGTTTTATTTGACGCATCGAAAGCATGGAATTTCGATGAGAAAACCAATAAATCCAAATCAAAAAATTCACCTTTATTCGGAAAGACCTTAAACGGTGCTGTCGAATTGGTCATTAATAATAGTCAAATTGTTAAAAACGATTAAAAACCATGGAAGCAAATATTAAAGCAGCCGTTGAGGCAGGTATATTAAATTATGGCAAGGTAGATGGAATTTCGACAGCCCCGGAATTCCTTGAAAAGATTATTCGCGTATTCAACACGGAAGTAAGCTATTTGGAAAAGTTAGAACTGTTGGATCAGTCTTTCGATGACTATCCTTTGTTTGACGAACTTCGCGAAGTATATGTTGATCTTTTATTGATGAATTTTTTCTCCAACGATGTATTGAAGCTGGAAGATGATTATTTGGATTCAGAAGAATGGGAAGCAATCGAAGATGAAACCATAGATCGTGGGACTGAATTATTGAATATTTTTCTTTATTTAGGGGAATGTAAAGACGATGAGATTGAACCTGAATTGGATGACTTCTTAAAAGAGTTTTTACTGGTTGATGAAGACGAATTTCAAGACGAGCATGAAATTTATGAAGATATCATTGCTAACCAAATTGTGGTAGATAGTCCATATGCTGAAATCGCGAAAGTCGGTAAAGGAATAAATCCGAAAAGCGAGGTATATGAACTTTTCTATCCTATTATGAGCTTCTTTAGTGAATTCAAGCCCTCTGAAAAGCAATTTGAGGAATATGCTGAAGCGTCTTCCAATAAGGCTTTTGATATTGCCCTTTACCAAATAATGAGTACTTACTATAATAAATAATTTTATGGCAGATTTAATCAACCCAAGTAATGTAGGATTTGATGCGGTAATCGACAAAAAGAAAAGTATTATCTATGGTGTCATATTGGGAATAATTTCTTTTATCCTAGGACTAATTGTCCTGTTTGTTGTCAAAGACTTAAATTCCTTCTGGGGGGTAATGTCGATGTCATTTATCGTTAATACAGCGGTTTTTGTTATCATCGCTGCCTTGTTCGCTTTCGCTCTTCGGAAAGCAAATGGTGGCTACTGGAATTTTTCAATAGCATTAAAATCGATCTTTATGATGCTTGCTATTTCTACTATTATTTCCACGATCGGTACACAGCTCTATGTCAACTTCGTTAATCCAACGTTACAAGAAAAGGTTGTGACTCACACCATTAACGTAACCATTGAGTATATGGAAAAGAATAATGTTCCTGACGAAGTTATAGATTCAAAAATAGCGGAGCTTGAAAAACAAGTTGATTCTATCGGCAAAATTACCTTAGGACAAGTTTTGAAGGGGTTGGCGATCACCTTGATGTTTCAATTTGTTTTTGCATTGTTACTATCAGCTTTGACAAAGCGAGAAAAATTAGCGATTAGACAAGACGCCATTTAGTGCCTAACAAAATAAAACTGTTCCTACAAGGTATTGCTGAAAAAGTAATACCTTTGTTGGTATTATAACACTATACTTTTAGCATGATTAACATTCACATGGATATTTCTGTTGTTGTTCCTTTGTTTAATGAAGAAGAATCCTTACCCGAATTAACAGCTTGGATCGACCGTGTTATGGCGGCCAATCATTTTTCATACGAAATTATTTTAGTTGACGATGGAAGTAAAGATCATTCCTGGAAGGTTATCGAAGAGTTAAAGTTAAACAACACGAATATTTCTGCTATCAAATTCCGACGTAACTATGGAAAATCTGCAGCATTAAATGTGGGTTTTGCTGCTGCACAGGGTGATGTCGTTATTACAATGGATGCGGATCTCCAGGATAGTCCCGATGAGATTCCTGAATTGTACGACCGAATCATAAATAAGGGGGCTGACCTAGTATCGGGATGGAAACAAAAACGATATGATCCATTAACCAAAACACTACCTACCAAATTGTTTAATGGGGTGACGAGGTCGATGTCTGGAATTCACAACCTGCATGATTTTAACTGTGGTCTAAAAGCCTACAAAAAGGAAGTTGTTAAAAATATCGAAGTGTATGGTGAAATGCATCGTTATATACCTGTAATTGCAAAATGGGCAGGATTTACAAATATACAAGAACAGATCGTACAGCATTATCCACGTAAGTACGGTACAACCAAATTCGGCCCTGGCCGCTTTGTGAAAGGTTTCCTCGATTTATTGTCCATATTTTTCGTTGGTAAGTTTTCGAAGAGGCCGATGCATTTTTTTGGGGTTATGGGCGTTATTAGTTTTCTGGCAGGTTTATTTATATCTATTTATCTAATTTGCCATAAATTGATAAGTATTGCCAGCGGAACACCTTTTAGAGATATAACAGATCAACCATTGTTTTTCTTTGCGCTAACCGCTATTATTTTGGGCACGCAATTATTTCTGACAGGTTTCTTGGCAGAATTAGTCTCTAGAAGCAGCTCCGATCGGAACGACTATCAAATTGAGAAAGTCATTTAAGTCGTTATGCGCATTGTGATTTTAGGATCTGCTTACCCATTAAGGGGTGGAGGGATAGCATCTTTTAATGAACGGTTAGCATCCCACTTTCAGCAGTTGGGCCATGAAGTGGATATCTACTCCTTCAGTCTGCAGTACCCAAATTTTCTTTTTCCTGGAAAGTCACAATACTCGGATGAGCCTGCACCAGAGGGACTCCATATCAAAACAAAAGTAAATTCTATCAATCCATTTAATTGGATTAGTGTGGGCAAGGAACTTAGAAATGCCAAATATGATCTCCTTATCGTACGATTTTGGATGCCCTTTTTCGGGCCGTGTTTGGGAACAATCCAGCGACAGGTTCGGAAGAATAGGCATACTAAAATAGTATGTATCGCTGATAATATAATTCCCCATGAACAGCGACCAGGGGATAAGCTATTGATCCGGTACTTTTTGAAATCTGTTGATGCTTGTCTCACCATGAGTAAAAGCGTTCTGTTGGACCTCAAATTGCTAAGCCCGAAAATGCCAGCAGTGTATACCCCTCATCCCCTTTACGATAACTATGGCACTCATCAAAGTAAAAAGGAAGCTCGTAGACTACTTAACATTGATCAAGAGGGGAAAGTGATCTTGTTCTTTGGATTTATTCGTCAATACAAAGGCTTAGATATCTTGTTGCAAGCTTTAAACGATACCAGGCTACGTAAGATGGGGGTTAAATTATTGCTTGCTGGAGAATTTTATGATGACCCTGCGTTATACTTGGATCTTATAAAGAAGTATAAACTCGAAGAGTTTATTTTTATGCATACCGATTTTATTCCAAATCAGGAGGTAGGGCGTTATTTTTCAGCCGCGGATTGTGTCGTGTTACCTTATCGTAGCGCTACTCAAAGTGGAATCACCCAAGTTGCTTATCATTTCGATCTTCCAATGATTGTAAGTAATGTCGGTGGGTTGCCCGAATTGGTTCGAGATAGTTATGTTGGTTATGTTGTCGAGCCCAAAGCAGAGGAAATCGCAGAACGCATTTTTTCTTTTTACCATTACAACAAAGAAGAACAATTTAGAACAAATATCATAGACGAAAAAAGAAAATATAGCTGGGAAACTTTCGGTAATGAACTTCTTAAATTGGCGCATTGATCGCTAAGGGTTATTTTATTTGTATATAAAATCAAATTTATCTAAGTTTGGAATACTGAGGTAGAATTTTAAAAGAAGGAGAGATTTTGTTGCCGTTTACACAAAGCAGCTTAACTAAGCTAGAAGAATTTTTTAAGGAACAGGGGTATAAAGTTAGGTATGAAAAAGGGTCATTCCGTACAGGTGCTTGTATGTTGCAGACGACAAAAGTTGTAGTAGTCAATAAGTTTTCGAATCTTGAAATAAAAATCCAGTCATTGTGGAACATATTATTGGATATTGAAATTGATTCGGAAGCCATTTCTGAGAAGCTTCTTCCAATTTATGAAGAGGTATTGAAATCAAAAATTATAGCTTGAGAGTTACATTTTTAGGAACCGGAACATCCCAGGGGGTACCTGTCATAGCGTGCCAATGTCAGGTCTGCCAATCTGAAGATCAGCGTGATAAAAGATTGCGTTCTTCTATCCTTATTGAATATAATCAACACACATTAGTGGTCGATACTGGTCCGGATTTTAGGTATCAGATGTTGCGTGAGAAAGTTATGCACTTGGATGCTGTGTTAATGACACACTCGCATAAAGACCATATTGCTGGTTTGGATGATGTAAGAGCGTTTAATTATCAGCAGCATAGTTCTATTTCCATTTATGGTACAGCTGATCTACACGAAGCGCTAAGGCGCGAATTTTATTATGCGTTTACTGAAACAAAATACCCAGGAGCGCCGAGATTGGATTTGGAGGAGGTAAGGGCTGGTGTATCTTTGCCTTTGTTCGGTACGGAAATTATGCCTATCGAGGTGCTTCATTATAAAATGCCAGTCTTGGGCTTCAGGATCGGAGAGTTTGCATATATCACTGATGCAAAATTTATCAGTGAAGAATCGCGGCAGCTATTGAAAGGTGTTAAGGTACTTGTTGTAAATGCACTTCAGAAAGAATCTCATATTTCCCATTTAACATTGGACGAAGCGATTGAATTTGCCTATGATATTCAGGCAGATAAAACTTATTTTACACATATAGGGCACCGAATGGGATTGCATGAAATTGTTTCAAAAGAATTGCCGAAAAATATGTTGCTAGCCTACGATAGGTTACAGCTGGAGATCAGCTAATCTATTTATTATAAAACTATATTTCCATTTTCTTTGTTATACCTATAAAAATAGATTTAGGTATTAAATTATTAAAAGAAAATGGGAAATTTACTGTATATCATCGCTGTTATTTTGGTCATCATTTGGGCGATAAGTTTTTTTGGAGGTTATGCAGCTGGCAATAACATTATTCACGTCCTTTTGGTGATTGCAATTATTGTGGTATTATTGCGTGTCATCCGTGGTAACGCGTAATACATTTCAAATCAAATTTAAATAAAGCTGGGCAATTTGTAGATCTTGAGGGTAGGTGATCTTTATATTTTTAGCATCACCTTCAATAATAGCGATACTGTTGCCCATCTTCTCTACCACAGACGCATCATCCGTAAAAAGGGGGTCTTCCACTTGCTGATATGATTTTAGTAGCAACTCTCCATGAAATACCTGCGGAGTTTGAATTAACCAGGTATGGTTTCTATCTACAGCAGCATTAAAGGAAACATCTCCCATGCGGACGGATTCAATACTCTTTTGTCCCAAAACAATTGCCTGATGGGCATAAGCGCCTTGAAATGCTTTGTTCACTAGCTCTTCAGTAATAATAGGACGAGCGCCATCGTGTACTGCAATATAATCTTCTGAACGGATTTTGAAATTTTCCTCAATGTAATTAATTCCATTTTTAACACTTTCGAATCGGGTTCGACCACCATAAGTGAGATGGATAGGTAAAGTAAAGTCATGTTCCGAACACAGTTCATTCCACAATTCCTCCATTACCTCACTGATCACTAGTATTACTTCCGATACAATCTTACATTGACAAAATCGATTAATTGTATGCATGACAATGGGCAGTTCATTTAAGCAAAGAAACTGCTTTGGAAGGTCGCTATTCATTCTGCTTCCTGTTCCGGCTGCAACGATTATGACAAAGTTCATGTTATTGAAATTTAAGATTTATAAAAAACGTGGATAGCTTGAGACTATCCACGTTTTTTATTTATTATTAAACATAGGATTAAACGATTAACATCGCATCGCCATAGCTATAGAATCTATATTTTTCCTTCACAGCAACTTCATATGCATTCATTACATTTTCATAACCTGCAAACGCGGCAATCATCACAAGCAAAGTGGATTCCGGTGTATGGAAATTTGTGATCATGGAATTTGCAATACTGAAATCGTAAGGCGGATAAATAAACTTACTTGTCCAATCCGATGCCGCCTTTAAATGATGGTCAGCAGACACAGAAGATTCTATTGCCCGCATAGAAGTCGTTCCTACAGCACATACGCGACGTTTGTTGTCGATAGCTTTATTGACAACTTTTGCAGCTTCGTCAGTTATGATAAACTGTTCAGAATCCATTTTATGTTTAGTTAAATCTTCCACTTCAACAGTACGAAAAGTTCCAAGACCAACGTGAAGAGTAACCTCTGCAAAATCAACGCCTTTCAATTCTAAGCGTTTCATCAATTCTCTAGAGAAATGAAGTCCCGCTGTAGGAGCGGCAACAGCCCCTTCATTTTTTGCATAAATAGTTTGGTAGCGGAATTTGTCTTCTGGTGTAGCTTTACGCTTGATGTATTTAGGTAGTGGTGTTTCACCTAAGATCTCGATATTACGGCGGAACTCTTCATCGGTACCATCAAATAAAAACCGGATCGTACGGCCCCGAGAAGTTGTATTATCCACTACTTCAGCAACCAGTAAGTCTTCATCGCCGAAATATAATTTATTGCCAACACGTATTTTGCGTGCAGGATCGACCAATACATCCCAAAGGCGAAGCTCATTGTTCAATTCACGCAGCAAGAAAACTTCAATAGTAGCTCCAGTTTTCTCTTTATTCCCATAAAGACGCGCTGGAAAAACTTTAGTATTGTTTAAAATCATGACATCTTTGTCATCGAAATAATCCAATACATCTTTGAAAATTTTGTGTTCAATTTTACCACTATCTCTGTGTAGGACCATCAAGCGCGATTCGTCACGATTTTCAGAAGGTTCAGAAGCAAGTAATGATTCTGGTAAGTTGAATTTAAATTGAGATAACTTCATCTTTAATGATATATATTTTAATGTCTACCTTTTAGTGCATTACAGTGCACCAAATATTAGGTTGCAAAAAGCATACAAAGTTATAACTTTTTTGGGTATAGAAGGGCGGTAATTCTAATTTATGTAGATATTTTTAAGGATTTTGACATTAAATCAAAACTATATTGTATTTTAGAATACAAATTATGCTATTCTTTAGATTGATATTGGAGAGTTGTCAGTTTGCTTTTTCGGCATTAAAAGACAATCGTACACGCACCTTACTGTCGCTGTTGGGTGTGACCATTGGTATTTTTACGATTATTGGCGTATTCTCCGCTGTAGATACACTTCGAAATAATATCGAGGAGTCAGTAAAGAAGATAGGAAGCAAAACTCTCTACATAGAAAAATGGCCTTGGGATGGAGGACCAAATTTCCCCTGGTGGAAGTACTTGAATAGACCGGAACCCACATATAATAATTACTTGGATTTAAAAAGCCGAATGACGACTGCTGAATATATGGCTTATATGATCAATATTGGCAATACGACAATAAAATATAAAAGTAATTCTGCACAGGGCTCATCGGTTAATGCCGCGACCTATGAAAACCTATATATTCAAAATTTAAATATCGTAGATGGCCGTTACTTTGCCGAAAGTGAATCGAGGGGGGGCGCCCTCGTGACTGTATTGGGGGCCAATATAGCGGAAGGACTTTTTCCTAATGATGAACCGGTTGGTAAATATATCAACATGCTAGGCCGAAAAATTCAAGTTATTGGAGTGTTAAAGAAAGAAGGAAATGGTGTATTAATCAATACCTCACCTGATGATACCGCCTTTATTCCATTTGAGCTCGCGAGGAATTTGGTCAATTATGATAATTTTTCACCAAGTATAGCGATGGTAATTAAACCGAACTATACGCTGGCTGAAGCAGAGAGTGAAGCAAAGACACTTATGCGTTCAATTCGTCGTATATCTCCTCAACGGGAGGAAAATTTTTCTATTAATCAGACAACAATGATTACAGGTGCACTGGATCAGCTTTTTGGAATAATTAATCTTGCGGGTTTTTCGATTGGTATTTTTTCAATCCTAGTCGGTGGTTTCGGTATTGCCAATATCATGTTTGTCAGCGTTAAGGAGCGTACACACATCATCGGAATTCAAAAGGCGCTGGGAGCCAAAAATTTCTTTATCCTTTCTCAGTTTTTAATAGAATCTATCGTGCTCTGCCTCTTGGGAGGAGGAATAGGTCTGATCGTTGTTTATTTTTTAGCATTTCTTGTGCAGGCTGCGACTGGTGTTGCTATCGTCGTTAGTTTGAAAATGGTTATCCTGACAATTTCACTTTCTACTTTTATCGGGCTAATATCCGGCATTGTTCCTGCTTTAATGGCTTCTCGATTGGATCCCGTGGAAGCTATCCGAAGCAATTAAAGAGAAGATATGTTTAAAAAAGCTCAATTTTCGATACTGCAGGGATTTTGGCTTTTAACTTTTGCCTATAGCTGTATGCTAATGGTAGAGATTACACTGCGCTACCGTGGGTTTGAGCTGGATGCTAACTTATTACTGATCAAGCAAACTGAAATAGAAGAACTTTGGTGGTATCGCTACGTCTTTTATGTCCATGTCTGTACTGCTATCTTCGCGCTGCCGGCTGGCTTCACTCAGTTTAGTAATTACCTATTGAATAAATATCCGCGAGTCCATAGAAGTATAGGATATTTGTATGTATACGCCATTTTGGTTTGCGCCGCTCCATCA
Organism: Sphingobacterium sp. UBA3549; assembly: GCF_002376635.1. NCBI lineage: Bacteria > Pseudomonadati > Bacteroidota > Sphingobacteriia > Sphingobacteriales > Sphingobacteriaceae > Sphingobacterium > Sphingobacterium sp. UBA3549. Next base: position 7,121 of record NZ_DFOE01000002.1, on the reverse strand, counting down.
GGATTACTGATTGGTTTGGTTGCGAATGGTGGGATAACATCTATTATTGCATTTGAATTACTGGGATTGGGATGGTTTTATTTTACCTACCAGGCAGTTCATTTTGCGCGTCAGAGAAAATTTAATAAACACCACGATTTTATGATCCGTAGCTTTGCATTAACCTGTTCTGCACTGACGCTACGTTTTTGGAAGCTGGCTTTAGTCTATTTGTTCCAGCCCAATCCAATGGACGTGTACCAGATTATCGCATGGCTGGGATGGATACCAAATTTGTTATTGGCGGAATTTATTATTTATCAAAAAAATCAAAAATTATTAAGAGAAATATTTGTTTAGTGTTATTGCTTGTGGTCATTGTAGGATGTAAGGAAGGGAGAGACAGAAAGAATGAAGCCCCCGGAACAAAAGATAGCGTTGTTGTTGAGCATGAGGCACATCAGGAACTATACGGCAACTGGGTGGGAGAATTTGTGGTTGATGAAAATACACTGGAAGATGGGGACGGTTTGCCAATTACAGATTATTCTCCAAAGATAAATTTGACCATAAAAAAAATCACAGATAAGGGGCGTGTATTCGGACAGAATGTGGTGAAAGGAAATCTGCGTTCTTTTGTGGGAAAGCTGGAAGAAAACGGTAGTGACTTTCGGCTATTGTTGGATGAGCCCGGCGATAAAAAGTCCGATGGCCGTTTTGAAATTAAGCTTAATCATGATACGTTAATTGGCAGTTGGACTGCCTACGATCCAGGGGTAAAGATAAAAAAACGAAGTTTCAAACTGTTGAAAAAGCAATTCGCATATAATCCTAATCTGATGCTGAAAAATCAGGATGAGGAAAATGGGACTTTGGTTGACTGGATTAACGAAAAGAGAAAAGAGGAAACCGATGTAGATGGAGATTCAACTTATACATACGTTATACAATATTATAGGTCGGCATCCCCTGCAGTTTTTACGGTCAATGCATCTAAACAAAAGTTGACCGAGAAAGACCTGAAAAATCTTAAGAAGTTGGATCTTGAGATTATTCGGAATACGATTTTTGCCCGACATGGCTATGCGTTTACTAAACCAAGCATTCGCCAATTTTTTGAGCCTGTAGACTGGTATGTGCCTATTTCAAAAGATGTGAATGCAGATTTGAGTCCATTGGAAAAAGATAATATCGCTTTATTGACGAGATTTGAAAAATATGCAACGGATAATTATGACACCTTTGGAAGATAAGGTATAAAATCCATTCCGAAACATTCGAAAGATCAATTTCACAAAAAGGGCTTTACATTGTAAAGCCCTTTTTGTGATTTAAACGGTCTATGTTTTATGATTTTTTTCGAATGGAAATCGCATTTTTATGCGCCTGCAAACCCTCAAGTTCAGCGAGTATTTCAACTACAGTCCCAATGTGTTGGAGCCCAGTTTCGCTAATGTGTTGGAAAGTAACTTTTTTTACAAAAGAATCCACCGATACGCCTGAGTAGGAGCGTGCATATCCCGATGTAGGCAGCGTATGATTAGTACCCGAAGCATAATCACCCGCGCTTTCCGGGGTTAAGTGTCCTAAAAATACTGAACCAGCGTTACTGATATAGCGTGTTAAAGACTCCCATTGATCCGTTTCCAAAATAAGGTGTTCTGGAGCGTAATCATTTGAAAATTGTAGCGCTTCCTGAAGGTTATCAACAGTTACCGCATAAGAATTGTCAATAGCTTTTGCAGCAAGTTCCTTGCGCGGTAAGACCGCCAATTGGGCTGCTAGTTCTGTGTTGACCGCATCAACTATAGCCGTAGAAGTTGCAACCAAGACAGCTTGGCTGTCGACGCCGTGTTCGGCTTGTGCCAAAAGATCGGCGGCAACAAAAGCCGGATTAGCCGAGTCATCAGCGACGACTAATACTTCGGATGGGCCGGCAGGCATATCTATGCTAACATTTGCCAGACCCTGTATAATGGATTTTGCCTTCGTGACAAATTGATTGCCTGGGCCAAAAATCTTATCGACTTTGGGTATTGTCTTTGTTCCAAATCCCATAGCAGCAACAGCCTGAGCACCTCCAACCAAGTATATTCTATTTATCTTCAGTAATTTTAAACAAAAAGCGACAAATCCATTAATTTTTCCGTTGGATTGGGGGGGAGAACAAACGACAATTTCTTTGCACCCAGCTATTCTTGCGGGAATACCAAGCATTAAAAGTGTGCTAGGTAAGACCGCTGATCCTCCAGGGATATAGAGACCGACTTTTTCAATAGGGCGCACCTCCCGCCAGCATTTTACGCCGGGCATGGTTTCAACAGTGCGTTCTCTTTTTAATTGCGTACTATGAAACTTATGAATATTTTGAAAAGCAATTTCCAGTGCTCTTTGCTGATCACGGTCTATGGTAGATGCTAACGCATCGATATCGTCCTCGTCCAAATACAGTCGCTCGAGTTCAACATTGTCAAATTTAGCAGCATATTCGCGTAACACGACATCTCCTTGCTGGCGTACCTGTTGAATAATTTCCTGGACAACCTCTTGTATTGCATTGTTCGGATCCGTGTTCCTGGCAACCAGTTGTTGAATTTCGGATTTTCCTAACGTCTTGTAATCATATTTTTTTAACATGGTTGTATAAGTGCATCAAGTTTAAAGAATGATTTTTTCAACGGGCATCACAACGATACCTTGGGCACCTTCAGCTTTTAATTTGTTGATCTTATCCCAAAAGTCATCTTCGGCGATAACGGTATGTACGGCTACCCAGCCTTCTTCTGCAAGTGGAACAACCGTAGGGCTCTTAACGCCGTGGAGTAAAGAAGTAATAGCCGGCAAATTCTTCTTTTCGACATTCAATACCACATATTTGGTTTCTTTTGCTAAAAGAACAGATTCGATGCGTTGTACTAATTCAGTCAAAACTTCATTACCCTCTAATCCTTTTCTTCCCACCAAAATGGCTTCTGAATTCTTCACATCAGCAAAAGGTTTTAAACCATTGCTTTTTAACGTTCCACCTGTAGATACGATATCACAGATTGCATCACTAAGGCCCAAGCCGGGAGAAATCTCAACGGAGCCAGAGATCAAACGGATGTCTGCATTAATATTGTACTCGTTTAGAAAGTTCTTGAGGATATTTGGATAAGAGGTCGCGATTGCTTTACCATTAAGGTCTTTAATGTCCTGAATGCTACTATCTTTGGGGATAGCTAATTTCAATGTGCATTTTCCAAAACCGAGTCTCTTGATGTATTCTACTTTGGATTCAGTCTCATCAATGATGTTTTCACCGACGATACCAAGATCGGCTATGCCTTGTTCTACATAACCCGGAATATCATCGTCTCTCAAAAACAATATTTCCAATGGAAAATTTCCCACAGTGGTAATTAAAGAGCTCTTGTAGTTCTCGAAGTCTAAACCACAGTTTTTCAGTAATTGAACAGATTTTTCGTTTAACCTACCCGATTTTTGGATAGCAATTTTAAGATTTTTCAACGCTTTATAATGTTAGCAGTAAATTATTAATAATAAGAAATCAAACAAGAGGGAAGGTATTCTACGTAAGAACACATTAAATTAACATATCGCCACAACGGCGATGATGGAAATGAAAATGATGTACGTAAGTATAAACCATGTTTGTATTAATAACTGTAAGCAAATGTATAGTAAATTAATTGGAAATCCAAGGCCATCATTTTAAAATTGTCATCTAAACAGGCTTATTATTAAGCGGATTCTAATTTGGATACAAAAATAAGTGAAAATATGGCTAGTGTATACTACATGCAAAATCTGGGCGTATGACAATACTGATTTGATAGCTTGGAGCATACTGTTTCGTATACTTTACAGACCAGTAATGAGTTTGATTCAAATTTAAACGTCTTTAATAAGGTGACAACTCACATAAATTTCCTTATTTTTAAGGGGTGAAGAAATTATAAATAGAGAGATTATTTACTGGATGAAAAGATTAGTTTTTATTTTTGTTTGCTGGTTGAATTGTTCCTATATAGGCGCTGTAGCGCAGGAAATACCTGCTTCTACATTAGATATCCGGATATTGGAGTCGATTGCTGAAACCAGGACTGTGCCGCAAACACAAACATTTAAAGTGCTTTCTGATATCAATAATTATGTTCAGATTGCAGTTCCCGTCGGTTTACTGGTTGCTGGTGCAGTCAATGATGATAAAATGATGCGTCAGAATGCTTTGTATGTTGCTAGCAGTACGGCTGTAACTGCTTTGGTGAATGTGGGTTTGAAACATTTGTTTAAGCGCAGTAGACCTTTTAAAAAATATCCTAATTTCATATCGGTTCGTACGGCCAGTGGATATTCCTTTCCCTCTGGGCATACGTCTTCCGCTTTTGCTACCGCAACTGCTTTGTCACGTGCCTATTCGAAGTGGTACGTCGTCGCCCCATCCCTTTTATGGGCAAGTAGTGTTGGTTATTCACGGATGTATTTGGGCGTACACTTTCCCACCGATGTATTGGCTGGTGCTGCACTGGGAACAGGAGCAGCATTCGCTTTAGATGGATTAAAGAGATAATATAAAAAGAAAAAATGATGCAACAGGTTGTTAAAATATTAGTTGTTGGATGTGGAAATATGGGCGCATCTCATGCAAGGGCTTATCACGATTTAGATGGCTTTCAAATTGTAGGTCTAGTAGCTCGTGGAGAGAGCAAAGGTAAGCTGAATGAAGAATTGGGAGGAAACTATAAATTATTTTCGTCTTATGAGCAGGCACTTGAGGAAACGAAACCGGATGCCGTGTGTATAGCCACCTATCCAGATACGCATAGAGATTATGCTATAAAAGCCTTTCAGGCTGGGGCTCACGTCTTTATCGAGAAGCCCATAGCTGAAAACGTAATTTCAGCACAGCAGGTAGTGGATGCGGCAATAAAATACGATAGAAAATTGGTTGTTGGTTATATCTTGAGATACCATCCATCCTGGATCAAGTTCATCGAGATTTCTAAAACGATGGGAAAGCCACTTGTTATGCGTATGAACCTCAATCAACAGAGTCATGGATATATGTGGGATGTGCATAAAAATTTAATGTCTAGCTTAAGTCCCATTGTTGATTGCGGGGTCCACTATATTGATGTCATGTGTCAAATGGTGGGCGCAAAACCATTGTATGTATCTGCAATAGGTGCACGATTAACCGATGAGATTCCAGCGTGGAACTATAACTATGGGCAACTTCAGTTGCATTTTGAGGACGGTTCTGTAGGATGGTACGAAGCCGGATGGGGGCCAATGGTGAGTCAGAACGCTTTTTTTGTAAAAGATATTTTTGGACCAAATGGTGCAGTTTCCATTGTCGCTAACAAAGCCAGCGATGAGGGGAAATCGGATTCGGTCGCCTCACACACACAAACGGAAAGCCTAAGAATACATTATAGTGATTTAGATTCAGCCAATGAATTTAAGAAGGCCGATGAATGGATTAACTTATCGGATGAGCCTGGTCATCAAGAATTATGTAATCGGGAGCAGCTATTCTTTCTGCGGGCAATTTTAGAGAATTTGGATCTTACTGATTCAATGGAAGATGCTATTAACAGTCTGCGAATCGCTTTGGCATGCGATGAAGCTGTGAAAACTAAATTGATGATAAAGTTGTAGTGCTTTTTCACAAAATATCTTATGAATATTGTACTAGAATATACAGCTAGAAAGTGCTTAAATAAAAAAATAGCTTAAAAAAATAGACTTTTTGGTCTGTCTTTTGTTATTTAGCTACATATTTAACATTCTTATGAATAATTTACTCAAAGTTGCACTATTATTTGGATTATCAATTTCGACAACTTATGCGCAAGATAAGCAATGGCAGATGGAGTTGGTTTTTAAAGGTGAAGTGTCGCCTGAAAAGTTTGAAAATGACGTTCCAGAATTTGCAAAGGAGTTTTATGAGCCATTTTTGAAAGGAAAAATGGCTTATCGGAATGTAGAGGTTTTGGCTGATGCCTATTATTCTTCCACTATAGTGAATCAAAAGACACATGCTGTTTTAAATCGAAAGTTAGCAAAAACGTATTCGTATTCAGCAGGAGATGATGTCGTCACTGCTGAAGTATATCATCCATCGTATAAGATTGTTGGTGTAAAGCCGGAAGAATCCGAAGGCCCTTATGTGCAGCTGCAAGATATGGGCGAAATAGAATCAATAGCGGGCATTACCTGTAAAAAAGCAAAGTTGTTTTTTAAAAACAATGCGGATTCGGCTATCGCAACTGTTTGGTATTCGGAAGCAGTACCGACTTATTATTTGACTGCCTTTCCATTTATAAATGATTTGCCTGGTGGTGTGCTTAAATTGTCTTTAGGTGAAAGCAATGAGCTTGGTTTCGAAACAACAAAAGTGGCCAATACATCTTTTGTTGCAGACTTTCAATTGCCTAAAAACGCGAAGGTTATTGATATCTCCGGGGGAGATAATGATAGCCAGGCAGAAGATGTCGGTTTATTTGAAGACACTTTTCCATTGGATAGATCACTTAAATGGACGATGGTTAAGGATAAAAATACCAATGATGAATATTATGGTATAAAAAACACGGCAGGAGAAGAAGTATTGCCTTGCTCTCTTTTCTCTTTAGCATACTTTAATGAACACACTGCCATTGTTTCAGATAAAGATAATTATTTTTGGTTATTGGATAAGAAGGGGGGAAAGGTAAATAAAGAAGGATTTGACTGGCTGACGCCAGCAAATCAAAAAATTGCCATATTCCAAAAAGACGGTAATTTTGGATTGGTCACAGAAGAAGGGAAAATTCTGCTCGATAAGAAAGAAAACATCAGTAAATTTTTGGACAATTATCTGATGTTCTCTGAAAATGGTAAAATTGGATTGCTGGACGAACAGGGAAAGATTATATTAAAAGCGAATCTACTATTTCTAGATGCTGATCACGTCGGGAATGTTTTGATTCGCGAGAAAGAGGGCGAAGAAACGAAGAAGATGGACTTAAATACTTTCTTAAATTCTTATGTTAAGTAATTTTAAATCCATACAATCTATGTTTTAGCGGTTACAAAAAAAAGAAGCTGTCCGACAAGGGCAGCTTTTTTTATGGGACTAATTTTTCGTGTCGACT